>QHWY01000098.1 GCA_003223875.1 Acidobacteriota bacterium | reverse complement strand
GTATTTTTTATGCGCCGGAATTTAGTTATTCTCTTCACGGCAATTATTTTCTTTTCAGAGGCGCCAGGCTTCGCCGATAGCAAAGCGCAGGAGACGCCGGCACCGCAGCAAACGCCGACCGATAATCAAACGCCCACGCCGCCGGCCGTGCAGAATCCCGCGCAGATCGTTCGGCCTTCGGAAACAGCGAGTCCTCAAACGACGGCGCGGAAAATCGTTACGAACATTTTGAGCGATCAGAAGGCGATGTGGACCAGCCCATTTCATACGAGACCCGAAGATCGGAAGTGGTGGGGCATCTTTGGCCTGGGCATAGCGGCTTTAATTACCGAAGACCGCCGTATCTCCGATTCGATCGGCTATGGCACAACTCAAGTATCATTCAGCAAAAACGTCTCGCGGATCGGAGCCGGCTACACAACAGGTCCGTTGGCGGCCGGCTTTTATTTTTACGGCAAATGGAAGGACGACGCCAAGGCTCGCGAGACCGGCGCGCTGGCCGCCGAAACGTTGCTTGACAGCACGATCATTGTGAATCTTTTGAAGCTGGCCTCCGGCCGGGAGCGGCCCAGTCTCGTCGCTGGCAAAGGGCGATTCTTCAAAGGCGATGACGGCTTCCCATCCGGCCATGCGATTATCACATGGTCCTTTGCGTCATTGATCGCTCATGAATATGCATCGGGAAAGGTGACGCCCATTCTCGCCTACAGCCTTGCCAGCGTCGTGAGCGTGTCCCGGTTCACAGCGCGGAAACATTTCGCGTCCGATATTCTTGCCGGCGGCGCGATGGGCTGGTTCATCGGGCGCTATGTTTTCGAACACCATTTGGATCCCGACATCCACAAGCGTTACAACCACACGGTTTTCAACCGCATCAAGCCGGATGTGAATCCGCTGCTCGATGTACGAACCCACACTTACGGAGTGTCGCTGACCTGGAATAGGTAATCTGCTACGCTACCTCCATGGTCGTCATCAAATTTGGAGGTACGTCAGTAGGAGCGGTCCCCCAAATTGATCAAGCTGCGCGCATCGTTCACTCCATGCGCGAATCGAAGCCCGTTGTTGTGGTGTCCGCAATGGGCGGCGTGACCGACGCCTTACTGCAGGCAGGCGAGGCCGCCGTCGCGGGCCAGACACAACAGCGGGACGACAAACTTTGGGAAATCCGGAGCCGGCATGATCGGGCCATCAACGAGTTGTTCAAGAATCGCAGCGTCGTTCACGAACTGCAAGATACACATCGCGCCATTTGGGAAGAGATTCAGAAAGTATTCACAGGTGTCTCCCTTCTGCGCGAGATGAGTTCTCGCTCGCGCGACTTGATCAGTTCTTTCGGGGAACGGCTGATCGTCCCAATTTTCGCGCGCTACATGCGGGAGATGGGATTCGAAGCGGAGCCCATAGATGCGCGTGAGATCATTGTCACCAGTGAAGATTCCGAATTCCTGCTTGTCGACTTCGAGGAAACCAGGAAGCGCTGCCAGAAACTTTCGAAGATGGCGAAGTCGGGCGTTGTGCCGGTCGTAACTGGATTCATTTGCGCGACGCCTGCGGGGATTACAACAACGCTCGGGCGCGGCGGCTCCGATTATTCGGCGTCAATCATCGGGAGTTCGATCAAGGCTGAAGAGATCCAGATCTGGACCGACGTTAACGGCGTGATGACGGCCGACCCACGAATCGTACCGGATGCGCGGGTTCTCGACCGCGTTTCATATAAAGAAGCGGCAGAAATGTCTTACTTTGGTGCAAAGGTCCTGCATCCCCAGACGATCATGCCGGCGGTCGATGAGAATATTCCGATTCGAATCAAAAACACCTTCGTCCCGGAAGTGCCGGGAACCCTGATCAGCGCCGAAACTCCGGTTCACCAATACAGCGTAAAAACCGTGACGTCGATCACTGGCATGACGCTCGTCTCTGTCGAAGGCCGAGGAATGATCGGCGTGCCCGGAGTAGCCGGCCGCGTGTTCACCGCCACGGCGCGAAATCGGATCAGTGTTCTCATGTTTTCGCAAGGCTCCTCTGAACAGCACATCTCGCTGGTCGTCAACCGTAACGACGGTGATGCCACCCTCAAGGCATTGCGCCGCGAGTTCGAGCAGGAAATCGAACGCCGGCGCATCGATCGGATCACAAGCATTTCCGATATCGCGATCATCGCGCTCGTCGGCGAAGGCATCAAAGGCGCGCCCGGGGTGGCCGCTAGAGCCTTCGGCGTTCTGGGTTCCGCCAATATCAACATTTTGATGATCGCACAAGGGTCCTCCGAGCTGAACCTGTCTATTGTGGCCCGACAGAAGGATGCGCCTCGAGCGGTGCAATTGATTCACGAAGCATTTGAGTTGAACAAATGAGGTTCATGTCGAGCGTGATCGTGGTTGCTCCGGCCCCGCTCGCATAATCCAGCACCGCCGCCAGTATCAGAAGACTGAGCTGTGGCCGCTTCATGCTCTTGGTCGTGCAGTTTTCAGGCGTGATGAGGGTTTGCCAAACGAAATGGTGTCCACACGAGTATTGACATACTTAAGGCACTTCACGTACATTTAGTACCTAATGAAACGTTTCGACGTGCGGATTGTTGCTAGTGCGGGCAAGGAACTGGCCGGCATGCCGAGAATGCTTCGTGAACGGATCATTGAAAAATTCGACGAGATCAGGAAAGACCCCCGCGGCATGGATTCAAAGAGACTAGACGATGCGACCTATCGAGTCCGGGTTGGAGATTACCGGATTGTTTATCACGTCAATGATGCGGAACACATGGTTCTGGTTACGAGAATCCGGCATCGGCGCGAGGTCTACCGGAGGAGGTAGGTAAACGATGGCCAAGATTGCAGTAATTGATGCACGGAAAGACCTGGCGGACATTCTCAATCGCGCTGCTTACGGCAAAGAGCGCGTCGTGCTCACGCGCCGCGGTAAGGATGTGGCCGCGATTGTCCCTATGGATGATCTAGCCATATTGGAAGCGATCGAGGACCACATGGACCTGACAGAATCGGAAAAGATTCTCGAACGAGTCAAGCGTGATTCCGAAGAGACCTTCTCGCTTGAGGAAGTGAAAGCAAAATATCAGGCCGGAAAAAGAACACGGAAACCGGGAAAGGCGAAACAATGATTTTTCAGACGCGGGAAGTTCTATTGGTACAAATTCGAATTCAGAGGACGCCGGTATAGAGCTACGACCGGTGTGCTTGTCGGAAAGGGCGTAAGGGGCGAAGAAAGCCCAAAAGAAAAGGCCAAGCAGGTCGAAGCCTCGAAGCGGACGGAATTGGCATTAGGTAATCCGGGAATCACAAAGCGCCCGCAGGCACGGAGGTTCCCTGGATACGGCCGGCCAATTGGGGTACGACACCCACGCGTTGTTCCTGTGTGCCGTTAGAACCGGCATGCGCCTGGGTGAGCTGTTTGGATCGCAATGGCCGGATCTCGACTTCAATAGCCGCTTCATTCAAGTTCAGAGGAATTGGGTTCGCGGACGTATAGAGACGCCAAAGAACAATCAGCCTCGCCGGATTGATATCAATGAAGAGGGACAGCGACCCGACCAGAACAATTGGAGAAGGCGCGTCTTTGAGAAGGTACTTGAGAAAGCCAAGCTGCGCCGGATCACGCCGCACGACATTCGGCATTGTTTGCTTCGCTGTTACTGCAACAAGGTGACCGCAGTACGTGAAAGAACAAATGGGGCATCACTCCATCCAGGTAACCGTGGATATCAATGGCCATCTGATACCGGGCAGCAACAAGCAAGCTGTCGATCGGCTCGACGAAATGCCGGCCGCGGCCACCGCGACAGCATAGAAAACGGGTCGTGGTCCCCCCAAAGGTCCCCACAATGAGAAAGGCCGGGTTTGAAGCCCGGGCTTAAGTCTTTTGTTACGTAATACGCCCGAGAGGATTCGAACCTCTGACCTACGGATTCGTAGTCCGTCGCTCTATCCATCTGAGCTACGGGCGCCCATCCGTTGAGTATTGCACACTGAAAAACGTGCTTACAAGACGCGGAGGAGGCGCTGGGCTTCGGCGTGGAGCTTTTCTAGATCGACGGGCTTTGGCATAAAGACATCAGCTCCCGCCTGAAGTACTTTCTTTTCACTCTCCGCGTTACCGCTGATGACGATGATCGCTGTCTTGTTCGCGGAATCGTCTTTAATGCGGCGGCAGACCTCGATTCCATCAACGCCGGGAATCATGACGTCCAGAATGAGCAGATCGGGTTTGATGCGGCCGACGTCGATTAGAGCGTTAATTCCATTTGATGCCGCCGCGACCTCGTAGCCACCCTGCCGCTGGAGGTACGTTTTGAGCAGAGTTACAACCTCTTCTTCATCCTCGACGATCAGAATTCTGAATTTCCCTTCAACCAGCGAGGCTGGAGTCGGAATCTGATGTTTCCGGAGAAAAGCGAGAAGATCGTCGCGCCGGACGCGGCGGTGCCCGCCGGGAGTGCGGTACGACGGCAGCAAGTTCTGCTCGATCCAGTTGATGACGGAGCGAGGATTTACTTGGAGAAGCCGGCTGATGTCGTGAGTTGTATAGATTGTTTTTGTTTTGAGCTGTCCCACCATGCTGTCGGTGAACGTTAAATTTGTCATCGGAGTCATCCTGACTTCCGTGTACGTTATTCTTATTAAGAAGTGCGGATAACTCTTATCTCAATTTGTCTCGAATTTCGCAATGAAAATCAGCATACGGGAATGGAATAAACACGACCTGTTAAGAATTTGTTCTAGGTGGTTAGACTACTGTCGCACGGCTGCACGTTCGGATATGCGCCTCAAGCCAGACTGCGAAAGCGCAATGACACAATGGCTGGCGCGCCGTTACGAGGATCCGTCGAGTATTGGATACATCGCCGATCAGGAGACCGATCTCGCTGGGTTTCTCATCGGGCGCATTGACGAGTGGGAGTCGATCCCCCCTGTTGTCGAATCGCGCCGAATCGGGGTCATCGACGCTGTGTACGTTCTCGAACAGTATCGGCGGCAGGGGATCGCCGGCCAACTCATCCAACGAGCCCTGCAAAGCATGCAAGATGCAAATGCTACGGCGGTAGAAACCATCTATGAGGTCTCGAGCGACGCTTCAGTCAAGACGTGGCGCGCTGCCGGATTTGCCCCCTGGATGGTGCATGCTTACAGGATGCTATAGAATCGGAGAGAGACGTGAAAATCATCAGCTGCATGAAACCTGTGCCCGATCCCGCATCGAGGCTCATCATTAACGAGACGAAAACCTGGATTAAGGATCAGGATCTGACGTTCGTCGCCAGCGAAGCGGACAACTATGCCCTCGAGGAAGGTCTCCGCTTGAAAGAAAAGCACGGAGGTGAGGTTATCGTCCTATCGATGGGAGGCGAAGAGGCTGCGCGGGTGCTGCGATCCGGCCTGGCGATGGGAGCCGATCGGGCGATTCACCTGCTGGATCCCAAATTCAAGGGCGCTGACGAATTCGCCGCAGCGGCAACATTGGCCAAAGCTATCGAGAAAGATGGTGGCGCGGATCTTGTCCTGGCAGGAGTTCAATCCGACGATCTCGGAACCGGAATGACCGGGACGATGATGGCCGAATTCTTGGGTTGGGTGCACGCTACCGTCGTCGTCGGTGTTGAAGCTGCCGCCGGTGGCAAATCCTTGAAAGCCCGGCGCGAACTCGAGGGCGGCATCAACGAAACGGTTGAGTTGCCCGCGCCTGCCGTTCTTACGATCCAATTTGGCATCAATCAGCCTCGTTACGCTTCGCTGAAAGGAATCATGGCCGCCAAAAAGAAAAATTTTAAAGTTTGGACGGCGGCGGATCTCGGCTTGGCGGACGATGCCGTGGGTAAGGCCGGAGCGATGTACGAAGTGAAGGAGATCCTCATTCCCGAAAAGAAAAGCAAGGTCGAAATTCTCGGCGGAACCGCCGAAGAAGCCACGGCCGCACTTGTCGAGAAACTCAGAAAAGAAGCCAAGGTGATCTAATGATCTTCGTCGTAGCCGAGCACAAGGACAACAAACTCAAACCAATCACGTCCGAACTCCTGGTTTTTGCGCAACGGCTCAGCCGCGACTTTAACCAGCCCGTGACGGCTGTGGTTTTGGGAGCCGGTGTCGAACCGCTGGCCGA
Source organism: Acidobacteriota bacterium (assembly GCA_003223875.1). Classification (GTDB taxonomy): domain Bacteria; phylum Acidobacteriota; class Terriglobia; order 20CM-2-55-15; family 20CM-2-55-15; genus 20CM-2-55-15. The sequence continues at coordinate 53,493 of QHWY01000098.1, read as the reverse complement.
TGAAATGAAGACGAAGAAGATCGATCGTGTCATGGTCGCGGACCATCCCGACCTTGCCGAATACACTCCGGATTCCTACGTCGGCGTATTGAAGCCGATCCTGGAACAGGAGAAACCGTTCGTCGTATTGATTGGACACACGACACAGGGAATGGATTTCGCGCCGCGTCTTGCCGTCTCTATGCGCCATCCTTTGATTGCCGGTTGCGTGGAGTACGAGAAGCAAGGAGATCGCCTGATTCTCACGCGCCAAATTTTCAACGCGAAAATGAATATGAAGACCGCCGTCCGCGGAGGACCTCCGTATTTCGCGACAGCGTCACCCGGAGCCTTTCCCGCAGACGACCTAGAAGCCGGAGGTAATGCTGAAGTCGTGAAGGTTGCCGCCGATTCGGTGAGTTCGCGCAGGAAAATTCTGGAACGTACCGGAGTGCAGAAAGGAAAAGCGGATCTGAGTTCCGCATCGATCATCGTTTCGGGTGGTCGCGGCCTCAAGCAGAAAGAGAATTTCGATTTGATTTTCGAACTTGCTGACGCAATCGGCGGATCGGTGGGAGCATCGCGTCCCGTCGTCGACGCGGAATGGCTGCCGCGCGAATATCAGGTCGGCAGTTCCGGGCAAACCGTATCTCCGAAGCTGTATATCGCCGTGGGGATTTCCGGAGCGATCCAACACCTGGTGGGAATGCAAACCGCGCGATGCATCGTCGCGATCAACAAGGACCCCGAGGCGCCGATTTTCAAGGTCGCGCATTACGGTATCGTTGATGATCTTTTCAAGGTTGTCCCTGCATTGACAAAAATTTTCAAGGATCTGAAAAGTGCGTGAGCGCTCGCGGCTGCGGGTGGTGACCCAGTTTCATCCGTAGCGGCGGTCTATATGACCGCCGGCGATGTCTAAACTGCTCCACTGTCGGCGCTCATAAGAGCGCCGCTACAGCTGGGAAACCCCGCAATTTTCAAACTGAGTCACTGTCCGGCTGCAGTAAACGTTGACTGATTCTGTCCTTTCTCGATAGTATTTGGGGGCGTTTCTTTGCCACGTGTCAGTCCTTTAAGGAGGATGAAATGCGCAACGTTTCCGTACTGATCGGGATTTGCATGCTCGCCGCGCTAGCCATCACCATCTCGGCGCAGCAGGCACCGCCCACAGATCTATCCCCGGTCATGAAGGAAGTTGGCCCCACGGCAAACAAACTGCGGATGGATCTGATGTCTGGTGTTGCCGCCGATGTCGCAGCCGACGCTGAAAAGCTCCAAGGTCTATTCAGGCAAGCTGCAGGTTTCTTCAAGGCGCAGAAGGCTCAGGACGCCGTGGATTTTGCTAAGGCGAACGTTCAGCGCGCTGGCGATATCATGAAAGCCGCAAAAGAGAACAACCTCGATGCGGCGAAGGCTCCGGCGGGAGAACTCCAGAAAAGCTGCAAAAACTGCCATGATATCCATCGCGAGCAGCTTCCGGACAAGACCTTTAGGTTCAAACCTTAAAGTCCTACTTTAGTGGCGGCGGAAGGACCCCACAATTTCGCCGCTACAATTTCTTGCATTTTTTTTCCAAAAAGGTGTAACTTTTTTCCTGTACCAAGTGTCTATAGTAGTGTATGTAGATTTCCTCCACCATCCCACCTTCCCCCGCGGGGTAACCCGCGGGGATTTTTTTTGATATGTGCTGAGGCTGGACGGCTGGACGGCCGATCATGGACGATTAACCTGATGCAGTACGGTGTACGGGCTGTGCGTGATCGAACCGATGCGGAGTTGATCCAGGAATGTCTGGACGGCAATAGCGAGGCCTGGGAGGTCCTTGTTCATCGGTATACCCGGCTGATCTACTCGATTCCTTTCAAATGGGGATTGCAGCGCGACGATGCGATGGAGATCTTCCAATCTGTTTGGCTGGATTGTTTCCAGGAACTGCACTCGTTGCGCGACATCGATCGTCTTCAAGCGTGGCTGGTTCGGATCGCCGTGCGCAAATGTTACAGATTTAGCGCGACCCGACGGAGCCGGCCTGAAGACGTGGAAATCAACGAGACCGACCATGCATCGGAGGACCCCAGCAGGGAATTGGTCGATCGTTTGGACAGGGAACAACTGATCCGAATCGGCGTCGGGAAGCTGACGGAGCGATGCCAGCAAGTCATCAAGGCGTTGTTTTTCGAAGATCCGTTTCCAGGCTACGCTGCTATTGCATCGCGCCTGGGCCTATCGTCGAATTCGATTGGCTTTACCCGGGACCGCTGTTTGGAACGCCTGGGCAAATTGTTGGAAGAGTTGGGGTATGAACATTAACAAGTATCCATACTTTTAGCGGGGGCGGCGGCCACTTAATTCAAGTGGAGGGCCATATGATGATGTCACGGATTGACCACATTGCGCTGCTTAGTTTGTTTGAGCGTGCTCGCTTGAACACCGAACTGGACGGCACAGCACAGGCCCACCTGGAGAGCTGCCTTATCTGCCGTGGCAGACTCGATTGGATGCAGGTGGCGACTGGCCTCGGCGCTCGCGAGTTGTCGTATGAGCCTCCCGAGTCGGTTATGGAGAAGGTTCTTCAGTTGGGGCGAAACCCCTCTCGTCTGAGGCAGCTTCGAAATGCGGTCGTGGCTCTCCTGACCTTCGACAGTTTCAAACAGCTGGCTCCCGCGGGAACTCGCAGCGGCAAGGCGTCCTCGCGCCAGCTGACATTTGAAGCCCCTGATGTCGAAGTAGGCGTGTTGCTTCGCCGTTCCGACGATCGAACGGTCTCCGTTTCAGGACAGGTGTTGGATAAGGCGTCGGGTCCGATTACAGACCCAGCCGCTCAGGTCGACCTTGTGGTTGATGGGGACCACTTGATGTCTTCCTCCCTAAGCCCGTGGGGCGAGTTTGTTTTTAGCGCAGTGCCCAACGGTCCCTACGGCCTGCAGATCTATCTTCTCGATCAGATGGTGGAGATCCCCTTGCCGTCAATTGACGAATAGCTATTGTAGGGCTTTCAGCAGATTGATACGGCCGGTTCCCAACTGACCCACGTAAGCGGGATTGACCGCGTCAATGTTGTCCACACCCATCGCGATCGAGTTCTTCCAGCCCCCCGTTTTCAGCGATCGCACCAAAGCGGCTTCAGCGGCAACCATCGGGGCAGAGAAAGAAGTGCCCGACAATTCTGCGTAATAACCGCCCGGATAAGCGGAAATGATGTTCACTCCAGGCGCGCCCACAAAGACGGTCGTCCCATAATTCGAGAAAGATGCTTTGGCGTCTGTCAAGGTCGTCGCAGCAACTCCAAGAACCCCCGGATAAGCAGCAGGATATTGCGGAGCCGCGGTGTTGCCGTTACCTGCGGATGCGACCACGGCAATGCCAGCTTTGACCGCCTCGTCGATGGTCTTCTTCAGCATTTGCGAATGTCCCGAGATACCGAAACTCATGTTGATGACCTGCGCCCCGTGAAAGACCGCGTGCTTGATCGCTTTAGCAATGTTGTAGGTTGTCCCACAACCTTTGTCATCAAACGCCCGCAACGGCATGATCATCGCATCCGGCGCGACGGCGGCGAGAATTCCCGCGACCATTGTCCCGTGGCCGTGAGCCGGACTCATGCGGTCCATAGATGCTGCTGTCAATGGATCGACAAAGGACGCTCCAGATCGTGTCAAAAACGCAGCAGTGATTGGATCCAAAGAGGCTAGACGCGACTGGTCCAGAAAGCCGCCAGCCGATTCATCCAAGAAACCTCCGGCCGATTCATCCAAGAAACCTCCGGCTGATTCGTCCAGAAAGCCTCCGGCCGACTCGTTTAAGCCGGGTCTGTTCCTACATTTGCCGCTGAGAAACTCAGCCCCACTTGTCAAATGTCCGACAAGCGCAGGGTGGCCTACATCCACCATTGCATTAATGTCTGCGATTACGATGCTGCGGCCAGTGGCATGTTGCAAAGCGCTAGGCAGATTGACTCGTTGCAGTGCAGGCTGGTTACCGTAGAAGTCGGCTTTGCTCGACGAACTAACACCAAAAACAGCGCCATGTTCACCGGGGGGAATCTGGACATTATCTGGTTCGATGGATTTAACACCATCGGGATAGATGCTCGGAATCGCAGGGACGGAGACCAAATGAACATGTCCGCCCATCGAATCCAGAAGGGTTCCACCTAGAACGGCAACAATTGAATGAATGTTTGCGGTTGGCGTTGTTTCAACGATGATTGAAAATGACTGCGCTGATACCGTTAAACTAAGCCCGGCCAGCATCAGCGTCAACAGACATCGGGCGGCTATTTTCTTCACGGCGGATTCCTTTCCTCTGTCACGCTCTCCGGTTCCTTCCGAGACAGCTTTCTAAGGGCACGTATCGGTCCGAGTGCCTGGATGCTTTAGGTGTTTTACGTCTTGCACGGAAAGTGAGATGCCACTAGGAGTTGATAACTGTCAGAAAAGCGGGGTCTTGTATAATACCGTGCCGTGCTTGATCAGATTCGCGAGCTCTGTCAGATATCGAACGCCGAAGAGCTTCGCGTGTGGAAAAACTGCCACGAATTGTCAGACCGACTGATAAACGACGTCATGCTGGCTGTACGCCACCTCCTGGATTCAGCTGAATTCAACTCGGCTAACCGGCTGTCCGATTGGTGTGTGGTCCTAGCTGCTAGCCTGGATGATCCAGCGATCAAGGCAGGAGCAACGGTTACGAAGGGGATTACCCTCGCGAGAACAAATGAAAACGCGAAGGCATTGTCCTACTTTGATGAGGCCATTCGGCTGTACAACGAAGCGGGCGATGAATTATCCGCCGCGAAAGTGAGGTTGAATCGCGTCGAATGTTACCGCCAGCTCACCCGGTATACCGACGCGCTACACGATGGGGAGATCAGTTACCAGGTATTCATGCGCCTTGGCGAAAAGCAACTGCTCGCAAGGAGTCTGAATAATCTGGGCGCAGTTTTTTTCCAGCTCGACAGATTCCAGGAATGGCTTCGTGCGCTGCAAGAGGCGGGCAAGCTCCTCGAAGAAATCGGTGACGACAAGTCACTCGCAATGGTTTATTGGAATCATGCCGTCGCTGTGCGGAATCTGAATCAGGTTGGTGAAGCTGTCCGATACTTCAGAATGTCCAAAATGTTGGCGTTGAAAACCGGTCAAGCCTGGATAGCGGCGACGAGCAACTACAACCTCGGGTACCTCCATTACACGCAAGGGCAATACACTCGAGCCCTGGACATTTTGGCTGAAACTCGAACGGCACTTCCGCTGGATCAATGGCATCTTTCGCTCTGTGATCTCACCCAAAGCGAAATCTATGTTGAGATCAACATGTATCGTGATGCGATCCGGTTTGCGGAAGCCGCGCATCAAGGTTTTGAAGGGATTCAAAAACCCTTCGAGATGGCCAAAGCCATCGGTGTGATGGCCATCGCACATAGCCAGCTTCGTGAGTATAAAGCGGCGGGACGGCTGTTTGAGCAAGCCAGGAGCACGTTCAAAGCGCAGGGGAACGCGGTACGGGCGGCGGCGATGGATTTACATCGGGGGGTGATGTGGATGCAAATGGGCCTGTACGCGGATACGCGGGAGATTGCGCGAGAAGCCTACGACGCTTTCATGAAAGAAAGCATCAAGCCGAAGGCGGCTTACGCGCGGATCGTTTCCGCTCGCGCCAGCCTGGGGCTGGGGGAGTTGGAAACGGCGTCAAACGATGCCGCCGATGCGGGCCGCCTGCATGACGAATCACCGTTGCCATGGATTGCACATCAATTGCACGCGGTGCTCGGAGAAATTCATACCGCTCAAGGCAATCTGACGGCGGCGCGCGGAGAGTTTCGACAGGCTATCCACGAACTGGAGGACGTTAGAGCGAACATCGCTGCCGACGAACTCCGTCTGAATTATCTGAAAGACAAAGTACCGGTCTACGAGATGCTGATGAAGACCGACTTCCGGTTAGGAGATCCCGCGATGCTCGCGGAGGCATTCGAGACGGCGGAAAGAGCCAAGTCGCGGACTCTAGTGGATCTGCTAGCCGGCAGCGTTGATGCATTGAAGCAAGCGAATGCATCTTCACTTGAAGAGATAAGGCAAGCACTTGCTTCAGACACTGTTCTCATCGAATACATCATGATTGGCGACAACGTGAGCGCGTTCTGTGTATCACGAAAGCGATTTGAAGTCGTTCAGAACATTTGTTCGAAGGAGAACCTGAACAAGCGGTTCGGTTTCTTGCAGTATCACTTAACAACGTTTGCCTCCAATCCCGCCGCCGCAAAGGCGCGGCCCGCAGTTGCTTTAGCCAACGTTCAGGATCATCTGCAAAAGCTCTATGAAATGCTGATTCGGCCATTAGAGCCCTCTCTCGTGGATGCGGGAGCGCTCGTCGTCGTTCCCTTCGATTTGTTGCACTATGTTCCGTTCCACGCACTCTTCGACGGAACAGCGTACCTGGGGGACCGATTCATAGTCAGCTACGCTCCGACGGCGACGATCCACCGGCTGTTCAGGGAGCGGAAGCAGCCGAGCAATGCCGGCGCTTTGTTGATCGGAGTTCCGGACGAGGCGGCCCCGCTCATCGCGCAAGAAATCGAGAACATCCGGTCCGTCTTACCCGATGCCAGAAGTTTCGTCGGGCCGGAGGCAACAAAGGAATGCCTGACGCGCGAGATGGAATCGGCGGGCATCATCCACATTGCAAGTCACGCGATCTTTCGGCCGGATAATCCGATGTTCAGTTCGCTCCAGCTCCACGACGCGGCGCTCAATTTTTTCGATATTTATAATCTGCGGACTTCGGCAAGTCTGGTTACCCTGAGCGGCTGCGGTACTGGTTTAAGCAATGTGGTCGCAGGTGACGAGCTGCTGGGTTTGATCCGCGGCTTCCTCTACGCAGGAGCAACTTCGGTGGTTCTTAGTTTGTGGGATGTCAATGATCGGACGACGGCAAATCTGATGAGGTCTTTCTACGGCTATTTGGCCGCCGGAGGCACGAAAGGCCAAAGTCTGAGATCAGCGATGTTGTGCGTTCGCGAGGAGCATCCTCATCCGTATTACTGGGCGCCCTTCCTGCTGATAGGCAATCCTAATTGATTACCATTTCCGTTTGATCGATCCTCGTTGATGCCTTCGACTCGATCATTTGCACAGCATCAATAATAAAGTTCGTTAACGAGCCCGTCGTTTCCGTTTGCCAAATGATTACTGATGCGGCGGAAGTGATCGTGTTCGTGCCGGACATAGTCATTTCGATCGGTTCGATCATCCGAGCCCAACACGTTTTGCGGATGAAGTATTAGATCACCTTCAGCCGCTTGCCGACTTTCTCAAACGCAGTTAAGACGCGGTTCAGCGTGACTTCATCGAATGCTGCGGAAATCTGGGCGCGCAGGCGGGCCTCGCCTTTGGGAACGACGGGATACCAAAGACCCTTGATGTAGACGCCCTCTGCCAGAAGCGCATCGCTCATGTCCATTGCAGTGGAAGCGTCGCCGAGCATGATCGGCACGATGGGATGTTCGCCTTGAAGGATTGTGAAGCCGAGCTGTTGAATGTATTTCCGGAAATATGCGGTGTTATGCCGGAGACGTTCAACGAGGCTCGGATCTTCTTCGAGTATCTTGAATGCTTCAATCGCTGCGACAGCGATTGAAGGCGGAAGGGAATTCGAGAATGTATAAGGCCGGGATTTTTGCCGTAGATACGCGATGAGATCTTTGTTGCCGGCGATGTAGCCGCCCGCTGCTCCTCCCAGAGCCTTGCCTAGTGTGCCGCTGAGCACGTCGACTGTTCCGTGGACACCCAGTTGCTCAGGAGTGCCGCGGCCAGTCGCGCCAATGACGCCGACGGCGTGAGAATCATCGACGAACAAGATCCGGTCGTATTTCCTGGAAATCTCGATCAGGGCCGGCAGAGGCGCCATGTCGCCTTCCATGCTGAATACGCCGTCGGTTGCAACGAAGCCAAAGCGGTAAGGAACGTCCCGATCCGATTCGAGCTTGCTTCGCAAATCGGAGGCGTCTGCGTGTTCATAAATCTTCTTGTCGACGACCTCAGCGCGGCATAGACGCGTTCCATCGATAATGCTCGCGTGGTTCAGCCGGTCACTGTAGATAACGTCGCGGTAGGATTCGGCACCGATTTTTTCGTTGATGATTGCGGCAAAGAAACCTTCGTTCGCGGCAAAACATGAGGAAAACAGAATGGCGTCGTCAACTCCGAGAAACGCAGCGATTGTTTCTTCGAGCTGCCGGTGGACAGTGAGCGTGCCGCAAAGGAACCGCACGGAAGAGACACCGTAGCCGTAGTCGCGCACGCCGCGGATAGCGGCCTGTTTAATTCGAGAATCGGAGGCGAGCCCAAGATAGTTATTCGACGCCAGCATCACGACGTCTTTGCCGGCCACGCGTACAATAGCGCCTTGTTCGGACTCGATGATGGTTTCTTTTTTGAATGTCTTTGTTTGCTCGAGCCGGGCGAGCTCGCTTCGCACAGCGTCGTTCAAATTCATGGCTTCAAGATCACCTTAAATGCTTCGCCGCGGCCGATGAGGGCCATTGCGTCATCAAATTTGTCCAGGGGCATCTCTGCGGTGATAAATCCGCTATTCATAAAAACCTGCGCCAATCCGGATGTGAGCATGCTGCGCATCGTTTCCCAAGTTTCAAAAAGACGCCTGCCGATAATTCCGTGTATGGTCAGCCCTTTGAAAATGACATCGTGAGCGAAGTCCAATTTCATTTCACCATCGGGGATGCCCAGAAGGACAAGAGTGCCTCCCATGCGGAGCAGGTCGAACGCGTCTCGGTAGGCGCTGTAGCTGCCCGACATCTCGAATGCAACTCCGACACCCGATCCGTCGGTGTCGCTAAGGATCGTCTGCCGCATGCGGTCGCGTTCCTCCGGGAGCGCAAGATCGAAACAATCGTGAGCGCCGAATTTCCTGGCGAGAGCGAACCGGTTTTTGTCCAGCTGCTCATGGGCGATGCCGCGGGACTCGCTGGAAACGTCGGTCACATAAATGCGCGACGTGCCGCTCCGATGCGCAATTGCGGTTGCCATGAGGCCCTGAACACCGCATCCGAGAATCAAGACATGCTGTCCAACGAGGTTGGCGCTTTCAATCGTGTGGACCGCATTCCCGAGCGCATCCATGAAAGCGATTATTGAGACGGGCAGCTCGCCTCCTCGAAACAGAATCAGGTTTGAGACCGGAACTTTGACGTATTCGGCAAATGCGCCGTCTTCGTGAACGCCTTTGATGATCGTGTTTCGGCAGACATGACGGTCGCCAATGCGGCATTGATAACACCACCCGCACGTGATGTGCATCTCAGCCGAGACGTGGTAATGGCTGCGAAGAAAATCAGTGAATGAAGAATCGGCGGCTACCTGGCGTGGCGAGCGGCCTCGTACGAATTGCTCGGCTTCGGGATCGTGGCCTCCATGCGTCTGAACGATTTCGGCCAGGCGGGCCAGCGCTTCCGGTCCGGCTCTTTCAATATGGCCCGCGAACTCGTGTCCTATGATGATCGATGAGGGCCGCGCCCTGCGCATCTCATCGCGGATGGATTTCTTACTGTGATAAATGCCGACATCGGTTCCGCAGATTCCGGCAGCAAGAACTTTGACGAGAACCTCATCGGTGGCGAGATTCGAAGGAATTTGCCGATCTTCTATGCGCAGGCCCGCCGGCCAATCGGCGTTGTCGAGCGGTTTGTCTTTAACGAGAGCCTTCATAAAACGCTAAACATCGCCCCAAGGATGCCGATAAGGAAGTTTGATGAGAAAACTGGTAATCAAATTACTTCTATTTCTCGCCGCCATGGAGGGATTGGCGCATGTCAATCTGATGGTGCTGCTTTCCGCCATGGGCGTCGCGGTCGCGGTCGTAATCTGTACCGATCTTTTCCTGATTTCTTCCGCGTCCAGGTAAAAAAATTCCACTCCTAACTCAGGAGGGGAGTGCCTTCTTGGCTCGGACAATGACGCCATACATGACGTACTCGTGGGGCGTTTTCGTCGTGCCGTCTTCATCTAGGTCATACACGCGAAACATCGGATTGACTCCGTCTTGACCAATTTCGAGGGGATAAACGCCTCGCAGGCCTTTCACGCGAAACGCGGTTTCGTATCTATGTCTTTTCATGTTCCAGGTGAAAACCCGTATACCTTCGAAGTCCACATTGGGATCATGACTTGGCCGGCGTTCACCGACGACGTACCAATTGATTTCACCTGCGACCGGATCGTGAACGCGGTTGATAACCTTCACAGTAGCATACGTGTATTCTTCGCTGTATTGCGCGATATCGCTAGGAATGTTGAACTCGATTGCACCCGACAAGACCCAACCAATCTCCGTAGGTGATGGACGCACTTTGAGCCAGACGTCGTGCGATGAAGGTGATCCCGGCCGAGGCAACGTCGCGCGTTCGAGAACTTCGAGCTTTGTTCCAGACTGTAGCCTGCGAATGATTGCTGTTGACCTCCCGGGCTCGATCCGGAAGTTCGCTGCCTGTTTGAGGACGGCTGTGTTCTGCGGTTCTTGGTTTTGCGATGACGCCACCAAGCCTTGGATTCGATTTTTCGTGCCGTTGGTCAGGACCGTGCTCTCTTCCATCCAACCTTCGACGTCCGCTCCATAGCGGACGCGGTACCAATTCTCCTGCCGCTCCAGCACGTCGACTTTGTCGCCTGTATCGAGAACCCGCAGTGTGCGCGAAGTCGAGCTGTTCTTTAATCGCAGCGACGCATTTTTGGCGATAACCGTTGCATGATCCAAAACCGGTGCGGGCTTAGGTGCGCAACTTGTGAGGAGAACAACCAATAGGAGAGTAAAAACAACCTTCATCGTGATGCTGAGACCTTCATCTATGACTTTTCATTATAGTACCAGGTCAACTACAATCCTCGGGATGTCTGACACTCCTGACTTCGAGACCTCCCTGAAAAGACTCGAAGAAATTGTCAAAAAGTTAGAAAACGGAGAGCTGTCGCTGGATTCCGCTTTGCAACTTTTCGAGGAGGGGATCAAGCTTTCCCGATTTTGCCATACGAAACTTGAGGAGGCAGAGCGGCGTGTCGAAATTTTGCTGAAGAACAGTTCAGGCCAGCCACAGGCCGTACCTTTCGAGTCGGAAAATGAACAGTGAACTGCGAGCGTTCTTCGATCGAGTGCGGCCGGCGATCGATACCACATTGAATGAATTGCTTCCTCCCGAGACGGCCTCTCCCGAGCGGATCCATCAAGCGATGCGCTACAGCACGCTTAATGGCGGGAAGCGCATTCGGCCATGCCTGTGTCTCGCCGCTTTTGCCGGCTATAAAGAAGATTGGAGGGCTGTTCTTTCCGTTGCGTCCTCTATCGAGATGATCCACTCGTATTCCCTGATTCACGACGATCTGCCAGCAATGGATGATGACGATTTCCGCCGCGGAAAACCTTCTTGTCACAAGCAATTCGGTGAAGCGATTGCTATCTTGGCCGGTGATGCGCTTCTAACACTCGCATTCGAGGTGCTGAGTCGCTCGAAAGACTTTCCTGCCGAACATATCTTGCAAGTGATCTCAACGCTCAGCCGCGCCGCCGGTACTCGCGGTGGAATGATCGCGGGACAAGTGCTCGATATTGAGGCGGAAGTCACACCCGCGAGCGAAGACGAACTGGAAGCAATTCATCGATCGAAAACCGGCGCCCTAATCGGCGCGAGTGTTTGGATCGGCGCTTATCTCGGTGGAGCTTCGGGTTCCGATCTCGAAAATATCCGAATCTACTGCGAGCGTATCGGTCTCGCATTTCAGGTGATTGACGATATCCTGGACGCCACCGACGGCAGCAATCGCGATGAAGGAAAAGCAACGTACCCCGTCCTGCACGGCCTCGAAAAATCCCGCGAGATCGCTCATGATCTAATGAAAGAGGCCCGAAGCGCGTTGTCTCCCTTGAGAGGGCGCGGGCGGTTGCTATTTGCATTTTGTGACTACCTCGAGAGCCGGACGGATTGACGGTCTTACTGTAGCGGCGGTCTACGACCGCCGACAATCCAGCAATTTCGAGATCGCCGGCGGTCATAGACCGCCGCTACAGTCCGCGTATGAAGAAGCGTATTGACAGATTGCTTGTCGAGCGGGGGCTGGCGGAGAGCCGCGAAAAAGCGCAAGCACTGATCATGGCCGGAAATGTTCTGATCGACGAACAGCCCGCCACCAAGTCGGGCATAGCTGTGCGCGAGGATGCGAACATTCGTCTCAAGCAAGCGCCGTATGCCTATGTAAGCCGGGGCGGCATCAAACTCGAAGGGGCGATCAACGCCTTTGGCGTCCGGGTCGAAGGCAAGATTTGCCTTGATATCGGATCGTCAACGGGAGGATTTACGCATTTTCTGCTCCTGCGCGGGGTGGCCCGGGTGTATGCGCTCGATGTCGATGTGAAACAACTCGACTGGAAAATTCGCAATGATCCGAGAGTCCGGCTCATTGAATTGAATGCGCGATTTCTCGAGGCCGCCGATGTCGGTGAGGCCGTGGATCTCGTTACAATTGACGCCTCGTTCATCTCCCTTACAATGATTTTGCCCAGAATTCCGGCGGTGCTGAAGCCCGGCGGTGATTGTCTGGCGCTGGTCAAGCCGCAGTTCGAGGTTGGACGGGAACTTGTCGGGAAAGGTGGCATTGTGCGGGACGCCCGGTTACAGCAAACTGCCATCGAGAAGGTTCGGGGAGCCGGCGAGAGCGCCGGTCTTCAATTTGTAGGGTCGCACGAGTCGCCAATCACGGGGCGGGAAGGGAATCGAGAGTTCTTCGTGTTCTTCAAAAAATCATGAATGTTCGCCAAGTCGCGGTCGTCACCAAGCCCAAGCAGGCGCAGGTTGCCCATGTTGCCAATGAACTGCTTCGATGGTTCAAAGGCAAAAACATTGAAGCCTCATTGGACCCTGAATCGGCAGCGAAGGCGGAACTGACGGTCGTTGTCGGCGGTGACGGTACGCTCCTGGCTGCTGCGCGACTGCTTGGAGATCGTCAGATTCCGATCCTCGCGATCAACCACGGCGGGCTGGGTTTTCTGACCGAAGTCACGCTCGAAGAGATGTATCCCGCCATTGAGCGTGTGCTTGCCGGCCAATTTATCACGGAACATCGGATGATGATGGATATCGACGTCTCACGCGCGAACAAGCAGCTGGCCCACTACCGCGCCCTGAACGACATTGTGATCAACAAGGGGACGCTGTCCCGAATGATTGAGCTCGAAAGCCGCGTCGATGGCCAGTACGTCTCGAAATTTCGTGCCGATGGTCTGATTGTCGCAACGCCAACCGGTTCTACCGCGTACAACCTTTCCGCGGGCGGACCGATCATCTTTCCAACGATGAGCGCGATGATCATCACTCCTATTTGTTCCCATACGTTAACCAATCGGCCCATCGTGCTCCCTCCTGGGGTAAAAGTCGAAATTATGCTTCGATCCGGCCAGGATGACGTACGGCTGACGGTGGATGGCCAGGTCGGACTGAAGTTGGAGATGAATGATCAGATCACGGTCGAGAAATCCAACGTCGCCGTCAAACTTGTGGCACCTGCCGACAAAAACTACTTCGATGTGTTGAGAGGCAAGCTGAAGTGGGGCTAAAGTGCCACCGCGCTATAATCTTTTTCTAGGAGAATCGACGACGTGAGACCCAAAGCACCCCGCCAGACCGTGTGCAACATACCCACCAACGACCCTAAAGACCCCTATTGCGGCGGAAAATTGAAAATAATCACAGAATTGGATTCGGAGGCCAGAAAGGCCGCGGGACCGGGCAAAGACGTATTTCGGTGCCAAAAATGCAAGACGCTTTACGTTGACGAGAGTCCATACGCTTTAGCGAAGAAATGAACTGTAAGCGGCGCTCCGCGAAGCGCAAGCGCGACAGCGCGCAGCCTCAAGGGATGAACGCCGCAGCGGGCGGTCAGTGACCCCCGTACAGGAGGCGCTCCGTGCCAGATCCACAAAAGTTAGTCTACGATTGGAACCTGATCGGGGAATCCGAACCGCTGACTGATAAGCGCGTGTTGCTGGATGACGAGACGTTGCGCGACGGCTTGCAATCGCCCACGGTCTCGGATCCCGCCATCGAAGACAAAATCCAGCTTCTGCATCTGATGGAAGAGCTGGGTATCCAAATGCTCGATATTGGATTGCCTGGGGCCGGCCCGCGCGCCTATGCAGATACGTTGGCCCTCGCGCAAGAGATTGCCCGTAGCCGCCTCAAAATCCGTCCGAATTGCGCGGCTCGAACAACACTTCAAGATATCGACCCGATATTGGATATTGCCGACAAGACGGGAGTCACGATCGATGCCGCAACATTCCTCGGCTCCAGCATGATCCGGCAATACGTCGAGAACTGGACGATGGACGACCTGCTTCGGAGAACGGAGGAAGCCGTCACATATGGCATCAAGCGCGGCGTTCCGGTCATGTACGTGACGGAAGATACAACGCGGGCTTTTCCGGAGACCATCAAACGCCTGTATACGACGGCGCTCAATTGCGGGGCGCGGCATATCGTGCTGACCGATACGGTCGGGCATGCAACTCCCGCCGGGGCACGTGCACTGGTGAGATTCGTGATTGATGAGGTGGTGAGGCCTTCCGGCGAAGAAATCCTGATCAGTTGGCATGGACATAACGATCGCGGGCTTAGTGTTATCAACTCCCTCGCTGCCGTCCAGGCGGGAGCAGACGTCGTTCACGGGTGTGCGTTGGGGATCGGGGAGCGTGTCGGCAACACACCGATGGACCAGATGCTCGTCAATTTGAAACTTCTTGGCGTTATCGATCAGGACCTCATCAAACTGAAAGACTATTGCGACGTCGCGTCGCGAGCCTGCAGCGTCGTCATTCCTCCGGGCTATCCGGTGTTCGGCTCCGACGCGTTTCGCACAGCCACGGGCGTCCATGCAGCAGCCGTCATCAAGGCTTTTAAGAAAGGCGAGACGGAGCTGGCCAACACGGTCTATTCCGGTGTTCCATCACACCTGTTTGGTCTCGAGCAAATCATTGATATCGGTCCGATGAGCGGAAGGTCCAACGTTACTTTCTGGCTGGAAAAACGCGGAATTCAGCCGACAGAAGAGCGCGTCAACGCGGTCTACGACAAAGCCAAACACTCGGATCGCTTACTGACGACGGAAGAGGTGCTTGAGGCAATCCACGCGACTTCAACCCCACTGGCAATTTAGGATGGGGGTATTCCGCCTTCCATGATGCTGCGTAATGTCCGTGCAACCGTAATCTCGATCAAGCTACGTTCGTAGGGACTATCTTTCTTCGCAAGCGTTAGAATTTCTTCGGCAGCAATCTCGGAAGCCTTCTTGATCGATTCCTCGTTTGCCGGCTTCCCCGCGATTTCCTTTTCCGCGAGCCTGGCGCGCACGGGTATGAGGGTGAGGCTCGAAACGACGATTTCGGGATCCTGACATACGATACGAATCAGCTTCATCCGAATTGCTGCCGAAACGGTGCCTTTTCCGCTAAGCCTGGTGACCCGAAAGAACCCGACCTTTTCCAACGGCTGCAACGGCTGGAACTCCACCGCTGTTGGCAGTTCACCCTTTTTGAAACCCTTTGTGGCTGCTTCCAGAAAATCGCGAATCGGCAGCGTACGCCTGCCCGTGGGGCTTTGAAGGCGAACCTTCGCTTCCAGAAGTACCAGTGGGGTCGTAATATCAAAGTAGGGAGACTCCGGCCGAAGAGCCTCGACCAGGGTAACTCTATTCCGAACGAGCGGATTGGCGATAATGGAGGCGGCAAGGCGAAGCAGACCATTCTCCCCAACGGCGTCGCGCATAAGACGGCCCAGGTTGATGCCGGTCCCGATCGTAACTTTATCCCGCTTCTTCTCAATTTCCTGAAGAGGCGCGACGCCAGTTACATCGATAGCAACCTTGCCTGTGGGTGTTCGCTCAGCGGCCGGATCGATGCCGGACAGAAGCACGGAGCGTTTGCCATGTCTTGCCATCAGCTTGAGAAGCTCAGGGACAGACTTCGGTGTCTGTATCGCGGGCATAAAAAGACAGGGAGTCTACGGGAGCGGTGCGAGCAAAGTCAATAAATATGTTAGACTGAGCGCCTTATGGAGATCGATATCTTTGATGAAATCCAGAAAATGCGACAGCAGGGCCGAAAGGCTGTACTGGCCACCATCGTCCAGATTCGCGGGTCGGTTCCGAGCTTTCAATCGGCCAAAATGCTGATTCGGGACGACGGCTCCATCTTAGGATCGGTTGGCGGCGGCTGCGTCGAGGCGGAAGTCTGGACGGCAGCGCAGGATGTCATGCGCGACGAAAAATCGAAGATCATGACCTTCGATCTAACGGACGAGTCGATGGCCGAAAGCGGTCTTATTTGCGGCGGTAAGGTAGAGATTTTCGTTGAACCCATCCTTCCTACTGCCAAGATGGTCATTTTCGGAGCGGGGCACATTGCGACCCAGGTCTCCAAAATCGCAACGATCGCCGGCTTCCGAACCACAGTTGTCGATAACCGTCCTGTTTACGCCAATGCGGAGCGCTTTCCCGAAGCAGAAGCCATTCACTCCGACAGCTTCGAGAAAGCGTTCGAAGAGGTCGTTCCTAATGAGAACACCTACATCATCATCGTCACGCGGGGCCACCAGGAGGACCAAAACGTCTTGCGATGGGCCGTCCAAACGAATGCACGCTATATCGGCATGATCGGCAGCAAACGAAAGATTCGGTCGATCGCCGAGCAGCTCGAATCCGAGGGTATTCCGCGGGAACGCCTTGAACGCGTTTACATGCCGATCGGCTTGGATATTGGCGCCGTGTTACCCGAAGAGATCGCGGTCGCGATTGTGGCGGAAGTCATTCATGTCCGGCGAGCTGGATTTAAGCATCCTCTTAGCAAGAAGCTCTTTCAAACGACACACACCTAAACAATCATGTCCATCTTGAAGGTCTGCCGCCTCGGACACCCCGTCCTCAGAATGGAATCGCAGCGTGTGACCAAAGAAGCATTATCGAGCCCGGCAATCCAGACGCTGATCGATAACATGCTCGAGACCATGGTCGACTACAGCGGCGTAGGTCTGGCGGCTCCTCAGGTCCACCACTCGCTCGCCATTGCCGTCATTGAGAGCCACGGTCCGCGTGGGGATATTCCACTGACGGTCCTTGTTAACCCCGACATAAGGGTGCTCGATGAAGAATTGCTCGAAGATTGGGAAGGATGCCTCAGTATTCCGGAGCTGAGAGGACGCGTTCCGCGCTGGAGAAAACTTCGCGTTGACGGTTTGGACCGCCATGCAAACCGGCTCGAGTGGACTGCCGAGGGTTTTGCGGCCCGTGTCGTACAACACGAGTTCGACCATTTGATGGGAAAGGTCTACCTGGACCGCATGCGCGACCTCAAGACCCTAACGCACCTTTCCGAATTCCAGCGGTATTGGCTTCCCGAAGAAGCTCCTTCTCCCTCTGGGAAAAGGAATGGGTGAGGGTCTCAGGCTGGCAATGGCCAAGATCTATACGAAAACCGGCGATCGCGGCGACACGCGTTTATTTGACGGCACGAAGGTCCGGAAACATGATGATCGCGTCGAAGCCTACGGCGATGTCGACGAATTGAACTCATTCATCGGCGCCGCCGCATCTTTCTTGAAAGACACGGAGCTTCCGTCTATGCTCGCAGAGATTCAAAAGGATCTGTTTTCGGTCGGTGCGCAGCTTGCGGATCCGGGTTTTAAGAATCAGAGCGGCGCGAAGTTTCAAATTCGGAAGGAACGTATCGAAGCCCTCGAGAATGCGATCGATCGCTTTGAAACGGAATTGCCGGCCCTGCGTCAATTTATCCTCGCGGGCGGTGGCAACGCCGGAGCCTTGTTACACGTTGCGCGAACCGTTTGCCGGCGCGCCGAACGCCGCGTGGTGAGCCTCTCGGAAAAGGTCGAAGTGAATCCAAACGTGATCGAATACTTGAATCGGCTCTCCGATTTTTTGTTTGTGATTGCGCGAGTGGTCAATCATCGAGAGGGCAAACAGGAGATTCTATGGTGAAGAACGCCGTTGTTGTTTTGTTCGTTTTATTGTGTGCAATCCCCGCGATGGCCCAGGAGGACTACCCGAAAGTTCAAACGTCCATGGGTTATGCCAATCTGAGCTTTTGGGATTTTGGAAACCCCAGCTTCGGAACGAGCCCGACCCTTCCAACCAGCCACCATTCCGGCTTTGCCAATGAAACCGGCTTCAATTTGACTCGAAATTTCGGGATCAACAACTATATGGGAATTTATGGTCTTGGCAGCGGCATAGCAACCGGCGGGAACGGCATTATGATGATTTCCGATCTCTTTGGTGGAAAGGCAATGTATCGGGCTTCCCGTGTGGTTCCGTACGCTGTGGCCGGTCTAGGGTTTGGCTACCTCACGGAGTCGAGCGGCTCCTACAGCTTCGGAAGCGCCTTTGCAACGCGATTCGGTGGTGGCGTCGAGATTCCGTTCAAGGAATCGCTCGCATGGAAATTTGAAATCAGCCGGATGAGCTTCCACTTTGGAGGCTGGACTAGCGGCACCAATTTTCAAACGGGAATCGTATTCACGATCTTGCAGTGAGGGCTACGATGAGGAACGGACGCCGAGTCTTTCATCTGATTCTCCTGATAATCGGGGCAACAGCGCCATTGATTACAGCGCAGCAGCGTCGCGCGCAGCCGCCCCAATCCGTGCGTCTGTACGTGTTTGACTGCGGCAGCTTAAATATTCCCGACACCGCGCCTTACCAGTTGAAGAAAGAAGAACTCGTCACCACGTATATGTCTGTACCTTGTTTCTTGGTCGCTCACCCAAAGGGAACGATGATTTGGGATTCGGGCGCGGTTCCGGATTCTGCATTCAAACCGGGCGGCGGGCCAGGAAAGCTGCGATACGCAACGTCGCAAAGACCTTTGACGGCTCAGTTGGCCGAGATCGGCTACACGCCCGCGGACATCACATACGTGACGTTTTCGCATTTTCATTGGGACCACGTTGGTAATGGGAACCTTTTCGCACGCTCGACTTGGCTGGTTCGAAAACCTGAGCGCGACATCATGTTTTCTGAGCCGCCTTCGCCGCGGACCGAGCCGGGCAATTACAGCGCACTTAGAAACAGCAAAACCGTGATTGTGACCAACGACGATCACGATGTATTCGGCGATGGAACGGTTGTCCTAAAAGCCACACCCGGCCATTCGCCTGCTCATCAGGTGTTGTTCTTGAAGCTTTCGAAGACCGGTCCTGTGGTGCTGAGCGGCGACTTGTATCACTATCCCGAAGAGCGGAAACTCGGCAAAATTCCCACGACGGAATTCAATGCGGCGCAAACGGCTTCGTCGAGAGCAGCCGTCGAAGCGTTTTTAAAGAAGACCGGCGCTCAGCTTTGGATCCAACACGATTTCACCGCCAATGCAAAGCTGAAGAAGACGCCAGAGTTTTACGATTAGCAGCCATGTGCTGCCGCACATTGACGTTGATTGCTGCCGTGGCCGCAACCGTTTCCTTTCTTCCGCGATCGCTCAGCGGCCCCCGAAGGTTTGGATCGGAGTTGAGATCAAGGAGGTTGAAGTGCGGGCGGTTAGCTCAATTGGCAGAGCGTGCGGTTTACACCCGCAAGGTCATAGGTTCGAGCCCTATACCGCCCATCCTGCTAACCCTCTTCGAAACTTCAAAGCCGCTCGTGTGTTCGTTGAACGACGAACCGCGACAAAACATAGACCACAATGGCTCGTCACGATAATTCAATAGAAACAATACAAAAAACGCTCGATCTCGCGGGCCA
Organism: Acidobacteriota bacterium; assembly: GCA_003223875.1. Classification (GTDB taxonomy): domain Bacteria; phylum Acidobacteriota; class Terriglobia; order 20CM-2-55-15; family 20CM-2-55-15; genus 20CM-2-55-15. The sequence goes on along the minus strand of QHWY01000098.1, from coordinate 33,709 downwards.
GGAGCTGCGGATCCTGCACCAGATCAGCCAGTCCATAAGTTCAACTCTCGATCTGGATCAGGTATTGCGACAGATCGTCGATCTTGTTATTGACGTCACGCGCGGTGACGCATGCTTGATATATCTGTTGGATGAGGGCGGCGATAATCTGGTATTGCGCGCCTCGAAAAATCCGCATCCTCGCTTGATCGGCAAGATCGCTATGAAGGTGGGGGAGGGAATTACCGGTTGGGTTGCCCGAGAGGTTCAGCCTGTTGCGATCGCCAGACACGCGAGTAAGGACAGCCGGTTTAAGCTTTTTCATACATTGCCCGAGGACAAGTACGAAGCATTTCTGTCTGTTCCCATTGTTGCCCCGCCGACCGACAAGGTGATCGGCGTTGTCAACGTTCAGCACCGTAAAGCACACAGGCACAGCGACGGTGAAACGACACTCTTGTCCATCATCGGACACCAGGTGGGGGGTGCCATCGAAAACGCCCGGCTTTATCAGGAAACGATCCTGCGGTCGAACCAGATTTCAACGCTCGCGCAAGTTGGTCAAATCATCGCTTCAGGTCGTTATCTGGAAGAAATCCTGCAACTGATCGTCAACATTATCGCGAAGATGATGCAGGCTCGCGTCTGCTCGATCATGCTGGTCGATGCTCAAAAAAATGAATTGGTAATCAAAGCCGCAAAGGCGTCCAGCGAAGAGTACTGGCGGAAGCCCAATCTCAAGATTGGGAACAGCTTGATCAGCCGCGTCGTTAAAGAAAAGGCGCCGCTCATGGTGCGCGATGTAACGAAGCAGGAAGGCTATCAGTATCCCGAGCTCGCCAGCAAAGAAGGTATCCGGTCCCTGCTCTCCGTTCCGATGATCTTGAAGGACCACGTCATTGGCGTGCTAAATGTCTATTCCGCCGATGAAAGGTCGTTCTCAAACGAAGATCTGCGGTTGCTGTCGACTGTGGCCGACCAGGTATCGCTCGCTTTCGAAAATACAAAGTTGAATGTGGCGGTTCAAGAAACTCAGGAAGCTTTGCAAACACGCAAACTGGTTGAACGCGCAAAAAGCATTCTGCAGAAACAGGCGAGCCTTAGCGAAGAAGAAGCCTACAAACGGCTCCAGCAGCAAAGCATGAAGACCCGCCGCTCGATGCGAGAAATCGCAGAGGCAGTTATCCTCTCCAGCGAGCTCTAAAAAATCGGCACAAAGAGGTAAAAAACTCCAAAGCCCTGTTGTGAATCTTGTGCTTTTTTGTGGCTAGTTCCGTTTAGGCTGCATCGCTGACGTCTTCGGTCCAGTCCATGTAGATTGCCGCGTTCGGCTATTCTAGGAGATTCCGCATTTCCTCGTCGTAATACTTACGATAGAGGATTTCCCATTCCCCGCTGCCTTCCGGAATGGTGCGCTTCTGGCTCTCGATCTTCTGCCGGGCGGCCTTATCGACTTCTTCTTCTTTTTTTAGCCATTTCATGAAGATATCAACGACGGCGAGGCGGATCGTATTCCGGTCCTCTATGAATTCCACTTCGTCGATGGAGGCGAGTTTCTCGGTTATTTGGTGGGAGAGGAGATTGACCTTTTCTCGGGTTAGTCGCATGACTACAGGACCAGCTTTCGTTCTTTAACCAGCTTGTTCTTGATCAGCTTGAACATTTCCTGGTAAGACGCCCCGCTTTGACGCATCTGATCCTGGTACTGATTCAGTAGGGTGCGAACTTCCTCGTCGATACGGTGTTCGAGGTTAATTTCCTTGTCCATAACCTGGAAGAGCTGCTCCGCCAGATCCAGATTCTCTGGCACGGCGATCATTTCCTGTTTCTGGAGTCCTTCAGCGACTTTCACCGAAAGCAGCCGCACATATTCGCGCCTTAACGCCATGACAACTCCTTTATTTTACCAAATTCGTGGCGGGCCGGGACCGTTTATAATCACGCAATCAGCGATTGTAGCGGCGCTCTATGAGCGCCGACAGTCCAGCAAGTTAGAGATCCTCGGCGGTCATGGACCGCCGCGACAGCTATAATGCCGTCATGCAGACGAACGGCCTAAAACACAACTGGACAAGAGACGACGTCCGGGCAATATACACGAAGCCTCTACTCGATGCCGTATTTGCCGCGCAAGCAGTGCACCGCCAATATTTTCCGAGGGGCGAAGTGCAGCTCTGCCAGTTGTTGTCAGTGAAAACCGGCGGTTGTCCTGAGGATTGCGCGTATTGCCCCCAAAGTGCGCACTATGAAACTGGAGTCGAAAGGCAGCCGTTGCTCGCCGTCGATCACGTCATAAGAACCGCCGAAGACGCTCGGAATCATGGAGTGACTCGGTTTTGCATGGGTGCCGCATGGCGCCAGGTCAACGACGGCCCTGAATTCGATGCGATTTTAGAAATGGTTCGAGGCGTATCGTCGCTCGGGTTGGAAGTCTGCTGCACGCTCGGCATGTTGAACGAATCGCAGGCGCAGCGTTTGGCCGAAGCGGGGCTCCATGCTTACAACCACAATCTCGACACATCGCCCGAGTTTTATGGGCAAATTATTACGACGAGAACCTACGAAGACCGGCTGCGCACGATCGAACACGCGCGTAAAGCCGGTATCACGGTGTGCTGCGGCGGCATTATTGGGATGGGCGAATCGGACGATGATCGCATCGGGCTTCTTCACCAACTCTCTACACTGGATCCTCATCCTGAGAGCGTCCCCATTAACCTGCTCGCTCGAGTCGAAGGAACACCCTTGGGCGACGCGGAGCCTTTGGACTCGTTTATTCTTGTCAGAACCATCGCGACAGCTCGAATCCTCATGCCGGCGTCTCGCGTGCGCCTCAGCGCGGGCCGCCGGTCGTTGAGCCGTGAGGCAAGCGCTCTCTGCTTTATGGCTGGGGCGAACTCGATTTTCGTCGGCGAGAAGTTATTGACGGTGCCGAATCCTGCCCGAAGCGAAGACGAAGCGTTGATGGAAGATCTCGATCTTAGGCCATTGCACCATGCTTGACCGCCTTGCCGAGGCTCTTCGCGCATTGCGAGCAACCGATCAACTGCGGGATCTGACGATTCCATCCGGCATACAGCTTAGTTCGAATGACTATCTCGGTTTATCGACGCACCCGAGGATTAAGGCGGCGATTCTGCGGGCGCTGGAGGACGACGAACGCATCTGCTCGACTGGCTCACGGCTGCTGTCGGGAAATCATGAACGTTGGGAACAGCTTGAAACCGCATTTGCCCGGTTTGTCGGCGCCGAAGCCGCTCTCTACTTCCCGTCGGGGTATGCCGCGAATATCGGACTGCTCAGTTCGATACTCAAGCCAGACGATGTCGTCTTTTCCGACGCCGCGAATCACGCAAGTCTGGTCGACGGTATTCGGCTCTCGCACGCCCGAAGGTCGATATTCCCGCACCTGGACATCGATTACCTGAAACGCGCCTTGCAGCAGACGCCCCATTCCGGAGAAACATTCATTGTTGTTGAAAGCATCTTCAGCATGGAGGGCGATCGAGCGCCCCTCGACGAATTTCTGGCGTTGTGTGAACGGTTTGGCGCCTGGTTAATCGTTGATGAAGCCCATAGTACCGGTGTCGATAAGCCCATCCGGAGAGCAGATCGCCTGTTTGCGACTGTCCACACTTGCGGCAAAGCCCTCGCCTCGATGGGCGCCTTTGTTGCAGGCTCCCGCACGCTGCGCGATTTTCTCATTAATCATGCGCGCACGTTCATTTTCACTACGGCATTGCCACCATACTGTGCGGCTCATGTTCAGGAGGCCATGAGGTTGGCTGCCGAGGCCGATTCTGCGCGAAAGCAGTTGGGGGAGTTGAGCGGGCACGTACGCGAACGAATGAGGGTGTTGGGCTTTGATGCCGGCCGAAGCGACTCGCAAATCGTTCCCCTCGTGCTCGGTTCGAACGAAACGGCAGTACGTTTCGCCGAAGCGCTGTTATCATCGGGTTTCGCGGTTCGTGCCATTCGCCCCCCATCCGTACCTCCGGGTACGGCGCGGATACGGATTTCTCTGAATGCCAACCTCTCGATAGCCGACGTCGATTCCTTCCTCAACGCTCTGGTCGAAGTTCGTGAAGCCGAGGTCGTCCGGGAATGAACCCGGATCTGTTCGTAACGGGGACGGACACTGGTGTCGGAAAGACCTTACTGTCCGCACTCCTCGTTGCGGCGTTGAGTCGAAAATACTGGAAGCCGATTCAAACGGGAGCCTGCGAGGGAACCGATCGGCAAGCCGTGATCCGGTGGGCAGCCATTACAGCCGATGACGCGTATCCCGAAACGTATCTGTTTGACCCGCCTGTCTCTCCACATCTAGCCGCCGAGCAGCAGGGAATCGTCATCGACCTCCAGCGCATTCGGCGGCCCGCTTCAGTGGATCCGATGGTAATTGAGGGCGCGGGCGGCGTTTTCGTTCCCATTAATGAGAGCGCATTCATGTTGGATCTCATGCGCCGACTTGAGGCTCCAGTAATCATCGCGTGTCGTACCGCGTTAGGCACGATTAATCATACGCTTCTTACACTGTCGGCGATTCGCCAGGCGAAGCTTACTTTGCGCGGTGTGGTGATGATCGGAAGAGAGAACCAGGAGAATCGTCTCGCGATCGAGCGGTATGGGGATGTCCCTGTGATCGGCTGGATTCCTCGGCTCGATAAAATCGACCGGCACATCCTGCAGTCCGTGTTCGAAAACCGATTCGACAAGAATGCGTTCCTATGAAAATTTGGCACCCGTACACGCAAGAGGCCACTGAGCCTCCGCCGATTCCCATCGATCAAGGCAAAGGCGCTTACCTGTATACACGGGATGGCCGGCGTTTGATCGATGGGATCTCGTCGTGGTGGGTCAACCTTCACGGCCATGGCCATCCACTAATTGCCGCAGCAATCGCGGCGCAAGCCTGCAAGTTGGAGCATGTGATATTTGCTGGCTTCACGCACGAAGCTGCTGAAGAGCTCGCTGAGCGGCTTGCGCGTATATTGCCGGCCGAACTCGATCGGGTCTTTTACTCGGATAATGGGTCAACGGCGGTCGAGGCGGCTTTGAAGATCGCCATCCAGTACTGGTACAACCAGGGGCAGACGAAAAAGCATCGAATCGTCGCGCTGGAGCACGCTTATCATGGCGACACGATCGGCGCGATGTCGGTCAGCGCGGATTCGCCATTCACCGCGGCATTCGAAGTTCTGCGCCTGCCTGTTTTTCGTGTTCGCAACGCCGCGGAGCTCGAGGAGTTGGTTTCCAAAAGAGAAGATGAAATCGCAGCTATGATCGTTGAGCCTCTCGTCCAAGGAGCCGGAGGCATGAAGATGTATCCGGCGAGCGAGCTCAAACGCTTTCAACAATTGTGCGCCGAACATAGCGTGTTGCTCATTGCAGATGAGGTCTTCACGGGATTGGGACGTACGGGCCGGATGTTTGCTTGCGAACACGCCGGCATTACGCCGGACCTCATGTGTATATCGAAGGGATTGACCGGGGGGTTCTTACCCTTTGCCGTAACGGTGTGCCGCAGTGAGATCTACAGTGCTTTCCATAGCACCGATCGATCGCGTACGTTCTTCCACGGGCATTCGTATTCAGGAAATCCGCTGGGTTGTGCCGCCGCAAACGCGACTCTAAAGATCTTTGAGACCGAGCCCGTGTTCGAGCGGATCACGGCCATCGAGCGCATCCATGAAGCGCGCCTTGCCGATTTCCGGCAACATCCAACTGTCGTGGACGCGCGGATGCTCGGAACGATCTCCGCAATTGAGCTTCGTACCGGCGACCCCGGATATGTTTCGAGTGTTCGCTCGCGGCTGTACAACTTCTTCATCGAACATGGCGTTTTGCTTCGCCCTCTCGGCAATGTCGTTTACATAGTCCCGCCCTATGTTATTCGGCAAGACGATTTGCACTACACGTATGAAATTGTCGGAAAAGCCTTAGATATCCTTTGAGGCTCCGTTTCAAGCCGCTCCCTGTACCGAATCGAGCTCCTGGTATGCCTGACGAAGATCGGAATATTGCCGTTTAAGCATTGCTCTCGAATGCGGAGTGAGTCGGCTGTTGAGAGCTTGCTGGTAGCGATCAAGCACGCGACCGAAGGCCACGTCTCCCGAATATCTCCGAAGAGTTTCGAAGGGGAATATACCCAGATCGTCGTGGTCGCCAAGGCGGCGGATTTCACTACGGAGTTCGATACCGAATTGATCCAGCTTCTGCTGGACCTTCTCTATAGTGTGCCTTTGAACAGCGTTAGTCCATGCGCTGGACTCGGCATGGAAGATTTGCCTACATTCTGTACACGCGTCTATCAACTTGAGGAGCATCTGAGTGGTTTCGCCTTTATCCAACATTGGGTTTACTCCGTTTTCAACGAATCAGAAAAGAACCAGCATCAGAAACTGCAGCTCCGGTTCCGCCCCGGTAGTCGAGAGGGTGCAACTTAGGAGGCAACGCGGTACCACCCACGCAAGGAATAAAATGTAGTTGTAAAAACGGGGCCGACGAGACTCGAACTCGCGACCTCCGGCGTGACAGGCCGGCGTTCTAGCCAACTGAACTACGACCCCGAGGACAAAAGAAAATCATACACGAGTTTCGAGGACAAAAAAATCGGGGTGTTGATGAACAACGCCCCGATTTGATGGTGTATTCGTGAATGCGCGTTAATCGCGCCGCTTCAACTTCGGCCGATCGTCGTCGGCAGGCTCTTTGTCGTCCGGCTTGGTGGAATCCGCCTTCGCGTCCTTATCTTTGTCTTTATCTTTTTTGTTTCGCGAACTCGTATCCTTCGGATTGCCGCCTTTATCGTCATCGCCATTGACATCCGGCCGCTGAGTCTTGCGCCGTAAGCTGGGTTTATTAGCATCCTCTTGTGAGGGCCGGCGATTCTCGAGTTGGGCCAAGAGCGTTCTGACCTTGTTGAATTCGGACGTTGTGACGACGTACTGTTCCTTATCCGGAAGAATCTGTTCGATATTCTTCTTCGTCATCTCGATGCGGTCGCCGGTGGGCGGATGCGTACTGAACATCTTCGAGACGCTTCCGGGTTTTGCGCTTTCCTTCGCCTGGAGTTTCTCGAAGAAGCTGACTGCCGCGCCCGGATCGTAGCCGGTCTTATACAGATATTGCAGTCCGAGGTAATCGGCCTCGGCCTCATCGCCGCGCGAGAATTGGAGGAATTGCAACGGGATGAGGAATCCCGCAGCCTGGCGAAGAGCGAACCCGCCAACTCCACCCATGAAAATCAGCGGAATTGAAGCGAAATTGATAAGTTCCGCCTTTGACGCCTGTTTTGTTCCGTGCCGAGCGGCAACGTGCGCGATCTCGTGGGCCATCACCGCGGCTAACTCGGATTCATCGTCTGCGGCAAGAATCAAGCCGCTGTTTACATAGAAGAAACCACCGGGTAGGGCGAAGGCGTTGATCTCATCCGACTCCACAACCTTGATCGTGAACGGAACTTTCGCATCGGAGTTTCTAACGATGTTTTGTCCGACGCGGTTGACGTACTCGTTGATTGTCGGATCTTCAACGAGCTTCACCTGACGCTCGATCTCGGCAGCAAGCTGGCGGCCCATCTGAATTTCTTTCTCGAGCGAGAAGAAATTAATACTGCCCTTGTTGATGTTCCGGTTACCGATGTTTTCCACATCGGAATTTTTCTTTTTGCTTTTCGACTTAGATTTGGATTTGTCCTTGTCCTCATCCTTGCTCGAGGTCTTGGTCTGATTGCTGCTGTCGTTTTGGGCCAGCAGCGGGAAAGGAGTCGCGACCACGATAGCCAGAAAAAGCACAAGCCCTGTTCGGGCAACCTTATGAATCATGCGGTTTCTCCCAGGCAAACTAGGTTCATCGTAAATACCACCCCAAGATGTGTCAAGAGCTTTGACGGCCGAATTCTCGATTGGAGGCAGTGTTTTTAATGGTCGCATCATATTTTACAAAGCACGTTATTGCCCATTCGGTCCCTCAGAGGGAGGAAACCGGCATTGTGACGATATCCTCGACCGCCATCAATTCCTTCAGGACAAACGGTTCGGCATAATTGACGCCGATCAGATGACCAAAGTATTTGCATTGGGTTGTGATCTGGTCGATGAGCTTTCCCCAGGCCGGGTAAAGCTCTGTAATATCACGGAGATCACCCGCAAATTGTGAAGCAAAACAGTTAATTGCCCGTATCTTGCGTTCGAAGTAGGGGCTGACATCAACGACAAACGAGGGCCGAACCTCCCAGTACATGGAAGCATATAGAATTTTCTTCGGACGGTGCGGCTCTCCCGGGATCGGGAGCTGTTTGAGACCTGCGGCGTAACAAGCCTCATAGCCAAGGGTAGCGGCTGTGTAATGATCAGGGTGGCGGCCCTCCCAATACGGCAGGATGACCGTTTTCGGCCGGGCTGTGCGGATCTTTTCAGCCAGTGCGAAGCGATTCTCAATCGAAGCGGTGAGACGCGAATCGCCAAAATTCAGCCGTTCGCGAAAGCGCGCACCGATCACCGCCCGAGCGGCTTCAGCCTCCTTGGCGCGAATTTCGGGGGTACCGCGCGTTCCCATCTCGCCCTGGGTGAGGTCCAGAATGCCTACGGAATACCCGGAATCGAGCATTTTCATCAGCGTACCCGAGCACGTCAGTTCGATGTCATCCGGATGGGCGGCGACGGTCAGGATATCGATGGTTTCCATAGTTTCCTTACCCTACTCTCCAGTTCCGCTTCGTCCACGAAATACTTGAAAGCCTTTTTTCCGTTGATGAACACGACGGGAACTTGCTCCCCGTAGGTTTTCTCAAGCGTCGGATCGGTTTCGATATTGATGATGCGAACTACGAACGGAAACCGGAGACGAACCCGGTCGATGGCTTCTTTGGCTTCCTCGCAGAGGTGGCAATCGGGGCGGGAGTAAATTTCGATTGTGATGGCGTTATCCGGCATGGAGACCCTCACCCGGCCGACTTTCCTTGAGGCTTCGCCCTATCGGGCTCGCGCTTCGCGCCTTGAGGCTTCGCCCTATCGGGCTCGCGCTTCGCGCCTTGAGGCTTCGCCCTATCGGGCTCGCGCTTCGCGGGCGGCCGGCCTCTCCGAGAGGGAGAGACGAGAATTCGAAAGAATTTTTCGGCGCGGGTCACGTCACAAGCAATCTGCTGTTGAAGCGCCTCCGGTGAAGGAAATTTGATCTCATCTCTCAGGCGATGTAAGAACTGCAAACGGGCCTGGCCGGCAGCCGAAGACGGAGTTGTGTTCAGAACGAATGTTTCGACCGTGAGATTCGACTCGTTGAATGTGGGACGAACGCCGACGTTCGTCACGGCATCCATGAATGGGCCTCCATCCAGCGAAATCCGCGAAACGTAAACACCGATCTTTGGAATCAGTTCGTTTTCAGACTCCATATTGAGCGTCGGTGTATGCATTCTCCGGCCGCGCCCCGCCCCGGGAACCATCCTGCCTTCAATTTCGATCCATCGCCCTAGAAGACGGCATGCGCGCGCTACAGCACCGTCGGACACGAGTTGCCGAATGGCCGAGCTGCTGACCAGAGTCCCCCGTACGCGGACGGGCGGCACTTCGATGATTTCAAAATACTTTCGAAATTTTCGAAGCGTGTTTATCGTGCCGCTTCCACGATAGCCAAAATTAAAATTGCCGCCAACGCACACCGAACGTGCTTTGAATCCTTGAATCAAATATGTCTCAATGAATTCTTCAGGCGACAACCGAGAAAAAGTCGCATCGAACTCCGCCACAAACACGATATCGATTCCGGCGTTTTCGATTAGACGGAGCTTTTGTTCGAGCGTGCTAATCAAGCGCAGCGGCCGGCCCGGCGCGAGAAAACGAACCGGGTGTGGCGAAAACGTCATGGCGAGCGAGCGCAGGCCAAGTTCTTTGGACCGCCGCGTAACCGTTTTCAGGATTTCCTGATGGCCGAGGTGAAGGCCATCAAAATTGCCAATGCTGACGATTGTAGGGCGCGAGATGTCGGCATCGGCTAGTGACGTAGCGACTTTCATGAGGCTATGAATTTAACACGATATAATCGGGCTATGACGCGGCCACCCAAAGGCACCGGCGAAAAATTCGAACGGCTGGTCGAGATTATGAAAACCTTGCGCGGACCGAATGGTTGCCCATGGGACAAGCAACAAGACTTCAACTCGTTAAAGCCGATGTTGGTTGAAGAAGTGTATGAGGTGCTGGAGGCCATTGAAAACGGCGACTTTGAAGGCGTGTCCGAAGAGCTGGGCGATCTTCTCCTCCACGTGGTGTTCCACGCGTGTCTGGGAAAAGAAGCCGGACACTTCGACATAAATACGGTGATCGACAAAATTTCGGACAAACTGGTCCGCCGTCATCCGCACGTCTTTGGCGAGGAATCGGCTTCCACGGCGGAAGAAGTCATCAAGAATTGGGAAGCCATCAAAGCGCAAGAGAAAGCCCAAAAACTTAAAAGCCGGATCCCGGACCAGCGATCCCTCCTCGCAGGCATTCCCAGCAAACTGCCCGCGATTCACGAGGCGCACCAACTCTCTTCACGCGCCGCTCGCGTTGGTTTTGACTGGCCTGATGTGGAAGGGATTTTCGAAAAGCTTCAGGAAGAAGTCGCTGAGCTAAAAGAGGTGATCTCCGCAGGTGGTGACACAGTCCGCCGCGAACGCCTAGAGGACGAAATCGGCGACATGCTTTTCGTCATCGTCAATATCGCGCGTTATTTGAAAATCGATTCCGAATCTGCGCTCAAGCGCGCGAATCGAAAGTTCAAGGCCCGGTTTCAATACATGGAAGGCGAGTTGGCGAAGCAAGGAAAGACTCTGGAACAGGCGTCGCTGGGAGAGATGGAAGCACTCTGGCAAAAAGCCAAATCCGAAACAATTTCCACATGACGATTCGGCCGCTTAACGAGATCGCCGAGTTCCAGGCGTGTGTCGATCTGCAGCGCGAAACCTGGGGATCGGCCGATATCGACATCATGCCCGCCCGCTACTTCGTGACGAATATCCATATCGGTGGTCTCGTCCTTGGCGCGTTCGATGGAGACCGATTCGTCGGATTTGTGAATGCGACACCGGCAGTACGAGATGGAAGGGTCTACTGGCGCTCGCATATGTTGGCGATATCGCGCAGTCACTGGAATTCCGGAATTGGTCCGGAACTGAAGCTCAGCCAACGCGACCATGCGCTCAAGCGCGGGATCCACCTCATCGAGTGGACGTACGATCCTCTCGAGTCGAAGAACGCGCATCTCAACGTTCGAAAATTGGGCGCCATTGTCCGTCGCTACTACGTTAATTTGTATGGCACGACGACCTCGGCCCTACAGAAAGGACTCGACAGTGATCGCGTGATTGCCGAATGGTGGCTGGATAAGCCCCGGATTGAAATCGCGGGGGACATCCGTCGGGTGTTCATTCCCGCCGACATTCAGGCTCTCAAAAAACAAAGCCTTAAATCGGCTCAGGACCTACAGCAGCGTGTGCGCGAGCAGTTCTTGAAGAATTTTACAGAGGATTATTTCGTCGCCGGTTTCGAGCGGAAAGACGAATGGAGTGAATATCTCTTTATTCCCGGAGCAGCGCGTGTTTATCAAGCAGATTGAACTGCGCGAGCTGCGAATGCGGCTGCTTTATCCTTTCGAAACCAGCTTCGGCTCGACACAAGACCGCCACATCATTCTCGTGAAAGTCACCGATGGAACGAATACCGGGTGGGGCGAGGTCACGGCTGCGGAAGGTCCATTCTACAGCTATGAAACTTGGGAGACGGCGTGGCACGTTCTGCGGGATTTTATTGTGCCGCAAGTTGCCGGGAAGGAGATTCGAGAGGCCCGTGATTTCGATTCGCTCGTGCGGGGCATACGCGGACACAATATGGCTAAAGCCGGCTTGGAAACCGCCATATGGGATCTCGAAGCGAAGATCAAAAACGTGCCTCTTTGGAAAATGCTTGGCGGATCACACGAAAGCATCGATTGCGGTGTTTCCATCGGCATTCACCCTTCGATCGACAAGTTAGTGGCGAAGATCGATACGGAGTTAAAGGCGGGTTATCGCCGGATCAAGATTAAGATCAAACCCGGCTGGGACGTGGAAGCCATCCGCGAGGTGCGGGCCGCATTCCCCGATATCGGGCTCATGGGCGATGCAAATTCCGCCTACACATTGGCCGACATTGAGACCTTCAAAAAAATGGACCGATACAACGTGCTGATGTTCGAGCAGCCTCTGCATCACGAAGACATCATTGACCATGCCGAGCTTCAGCGGCACATTGGAACGCCGATTTGTCTCGATGAATCGATCCACTCCGCTGAGGATGCCCGGAAAGCAATAAAGATCGGCGCCTGCAAAATCATCAATATCAAACTTGGGCGTGTGGGCGGGCACAGGGAAGCGCGGCGCGTGCATGACGTCTGCCGGGATCACGGTATTGCGGTTTGGTGTGGGGGCATGCTCGAATCGGGCATCGGCCGCGCTCATAACGTCGCTCTTTCCAGCCTTGAGAATTTTTCGCTGCCAGGCGATGTCTCGGCCAGTAAGCGTTATTGGCCGGAGGACATCATCGATCCTCCCGTCGAGGTCTCCGCGAATGGGCAAATTACCCAGAGTAACCGCCCCGGTATCGGATATTCGATTAAAGAGGATCTCATCGAACGCTTGACTGGGCGTTCCCAGGTCTTCCCCGCATGACGATTTATGAAGCGGACTGGATCTGCCCGGTCTCCTCGCCGCCCATCCGCAACGGCTCGATCGCGGTAGACAACGGTAAGATTGTTTCCTGCCCTGCCGTTGAGGGTCGGAATGTCCGAACCTTCCGCGGCTGTGCCATCATCCCTGGTTTCGTCAATGCGCATTCGCATCTCGAACTCACTATTCTTCGTGGCTTTCTTGAGGATCTCCGATTTTCGGAATGGATCCCTAAACTGACTCACGTCAAATACCAGCACCTCGGTCGCGATGAAATGCTGGCGTCCGCGCGTTTGGGTTGCGTTGAGATGATTCGGGCTGGAGTCACATGTCTCGGTGAAGTGATGGACCTCGGCACGGCCTGGCAAGCGATGCGAGAATTTGGATTGCAGGGCATTGCATTTCAAGAAGTCTTCGGTCCCGCCGAAACTCAGGCGGACCAAGCGCTCGCCGATTTGAAGAAGAAGATCGATACTTATCGCCCCGCTCAAACCGATACTCTTCGTGTCGGCGTTTCACCACATGCACCGTATACGGTGTCGGCAAAACTGTTCTGCCTGGTGAACCGGTTTGCCAACGCAGAGAATCTTCGCATGACCACCCATATTGCAGAGTCGGAGGATGAGGGAATGTTTGTGAGATGGGGGACGGGAGCCTTTGCGGAAAGATGGACCGAGCGAGGCATTCCATTGCTTCCGGCAGGCTGCAGCCCGCTCGCCTTCATCGATGGGTTGGGATTAGTCCGGCCGGAGATGCTTCTTGTTCATGCTATCGATCTAGAAGACTCGGATTTCGAGATTCTTCGAAGCAAACGGCCGGCGTTTGTGCATTGTCCGAAATCGAATGCAAAGTTCGCACACGGCGTCGCGCGAGTGCCGGAGATTTGCGATACCGGAATCGCAATCGGACTCGGTACGGATAGCGTCGCCAGCAATAATGTCGTCGACACGTTCGAAGAGATGCGCGCCGCCATTTTTCAACAGCGCGCTCGGAGGCAGAGTATCGATGCTCTAGATGCGCAGTCGGCATTTCGTATGGCGACCCTCGGTGGCGCAGAATGCTTGGGTTTATCTCAATTTTTGGGAAGCCTCGATACCGGCAAGCGCGCCGATTTCGTTGTGGTCGATCTCACGGATCCGGCCGTGCAGCCGGTGTACGATCCCATCGCTGCGATGGTGTATTCCGCATCGCGGCACAACATCCGGGCTACATTCATAGGCGGGCAGGAAACGAATGTCGATTATAGAGATCTCGTTCGAGAATGTGCGGCGATCGCAGAACAGTTGAGGCGAAAGTAAACATTCCCTCCGCGCGGCTTTGCACAGAAAGTCGAGAATGGCCACCGTAGCGGCGGTCTATCGTTGAGGCTGCGCGCCTTCGCGCTTGCGCTTCGCGGACCGCCGGCGATCTCGCAAATTGCTGGATTGTCGGCGGTCATAGACCGCCGCTACAGCGGGGAGCCCGACATCATGCACTTTTTGTGCAAAGCCCCTCCGCGCAGAGAAGGGGAATGTCACACTTTCGAGAGCAGGTGTCCCAACTTGGCTTTCTTTGTCTTGAGATATTTTTTGGTGCCGTCGGATGGAGGAATCTCAATCGGAACGCGCTCGACGACGCGGATGCCGGCCGCTTCGAGCGCATCGAACTTTTGAGGATTATTGGTCATCAGCCGCACCCGCGTGATCCCGAAGTGACCGAGCACACCGGTGCATAAGTCGTAATTCCTATGGTCGGCTTCGAATCCAAGATGCTGATTGGCTTCTACGGTGTCGCGGCCGGAATCCTGAAGCTCATACGCGAGTAGTTTGTTCATCAAGCCGATGCCGCGGCCTTCCTGCAACTGATAAATCAACAAACCACTGCCGCGTTCCGCGATCGTACTCAGTGCGAAATGAAGTTGATCGCCACAATCACATCGCTCGGATCCGAAAACGTCGCCGGTCAGGCATTGAGAATGGATGCGCACGAGCGCCGCGTCGTCCGAATTGGGAGTACCCATGACGAGCGCAAGCACGTTTTCGGACTTGTTTTCGGATTGAAAACCGAAGAGCCTGAATCTGCCGAATGGCGTGGGCAGGCTAGTTTCCGCAACCTTCGTGGCTCTCATCAGGCCGCTGATTATATCACTGGTCTGTCGAGCCTGAGGTAACGACAATATCGTCGCGAGTCCCGGGTAGGCCGTCAGCCCCTTGGGAAAGGAGCCGGAAAGTCGAAGGTCCGGTGACCTCGTAAATGATCGGTTTTCCCCAGCCGTCTTCACGGACGAGTTCGTTCATGTACTGAGGGTGAAGAATGTCTGTCAGACCGACAATATCGCGTGCGTTGGGAAGGGCTCCGTTCGTACTCCGGTACTTCTCGACGGCATCCGCCACTTTCTGCATCGCATCTGTCGTCGTGCGGCGGCGGCCTTCATTGATGCCGGCGAGTAGCTCATCCAGACTGATCCAGTCGCGATCGCCGAGCCGGACAGCTTGAATTCGCCATTCTGCGTTGGGGGTGTCGCGTTTAAATTGAAACGCCAGCGTAATTGTCGCTTCAGCGATAGCTTGTGTCTCGCTTTGGGAAACAATGCGGCGGATTTCAATGGCGTCGGGCACCAGATTCGATCGGCCGATCTCGGCAATCTTCTTTCGCGCTTCATCATGAGAAAGGCGCGCTGAAGTGCAGGCGGAGAGGACGAGAGAGCCGAGCAGAAGAACGTGTGCCGCTTTCATCCGAAGGTGCAGTCTAACATCTGTGTTAACATCCAACCAAATGCAGGTCAAACTCCTGTTTTTCGCCTCCCTGAAAGATATTGTCGGCTCGCGGCAATTGCAGCTCGACCTACCGCATGGTGCGACGATTGAAGACGTACTGACCGAACTCGAAGCCAGTTACCCGCGCATAAGAGACTATCGACCGGTGGTACTTACGGCGATCAACGAAGAATACGTCGATCAGCGTACTCCGATTCATGAAGGCGATGAGCTGGCCATTTTCCCACCGGTCAGCGGCGGTGAAGTGGATTCCGTCCCGCTGATCATTAGCCGCTTGGGCGAACTGTACCAGATCACGCGCGATGTCATTGACGCGCAAAATATCTCGCGGCAGCTTCTGCGGGGAGAAGACGGCGCGGTCTGTGTATTCGAAGGTGTTGTCCGGAACAACTCAAAAGGAAAACGCACGCTGCATCTCGTCTATGAGGCATACGAAACAATGGCTCTGAAAAAGCTCGAAGAGATCGGCATTTTCGTCCGGCAGGCGTGGGACATCGATTCAATCGCCATGATCCACCGTCTCGGGCATCTCGATATCGGTGAGACTAGCGTCGCCGTAATCGTCACATCCGCCCACCGCCGTGCCGCCTTTGACGCCTGCCATTACGCGATCGATAAACTCAAGAAAGTCGTTCCTATCTGGAAAAAAGAATTTTTTGAAGACGGCGAGATCTGGGTCGAGGGACAGTGACGATTTGCCCGCTCGCGCGGCTTTAACTGTAGCGGCGGTCTATGACCGCCGGCGATGTCAAGGCATGAGATTGAAGCGGCTTGCGTGGACGTATAAGGATTGTCCTGTCTACTACTTGACCTTAGTGTCACACGATCGAAAGCGCCTGTTTGCAAACGATTTGGTACACACCGCTTTTAAAGATTTCGGCAAAAACGCCATTCACCACGGCGTCACTGTTGGCCAATATGTCCTTATGCCGGATCATATACATCTTTTCGCGGCCTTCTCAGCCGAAGCCATAAGTGTCTCCGTTTGGGTCAAGTCGCTTAAAAACACGCTTTCAAAGTGCCTCCGCTCAAACAACATCGCTTCTCCCCATTGGCAAAAAGGTTTCTTTGATCACGTTCTGCGAAGCGATGAAGCGTACGTACAAAAGTGGGAATACGTCAGGCATAATCCCGTGCGTGCCGGCCTTGTTGCTAGTGCCGACATATGGGAATTCCAGGGAGAAGTTTACGCGTTGGAGTTTTCTCGGTGATCCGAACATCGCCGGCGGTCATAGACCGCCGCTACAATGGGGATAATCTCATCCTCCTGCGCGCCAGCGGAGAACCGGTTTTCGGGCTGCCGCGGCCTCGTCGATGCGGCCAACCCGCGTCGTATGGGGGGCGGACTTAACGAGCTCCGGATTTTGTTCTGCTTCTTTCTCGATCGCGAGCATGGCCTCAATAAAGGCGTCTAGCTCTTGTTTGCTTTCGGTTTCTGTGGGTTCGATCATGATAGCGCCGGGAACGATAAGAGGAAACGAGACTGTCGGGGGATGGAAGCCGTAGTCCATAAGCCGCTTTGCAATGTCCCAAACGTGTACGTCCTTTCGGGCCTGGAGGCGGTCTGAAAAGACGACCTCGTGCAGCGACGGCGAGTCATACGCCAGCGCATAGGCGTCCTTCAACTTCGAACGGATGTAGTTTGCATTGAGGACCGCCACTTCAGAGACTTCTTTCAACCCCTCCGCTCCATTAGCAAGGATGTAGCACAGCGCGCGCACGTGCATGCCAAACTGGCCGTTGTACGCCTTGACCTTCCCGATGGAGTGCGGACGGTCGTAGTTGAAGCTGTAGCTGCCGTTGGCATTGCTCTGGATAACCGGATAAGGCAGAAACGGCTCGAGAACTTTCTTTACCGCGACAGGCCCCGATCCCGGTCCCCCTCCGCCGTGGGGAGTCGTGAAGGTCTTATGCAGGTTGATATGAAGGACGTCGATGCCGAAATCTCCGGGCCGCGTTATCCCCATCATCGCATTCAGGTTCGCGCCATCCATATACACAAGCGCACCATGCGCATGAACAGACTCCGCAATGCCGGCAATCTCACTTTCAAAAATACCCAGAGTGTTGGGATTCGTAATCATGATCGCAGCCACGTCGTCGTTCACGAGTTTTCGTAGTTCGCCGCTGTCGATAGTGCCGCGATTGTTTGAAGGAACGCTTTCCACGACGTAACCCGCGATGGCTGCGCTCGCGGGATTGGTGCCGTGAGCGGAGTCGGGGATGAGAATCTTCTTTCGCGGATTCCCCCGCGACTGATGATAAGCGCGAACCATCAGGATGCCTGTCAATTCCCCATGAGCGCCTGCCGCAGGCTGCAGGGTCACCGCATCCATACCGCTGATTTGCGCGAGGCAATTCTCCAGCGTCTTTTGCACTTCCAGGGCTCCCTGGATCATCTCGCCCGGCAAATATGGATGCGCGAGCGCAAAACCTTCCAGCCGCGCCATCCTTTCGTTGATCTTCGGGTTGTACTTCATTGTGCAGGAGCCTAGCGGATACAAGCCGAGGTCAATGTGGTAGTTCCAGGATGAAAGCCGAGTGAAATGACGGATCACATCGACCTCACTCAGCTCGGGCATGCCGGGGATCTCACTTCGCAAGAGCTCCGGATCCATCAGTTCGCTCATCTCTTTACGTGGCACGTCCAATTGAGGAAGATCGAAGGCGCAACGCCCAGGCGAACCCTCTTCGAATAGCAGCGACTCGTTCATTGAGAAGTGTGTTGACGTGCGTTCTGGCTTGCTCATGAAGCGAGGCTTCTGACCATGGCGTCGATTTGCTCGCGAGAGTTGATCTCCGTGACGCAGAGGAGACGGGCGTTGCCGAGTTCCGGGTAGAAGCGCGAGAGGGGCAGTCCGGGAAACTGGCGACTGTCAGCCGGCTGCACCACGAACTCGTTGAATCGCGGAGCGGCGAAGAGAACTCGATGTTTCGTGCGCTGTCGAATCTGGGTCACCGCGTATTCAGTTTTCAAAACATTGTGCTCGCAGATCTCACGCAGACCTTTTGGGCCGACGGTTGCGAGGTAGATTGTCGCCATCAGTGCGCAAAGCGATTGGTTCGTACAGATGTTCGATGTGGCTTTCTCGCGGCGAATATGTTGCTCGCGAGTGGATAACGTGAGCACAAAACCGCGGCGTCCGGAAAAATCTTTTCCCATTCCAACGAGCCGCCCCGGCATTTGCCGCACATATTTATCGCGAGTGGCAAGAAAGCCCACATGCGGACCGCCAAAGCTGGGCGGAACGCCAAAGGATTGCACTTCTCCAACGATGATATCGGCCGTTCGCGCCTCCGAGTGGTCCTCACCGGCGGGCTTGAGAATGCCCAGAGAAATTGCTTCGCAGATATTCGTTATCGAGAGCGCTGCGCGCTTGTGCGCAATCTCTGCGATGACGTGCGTTCGTTCGATTGTTCCAAAAAAATTGGGTGATTGGACAACCACGGCGGCAGTGTTGGTATCCAGTTTTCTCTCCAGCTGTTCGAGATCCAGGCGGCCGTCAGCCGTATAGTCGATGAACTCCACCTGGATGCCCAGGTTTTTTACGTAAGTGTCCACGACAGCTAGGTACTCCGGATGAACCGTCCGGGCTACCAGAAACTTGTGTTTGCGAGTGATGCGCTGGCCCATCAGCACGGCTTCTGCGAGACCCGTACTGCCGTCATAAAGGGAGGCGTTGGCGACGTCCATTCCGGTCAACTGCGCGATGTAGGTTTGAAACTCGAAGATTGCCTGCAAGGTGCCCTGGGCGATTTCTGCCTGATAGGGCGTGTATGCGGTATAGAACTCTGATCGCGATATCAATGCATCGATGATGATGGGGATGTAATGCCGATAAATGCCGGCACCAATAAACAGCGCCGGATCGATTTCATTTTTGGACGCTCTTTTCCGAAAGTATTCCAACAGTTCCGGCTCGCTGAGAGCTCTCGGAAGGTCCAGAAACCGGCGAAGCCGCAATTTTTCGGGAATGCCGGAGAAAAGCTGTTCCATCGAATCGACGCCAATCTCGGCCAGCATCCGTTGGCGGTCCGCTTGCGAGTTCGGGATGTATCTCATCTATGGGCGGCTACTCTTTTTCTTCGCTGGTGTACTCGTCGTATTCCTCAGCGGACATGAGATCAGCTGTTTCGTTCTTGTTGAGCAAACGAATGCGGATCATCCATCCCGCGCCGTACGGATCTTCATTAATTTTCTCGGGCGCTGATCCGAGATCGTCGTTTACCTCGATGATTTCGGCCGAGACGGGAATATAGAGCTCCGAAACGGCTTTGACCGACTCCACACTGCCGAAGGTTTCGCCGGAATCAAATTTCGTGCCGGCCTTGGGTAATTCGACATAGACGATGTCGCCGAGCTCTTTCTGCGCGTGATCGGTAATGCCGACTGTCCCGCCGTCACCCGCAATCCGTAGCCACTCATGCTCTTTGGTATAAAGCAAATCATCTGGACTCATGTGTCTCTTCCACTGTAGCGGCGGTCTATCGTCGAGGCTGCGCGCCTTCGCGCTTGCGCTTCGCGGACCGCCGGCGATCCGTTTTCTCGGCGCCAGGGGCGGTCATAGACCGCCCCTACAGTTATCCTCCCGTGCGCTTATAGAAAGGCGTTCGTACGACCTTTGCTTCTGACATCTTGCTCCGCACCAGGACACGATCGCGGCCCGCTCGGCGGGCAAGTACGCCAAGCCGATGTTCTTCTTTAGCGTAATTGAGGGCGATCCGCTTGTGACGTGGCCGGCTTCCTGTCCATCGATGAAAACCGGATAATGATCGCGTGCAATTTCGCGGCCCACCATTTCAAAGCCGATGAGCCTGCGTTTTACGCCATCCTGCTTTTGTTTCAATAAAGCATCACGCCCGATGAATTCTCCTTTTTCGAATTTCACGATCGATCCCAGACCGGCCTCCAGCAATGTCGTGGTCCCGTCCATATCGTTGCCGTACAGAAGCATCCTAGCCTCCAGGCGCAGTGTGTTCCGCGCGCCTAGCCCCGCTGCTACCAATCCCGACGGGATGCCGGCCTCAAGTATGCTATTCCAAACCGGTTCGGAATGTTTTTGAGAGAAGTACAATTCAAAACCGTCCTCACCAGTGTAGCCGGTGCGGGATATGATTGCATCCACGTTCAGGATTTTCGCAACAGCGAAATGGTAGTACCTGATTTCGGCAAGCCGAACATTTGTCAGCGGCTGCAGAATATCGATCGCCTTCGGTCCTTGCAGAGCAAGTAGCGTCACGTCGTCGCTGATATTATCGACTGTCGCATCCGACCGATTATGCGAGGTGATCCACTCGAAATCCTTGCTGACGTTAGCCGCGTTGACAACCATCATGAAATGATCCCCCCGATGGCGGTAGAGGAGCACGTCATCAACGACGGTGCCGTGAGGGTACGCGATCGCCGAATACTGAGCCTGTCCATCCATTAGCTTCGCAGCGTCGTTGGTCGTGACGGACTGAATCAAGTCCAGCGCTTCACGGCCGCGAATCTCAAACTCTCCCATGTGGCTTACATCAAACAGGCCCGCCACGGTCCGCACCGCTGTGTGCTCTTTCGCGATGCCGCTGTATTCAACGGGCATTTCCCATCCACCAAATGGAATCAGACGTGCACCCAACGCCTTATGCACAGCGTAAAGGGGAGTTCGTTTAGAGGCGGACACTGACTTGTACCTCCGTAGACGCGTCTAAGACGTCGGTATAACCATGTTAAATGAAGACGGCGGAATTCTGATAAAAGATGCTAAGGCAACAGCTTCCGCCGGCTTTTGTACAGTTCCCGGTTTGTTGCTCCACTCCGCAGACTGGCGTCGAAAGTCCGACGCTTTCAAGTTCAAAAGAAGCGGCCAGTGGGTCAATGTATCGACAGAGGAGTTCCTTCTACGCGTGGAGGAGCTTTCTTTGGCGCTCGAGGGGCTCGGTATAAATCCAGGCGATCGTATCGCCATCATGTCGGAAAACCGCCTGGAATGGGCCGTCGCTGATTACGCGGGGCTTTCAATCGGTGCGATTACGGTCCCCATTTATCCGACGCTGTCTGCGCCTCAGGTTGAGGTGCTGATCCGCGATTGCGAACCGGAACTGATTTTTATATCAACCGCAGAGCTACTGGAAAAGGTTTTGTCGATCCGCCATCGGCTACCCATACGTTACGTCGTGTCGTTTGAGCCCATTTGTAACCCCCAAGTTATGCACTTCGATGCCTTATATGAAATGGGCAGACGGTCCATGGAACAGTGCCCTCGCGAGTTCCGGCGCAAGGCGTGCGCCATTGATGGCGACCAAGTCGCTACGATCATTTACACCTCAGGTACTACTGGTGTGCCGAAAGGAGCGATGCTGACGCATCGCAACTTGATTTCTGACGTGCTCGCTACGAGCCAGAGATTGCCTCTCCAGCCTGCAGACGTCGGCTTGTCATTCCTGCCGCTGTCGCACATCTTCCAGCGTCACGTCGACTACGCCTCATTCTACGCCGGTAGCACTATCGCCTATGCCGAGAGTATCGCTTCGGTCATCGATGACATGGCGGCCGTACGGCCAACGTTTGCTGCGGGCGTACCACGGTTCTTTGAGAAGGTGTACGCCCGCGTTCTCTCGCAGGTCTCTCGGGGGCCGGCTGTCCGGCGTGTACTTTTCAATCAGGCACTGCGCATAGCGCGCGCTGATGTTCGGAGAAACCGGAAGTCAATCACCCACCGTGTTGCCGACCGTATCGTATTTCGAGCGATTCGTGAGCGGCTCGGCGGGCGGCTGCGATTCTTTATTTCGGGCGGCGCGGCCTTGGAACGAGAGGTCGCCGAATTCTTTTGGGCCGTCGGACTACCGGTTTACGAAGGATACGGACTAACGGAAACGTCCCCGGTTGTCACTCTGAACGGGCCAGACTCCGCGCGCATCGGCTCCGTTGGCCGTGTTGTCGGCGACCAGGAGATACGCGTTGCGGAAGACGGTGAAATTCTCGTGCGCGGTCCCAACGTCATGAAGGGGTATTACAAGATGCCGCAGGAAACGGCAGAGGCTCTGGAGGGAGGATGGTTTCACACGGGTGATGTAGGTGAGATTGATCCCGACGGTTTTCTCCGGATCACCGATCGCAAAAAAGACTTGATTGTCACCTCTGCCGGCAAGAACATCGCTCCACAGCCGATCGAAAATCGGCTGAAACTGATTCCATACTTCGAAAATGTCGTCCTCGTCGGCGACCGTAGGAAATTCATCTCCGCTCTGATTGCGCCTAACTACGCGGCACTCGCCGCGTACGCGCTTGCCCACGGCATTTCATTCGAAACCCACGCCGAATTGATTAGTAAGCCGGAGATCTATGATCTCGCGATGAACGAGATCGAACAACACACTCAAGACTTGTCCGACTTTGAAAAAATCAAGAAACTTGCCTTCCTCGACAAGGAATTCAGCATCGACGGGGGAGAGCTCACGCCGACGCTGAAAATCCGTCGTTTCACGATCGAACGAAAGTATCGCGCCGCTATCGACCAGCTTTACGCGCTGTAGCGGCGGTCCGCGAAGCGCAAGCGCGAAGGCGCGCAGCCTCAACGATAGACCGCCGCTTCAGTGCCTAAACCTGTCAAATGTGCAAGCGTGTGTTAAAATTCCGCCCGCTGAAGGACACTATTCCTTTGTAGGAGTTTCTTCGATGAAACGGTATACGAAATCGTTGATGGTGGCCATGCTGGTGAGCTTTCTGGCGGGTTGTTCATCCGAATCGGGCAGTGACAGCAAGAGCGACAAGAAACAGCAAGCCACGTCCGACATCACTTTTTATTTCGGTGCTCGTGTGATTCCAGGTGACGGGAGTCCGGTCATCGAGGAGGCAACGTTCATCGTCTCCAATGGAAAGTTTACGGCGCTCGGCAAAAAGGGCGAGGTGACCCCGCCGAAGGGTTCCGGGCGCATCGACCTGACTGGCCGCACCTTAACCCCGGTCTTCTTTAATCTTCAAGCACAGCCGGGCCTCAGCAACGGACCGTCGTATGGCCCGAAGAATTACAACCACGATTCTGTGATGGCCGATCTCGATCGCTACGCTTATTACGGCATCATGGGCGTTCTCACCGGCGGAACCGACGACGGTGACCTCGCCATGCAAATCAAAAACGAGCAGCGCCAGGGCAAAGCCAATGGAGCTCGCCTGTACACGTCCGGAAGGGGAATTGTGGCCAGAGGCGGCGGGCCTGCCGGACTTGGTAATATCCCCATTCCGGTTGCCACTGCTGCAGACGCTCGCAAAGCCGTGTCGGAGCAAGCGGAGAAGAAAGTCGATGTCATTAAGCTTTGGATCGATGACGACAATGGCAAAGGAGCAAAGCTCAAATCCGACGCTTATGCCGCAGCTATCGACGAAGCACACAAGCGCAATTTAAAAATTGTTGCCGAAGTTTTCGATCTGGCGGATGCCAAAGATTTGGTAAAGGCGGGGATCGACGGATTCGTCAGCAGTATCCGTGACCGTGATGTCGACGACCAATTGGTGTCGGCAATGAAGGAAAAGAATGTTTTCCTAGCGCCTGCTTTAACGAGTGCTGAAGCAAAGTTCGAGTATGCGGATAAGCCAAACTGGCTAGGCGAGCAGACGATGCGCGAAGTCTATCCGGCACAGCTCTCGGCTTATCTAGCCGACCCGGTCACGATGAACAAATTCAAGAGAAATCCGGAACTCGGCGCTCTTCGGCAACAATATGCCACGGCAATGAAGAATCTGAAGAAGATGGCCGACGGCGGCGTGAGGATTGTCCTCGGCACCAACAGCGGCTCACCCGATACGTATCCCGGCTATTTCGAGCTGCGTGAAATGATCACGATGGTCGAAGCCGGCATCCAGCCGATGGATGTTATCAAGGCGGCCACGTCCGTGCCGGCGGCTTTTTTGGGCGATAACGATCATGGCGTCATCGCAACCGGAAAAGTGGCCGACTTTTTAGCCATGCCGAACAGTCCGCTCGAAAAAATGACCAATATCAAAGACGTCGGCTCGCTCTACTTGAAAGGTGCTGAAGTGGAGCGGTCTTCTATCATTCAGAACATCACGATCAGTGTTCCCAAGATCACCGAACGCGATCGAGCCGCTGACGCTGCCGCTGAAGCCGAGGTCGCCCGGATCGCCGCAGAAGCCAAGCTTCCACACTACGGCAAGTTCCTACTTGGCGCTGCCGCGACGGTACGGTCGATGGCGGTGCCCACTCCGAAAGGTTCGAAAGCCGAAATCAAGGCAGGTCCGCCGGATCGCATCACAGTAGCCATAAGAGCCAGCGCCGCTGAATTGCGCAAGTTCTACGCGGAAGCGTTGCCAGCCTATAAATGGAGTGCAGCGGGCACGTGCTGGCAACGACAGCATCCCGCCTCGAACAAAGCCGAGACGCTCTGCGTCGAGCCGGCAAACAATTCAGCGGTGATTCAGATTACCGAGAAGTAATGAAGGTCTACATCACGCGTCCCGTCTTTGACGAGGCGATCGACAGGCTGCGGCGGGAATTTGAAGTCGAGCTTAATGCCGAAGACCGCATTCTGTCGAAACGGGAGTTGATCCAACATCTCCGCGACAAGGACGGAGCGCTTACCCTGCTGACGGATGCCATCGATCTGGAAGTGTTCCAGTCTGCTCCTCAACTGAAAGTCGTTGCCAATTTCGCTGTTGGATTCAACAACGTTTCGATCGATTCGGCGAACAAACTCGGCGTCGCGGTGACGAACACTCCCGGCGTCCTGACCGAAACCACCGCAGACTTTGCATGGACGCTCTTGATGGCTGCGGCGCGCCGCGTCGTTGAAGCCGATAAATTCGCTCGCGCGGGGAATTTCAAAGCCTGGGGACCCAAGATGTTTCTGGGTTATGACGTCTATGGCAAGACGTTAGGTCTCGTTGGCCTCGGCCGCATCGGACAGGCTGTTGCGCGGCGAGCTGCGGGTTTCAACATGAGGGTCGTCTTTCACGACCCGGAATCGATTCCCGAGCGGGTCATCAAAGAACTTGGCGTGACGCGCCTTCCACTCGATGAGTTGCTGCGCGTCTCGGATTTCATCTCTCTGCACGTGCCGTTATTTCCCGAGACTCACCACCTGCTCAATGATCGTACATTTGCACTGATGAAACCCACCTGCATCGTCATCAATACGTCGCGCGGACCAGTCGTGGATGAGAAAGCACTGGTGCGCGCAGTGAGAGAGGGGAAAATTGCCGGCGCCGGCATCGATGTGTTCGAAAAGGAGCCGGAGATTGAACCAGGGCTGTTCGAACTGGAAAACGTCGTCCTGGCCCCCCACATTGCGAGTGCCTCGCATGAGACGAGACTCAAGATGTGTATGATGGCTGTCGAAAATCTTGTAGCAACCCTTAAAGGGCAACGCCCACCTAATCTCGTGAATCCGGAAGTCTGGGACAAGCGGCGGGCATGAGCGGCTGCGGGCGAAGCGCAAGGCCGACAGGCCGCAGCAGTAAACAATGCAAGCGCGCGCGGAGCGCAAGCGCGGGCGAAGCGCAAGCCCGTCAGGGCGCAGCCTCAAGAGAAGGGCGCAGCCTCAAGAAAGCGCGCAGCCAGTAATAAAATGAACGTCATTAAGCCGGCTGCTCTTCGACCGGGCCATACGATAGGCATAGTCGCCCCAGCCAGCAACATCAAAGCTGATCTTCTCGATGAAGGCCGTCGAGAGCTGGAAAGCCTCGGATTCAAGACCTACTATCGACCCGATATCACAACGTCCTACCGTTATTTTTCGGGAACGCGAAAGCGGCGGCTTGGCGAATTTCTAGAAATGCTCGAGAACCCGGATGTCCATGCCATATTTTGCGCTCGCGGCGGGTATGGCAGCGGGCAGTTGATTCCGGATATCGATGGGGCTGTGATCCGCCGGAACGCCAAGATCATCAACGGTTCGAGCGACATCACGCTTCTTTTGAATTGGGTCGAACGCGCCGGCGTTGTCGCTTTCCATGGCCCGATGGTGGCCACCGCCATAAGGCAGGGAACTGAGGGGTATGATCGCGCGTTGCTTCTCGATTTGCTTCAAGGGAAGCAGGCGGTGAAGTTCCCCACCGGTTCGACGAAGGTATTGCGGAGAGGAAGGGCCGAGGGCCGGCTCATCGGAGGTTGTCTTTCCGTAGTCGTCGCAACCCTCGGAACGCGGAATGACATCGACACGCAGGATTCGATACTCATCCTGGAAGATCAGGATGAGAAGCCTTACCGTATTGATCGCATGATCACTCACCTCAAACAGGCGGGAAAATTCGAGGGCGTTCGCGGCGTCGTCTTCGGTGAAATGCTGAATTGTATGCAGCATCCAGACCAGGGCTACACGCTGGAAGACGTGCTGCTGGATCTCTTGGGCGACTATAGCTTTCCGATACTCTACGGCTTCCCCACTGGACACACTTCTCGGCCGAATGTTATGGTGCCTTTCGGTGTGCGCGCGCGTCTGGACCTCACTTCAAATACGCCTCGTTTCGAGCTTCTGGAACCCGCAGTGGTTTAACCACGAATGAACGATTTCCGGAAGATTTATCTCATCGGGATTTGTGGAACGGCCATGGCATCTCTCGCGGGCATGCTGCGCGAGAAGGGTTATTCGGTTACCGGCTCGGATTCGGATGTATATCCGCCGATGTCGGATTTTCTCGCCCAGATCGCGATCCCTGTATTCAAAGGGTTCAAGGCTGAAAACGTCGAAAAGACGAAGCCAGATCTCGTGGTCATCGGCAATGCCTTATCACGCGGCAACGTCGAGGTTGAGTACGTTCTCGATTCCGGTCTTCGATATGCTTCGATGGCCGAAACCGTCAAAGAACTATTTATCCGCGGCAAGCAGTCCATTGTTGTTGCGGGAACGCATGGAAAAACGACGACGACGGCGATGCTCTCCTGGATTCTCGAAGTCGCGGGCCGCAAGCCCTCATTCCTTGTCGGCGGTATCGCCGAAAATTTCGGAAGCAGTTTTCAACTTGCAGACGGTCCGGATTTCGTCATCGAGGGCGATGAGTACGACACCGCCTTTTTCGATAAAGGACCGAAGTTTTTGCACTATCTGCCCAGAATTGTTCTGCTGAAGAACATCGAGTTCGATCATGCGGATATTTACGCGGATCTCGAGGCGATCAAGACGGCATTCCGCCGGCTGATCAATATCGTTCCCCGATCCGGTCTGATCGTGGCAGGCATCGACAGTCCGGTTGTGAAGGAACTCATTCCCGCTGCATTTTCTAGAGTCGCCACGGCCGGCATTGGCATCGGAGAGTGGCAGGCAACAAAAATCGAAACGACCGCGGGCGGCATGGCCTTCGATGTTTTGCGCTCCGACTCGAGCACCGGCCGTTTCGCGATTCCGTTACCCGGCGCGTTTAATGTGCAGAATGCACTTGGCGCGATTATCGTCGGCAGGGAACTGGAAATTCCAGACGAGGTTATTCGCCGCGCGCTTTCTACATTTAAAAGCGTGAAGCGCCGGCTCGAGATTCGCGGTGAAGTGAACGGCATCGTCGTGTACGATGACTTTGCGCATCATCCGACTGCCGTTCATGCAACACTGCGCGCTGTTCGCGAGCGCCATCCGGATGCGCGTGTCTGGGCCGTTTTTGAGCCTCGTTCTCAAACGTGCCGGCGGAGAATATTTGAGCAAGCTTTTGTGGAGTCTTTTGATCCGGCCGACACGATCGTCATCGCGCGTGTTTATGGGGCGTCGCATCTGGCTCCGGCTGAAACGCTGTCGCCGGATCGTGTGGCCGAAGGCATCCAAGCGCGTGGAAAAAGAGCATTTACTTTCGCTTCAACCGATGAGATCGTCAGTTTCGTCGCAAACGAAGCGCGTTCCGGCGACCATGTGGTGATCATGTCGAACGGAGGCTTCGATAACATTCACAACAAGCTTTTGGAGCGGCTCCGTCGATGAAATCCATGAAGACTGCCAAACTCGTCTATTCCGTCACCTGTGACGACGTCCGCCTCGAGATGGGGAACAAGCTTTCGTTGATGGGGTTGTTCGAGAACATCTTCTTTCAGAGCTTCCCGTCGGCATTGTTGAAGTTCGCGATCGTGAACCATTGGATTGGGAACGGGCAGTTCGAGACCCACGTGAAGATTTTGTCACCGGATCGCAAAGAGATCGTTGTCTCGGCGCCTTCAAAATTTGTTATCGAAAACAACGGCTATGCGGATAATGTGACCTTCTTCACCAATGTGAGTTTCGACCGCTCCGGAACCCACCTCGTTCAGATCTATATTGATGGGAATATCGCGGCGGAGCGGCCGTTGTATGTGCATCACGTACCCGCGCCACCGGCGACGGTAAATTGATTGTAGCGGCGGTCTGTGACCGCCGACGATCTCGAACCTGCTGAACTGCCGGCGCTCATAGCGCGCCGCTACAGTTGGTGATTTTGCTATGAAAACCGAGCGGCTCTACTATAACGATCCGTATCTGCTCGAGTTCGACGCGAAGATCATAGAAGCCAGAGCCGTCGGCGACCGGCTGGGCCTCGTTCTCGATAAGACGGCGTTCTATCCGACATCAGGCGGCCAGCCGAACGATCTTGGAATGATTGACGACGTCCCGCTCGTTGACTGCTTGGAAGATGAGGCCAGCGGAAACATCATCCACGTAATTGAGGGAAGTGTTACCGGACCGTCGGTTCACGCTCGAATCGATCCGGCGCGCCGTGCGGACCACATGCAGCAGCATTCGGGACAACATGTGTTGTCGCAGGCCTTTGTCGAGCTTTTCAATTGGCCGACCGTCAGCTTTCATCTCGGCGCAGTTTCATGCACGATCGACCTGCCGGCAGATTCGGTTTCGCGTGAACAGGCCGAAGCAGCAGAAGACCTCGCCAACC
Source organism: Acidobacteriota bacterium (assembly GCA_003223875.1). Taxonomy (GTDB): domain Bacteria; phylum Acidobacteriota; class Terriglobia; order 20CM-2-55-15; family 20CM-2-55-15; genus 20CM-2-55-15. Next base: position 4,446 of record QHWY01000098.1, on the reverse strand, counting down.
GGATCGTCCGTGAGAATCGAAGTGTCGCGATTCGATATATTGCGCCTGAGAATATCTCCGAGGCCGGATTGAGAAAGCCGACGGACCGGAGCGGTGACATTCGCGTGATCGATATCGCCGGCTACGACCGTTCCGCATGCGGTGGTACGCACGTACGGACGACCGGAGAAATCGGTCCGATTCTAATCACAGGAATCGACCGCGCGAAGAAGCAAGCACGCGTTGAATTTATTTCTGGCGGCCGGGTACTCAAATACGCGCGTCAAGCGAACCGTACTCTGGAATCGATCAGCCAAACGATTTCCGCCGCCCCTTTCGAGACGGCTTCGGCTGTACGCGCGCTTTGGGACGAACACCAGAGGACGCGGAAACGGATCGAAGACTTTGAATCGGAGTTACTGGATTACGAGGCGGCACAGTTTCCTGTCTCAAACGGTGTTGCCAAGGCCACATTTAAAAACCGTGGCATTGAGAAGCTAAAGATGCTTGCCGTGAAAATCTGCGCGCGGCCTGGAACTGTGGTTCTTCTCGCGGATGAGGGGGACCAGCTTCGCGTCGTTTTCGCACGATCCGCGGACGTGGCAATCGACGTTGCCGCTCTGCTGAAAAAGACTCTCGAACGATTCGGAGGACGTGGAGGCGGACGTCCCAATCTGGCCCAAGGCGGGGGTTTGACAGGAAGCGCGGAGGAAATCCTGAATTGTGCGCATGAAATGCTCTAATTGTTCGGCGGAAATGACCTCGATGACTGTCGAGGCTCATTTGACTGCACCGCTAACGATCGAAGTATGCATGCCGTGCCAGGCATTCTGGTTTGACAAGTATGAAGATCTGAAAATCTCTGCAGCCTCTACCCTGAGGCTGATGAAGTTAATCGGTGAAAACTCTTCACCCTCGGGGACTCCACTGGCGGAAATGCTCCACTGTCCTCGATGTGGCTCCCGCCTGCTTTTGACCCACGATCTGCAAGGGACCACGAAGTTCAGCTACTGGAGATGCGGCGATGAGCACGGCCGATTTATTGGATTTTTGGACTTCTTGCGCGAAAAAAAATTCATTCGCACGCTCTCGCCAAAGGAAATCAACGAATTGCGGCAGAAAATTCAGACGGTCAATTGCTCCAACTGTGGCGCATCAATCAACCTGGCAACGGATTCAATTTGTGCGCACTGCGGCTCACCAATTTCCATACTGGATATGAAGCAGCCGCAACTGATGCTGCACCAACTCCAGCAGGCCGCGGAACCTCGGCCGATCGACCCGGCCTTACCTTTGGAGTTGGAGAGCGCGAGGCGCGAAACCGAACACTTATTTGGGCCAACGGAAGCCGGCTCGGACTGGTTGAGCGATGCCTCCGCTTCCAATCTTGTGCACGCCGGCCTGACTGCCTTCGCCCGATGGCTAACGAAATCGGGAATATGACGAACCCTACGGCTTTGGAAGAGGCGGCGGAAGGGCCGCAAACAAGGGTTGAAGTTCTGCCACTGCGCCGGCCGCGGTCCATTCTGCCATTCCTTGACGCCACACGAGTGTGTCTCGCGTGAGCGACCCATCCCGGATTCTTCCAGCCAACGTACCCAGGTCATACGGCCCGGTTTGTGTTCCATTCACCACGGCAAAGAAAACCGCAGGTGGAGGCGGTCCGGCGGGAGTTAGGTGTGTCCCCATCTGTTGGCCCAACGCAATGCCGGCGCCTATACCGACCCCTGCGCCTGCCGCTCCACTGGGATTCTTTGCGGCGTCGCCTATCGCTGTGGCGCTTTGATATTGCGCGTACCGGTTCAGGTCTCCCAGTACACCCATCTTCGAGCGCGTGTCGAGCGCTTCTTCCACCTCAGGCGGAAGAGAAATGTTTTCGATGTAAAACAGAGTAAGCGCCAAGCCGAGTGTTTGGAGATCCGGGCTAATCGTCTCTAGAGCAAGCTTGCTGATTTTGTCGTAATTACCCGCCAAATCGAGAATCGGAATTTTTGCGGTACCGATCACGTCCGAAAACCGTGACACGATCGTATCGCGCAACTGATTCGAGATCTCATAGCTCTCGAACGAGGGATCGGTGACCACCAATTGTCGGAGGAATATCTGCGGATCAGATACATGGAAGGCATAAGTGCCGAACGCCCGGATTCGGATAGGTCCAACTTCTGCGTCACGCATCATAATGGGATTTTGCGTACCCCATTTTCGATCCGTCCATTGCCGCATCGAGATGAAGTACACCTCCGCCTTGAAAGGCGCGCTGAAACCGTACTTCCACCCTTTGAGGGTTGTGAGAATCGGCATGTTCCTGGTGTTGAGAGTGTAGGTTCCTGGATTATAAATGTCGGCGAGTTGACCTTCGTTCACAAATACCGCGTTCTGACCTTCGCGAACGACGAGTTTTGCGCCCATCTTGATTTCGTTCTGATAACGTGGAAATCGGTAAGCTAATACCTCGCTTTGGGCCGACTCGGTCCATTCGATGATATCGATAAACTCACCGCGCAGCTTATCCATAACGGCCATGATTCTCTCCTCCACCTCAAATTCGCCGATCATACCAAGAGGCCATCACGCTTCGACCAATAATCACGGGTAACACCCCCCTGCAGTTCTGAAACATTCCGCGCGGCCGTTCGGCGCTCAATGGTAAAGTGTCGTCTTGGAGCATGTATGAATCGCAAAATTTTTCGTGACAACATTCTTGAACTTATTCGCCGGACGTCGGCGTTTCTTCCACCGGATGTGGAAAGCGTCATCAACCTTCAACGGAAACTTGAAGTATCCGGGTCTAAAGCCGATTTCGCATTGGAGCTGGTTGCGCAGAATATTGGGCTCGCCAAGGCACGCTCTTTGCCGATTTGTCAGGATACCGGAACGATTAATTTTTATTTCGAAACCCCGCGTGGCGTCGATCAACTGGAGCTGGAAGAGCTTTGTTGCGATGCCGTCAAGGAAGCTACATCACGAGGATATTTGCGCCAAAACTCCGTGGACAGCGTTGACGGTAAGAATACCGGCGACAACCTGGGACCGGGTAGCCCTGTTTTTCATTGGGAACAAACACGGGACTCCAACATTGATGTTCGCCTGATCCTCAAAGGCGGCGGTTGCGAGAACATGAGCGCGCAATACAGCCTGCCTGCCGAGATACAAGGCAAACGCGTTGACAGAAATCTCGAAGGCGTTCGTGTGTGTATTCTCGATGCGATTTGGCGGGCTCAGGGCAAGGGTTGCGGTCCAGGGTTCATTGGTGTCGCTATCGGCGGCGACCGCGCATCCGGATACGAATTCGCAAAGCGCCAGCTCTTGAGAAATGTTGACGATGCAAGCCCGGATCCGGCATTGGCCGAGCTCGAAGCGCGAATCATGCAAGAGGCGAATACTCTGGATATCGGTCCGATGGGTTTTTCGGGCAAGTTCACTCTTGGCTGCTGCAAAATCGGTAAGCTGAACCGCTTACCTGCTTCGTTCTTTGTATCCGTAGCGTACATGTGCTGGGCGTATCGCCGGCGCGGAGTTGTCCTAGATGTCAATGGGAACGTCGTTGAATGGCTGTACCAGGCACCGCACGAATTCCAGCATCAAGAAGAAGTGCCTGACCTCACGTTACCTGCGGCGGACGTGGTGCGGTTGCGTGCGCCCTTGAGCGAAGGTGATATTCGCAAGCTGAAAGTCGGGGATGTCGTATTGCTTGACGGCATCGTTTTCACAGGCCGGGATGCGGTGCATAAGTATCTGTATGACGGAGGGGAGCTCGACGCCATTCGAAACGGCGTCATTTACCACTGCGGCCCCGTCGTCTTGAAAGAGAATGGGCAATACCGCGTTGTGGCGGCGGGACCGACAACCTCTATACGTGAAGAACCGTATCAGGCCGATATTATCAAGCGCTTCGGCGTGAAGGCAGTGATCGGAAAAGGCGGCATGGGTTCAAAGACGCAGAAAGCCTGCCAGGAAAACGGTTGCGTTTATCTCCATGCGATTGGCGGCGCGGCCCAAATCTATGCACAATGCGTTCAACGCGTCTTGAGCGTGCGGCTGGAGCAGTTCGGTAGTCCGGAAGCCGTCTGGGAACTTGAGGTCAAGAATTTCCCTGCTGTAGTCACGATTGATAGCCACGGAAATAATCTTCAGCAGGTAGTGACCGACCGGTCGCGTGAACTGCTGGCGGCTGCTATTTAATTTCCATCGCTAGGTCCAAAACCATCGCTTTTCGGGCGTCAGCTCTGAGCCTTCCCAACCTTTGGGTGCCGGAAGGCTGGGGCGGGCGTGGAAATTAAGACAACCTTTCTGGGCGGGCGGAAAACGGATGGTGGTAGACCAATATTCTTCAGATGACCCAGGCCGAATTTCTCCAGCAGCCGTGGGATGTTGTGTGGATGGCGGCCGATAATGCGGCCCATCTTTTCCCGGTCTCCCTGCGTTTCCTCGAAGGCTTCGAGCAGGCAGCGGCGCATCGCCTTG
>QHWY01000097.1 GCA_003223875.1 Acidobacteriota bacterium | reverse complement strand
AAAGGGAAGACGACAATCCAAAGCAAACACGCTAATTGGTTCAAGTCAAACGTACCTGCTTCGCCCACCTCCTTTCCTCCCGTCGTCCCTTTCGACGGCATCATCATCACGATCAACTCCGTTCGCTTGGCGACCAGCTACAGGTCATCGGTAATCGTGGACGATTCGGAAAGAAGTATTTCCGTTCCATCGGCAATTAAGCCGGTTCACGACTCGATGTTCGCCCGCGCGGAAACGATCAGTCATGGAATATCCGCCGCCATTTCCGGAGCGCGAATAATCGTTTGCGGCGTGCGAATAATTATTTCCGTAACGGAAACGGTTATTTGCGGCCAACTTCAAAACCCAACGAATGAACAATTTGTGGACGGCTCTACCG
>QHWY01000272.1 GCA_003223875.1 Acidobacteriota bacterium | reverse complement strand
ACGTAATCGCGGTAACGCCAGGCGTTTTCGAAATCGTAATCGTATTCATAACCGGTGCTATCGGCAAAGCGGGCCACATCCAGCCACATGCGCGCCCAGCGTTCTCCGTAGTGCGGCGAATCGAGAAGCTTGTCGATCAGGTTCTCATAAGCCCGGGGCGACTTGTCGTTTACAAATCTGTCAACCTCGGCAGGTGTAGGCAAGATTCCGATCAAATCAAGATATGCACGGCGAATGAGAGTATTGCGGTCCGCCACGGGCGCCGGCGTCAATCCTTTTGCTTCCTGTTTTGCTCTGACGAATGCATCGATGGGATTCTTATTCCAGCGCCCGTCGTTGACCCGAGGCGCCTCCTTTGCGACAGGCTTCTTGAAAGCCCACCACTGGCGGTCTGCGTCCGTGATCTTCTTCTCCCGATAATTCCCATACACCAGCAGCGAGGCGTCATCGGCCTTGTTTTCATTGGTTGCGCCCGTTTGGTCACTCGACATGGGAGCGCCGGCGTTGATCCAATCTCTGACCGCGGCGATTTCTTCGTTCGTCAACGCCGGAACGGGGGCCAGAGGCATCGCCGGCTTCACTTCACCGGTGATGCGTTTATAAATCAGGCTTTCCTCCGCATTCCCTGGCACAAGGGCCACCCCGTGATCGCCGCCCTTGAGCATTCCTTCACGAGTACTCAGATTGAGCTTTGACATCTGAAGCGCTGGCCCGTGACATTGGAGGCATCGCTGCAAGGCTCCGGGCACTTCCTTCTCCGAAACCCCCTGCTGGGCATGGAGGCCCGGACCCATCAGAAGGAGTCCAGCGAAAACAGCAGCCAACACCCGCGCCGAAATGGACAACAGGCGGATGCTCCACGCCCTCTTATGAACGGCTGGTTGCGCCATTAGTCAGCACTCCTTTCAATTTTATTGCTTGTAAATGTAATAGGATAAACGACCATCATCAAGTCCTTTGAAAACCGTCACGGGTGTACCGACTTTACTATTCCCGCAATGATGACGCTGGCGCGCTGCTTCACAGGCCCTCCTTACGTTCGCACAGCAGCATCCTCCTTTTCGGTGCGAACGACCGCCGCTGTATTTCTCCATTCATGGCCGCATGGCGGCTTCACGAGGCGGCTACGAGACTTTAACGCACTCCGGGGGAACCTTCAATGTTCACCAAGTTCGGGATTTTGATGCGTAAACCCTGCGGCGCTTTTGGGGAACTATTCTCCGAGAAGCCGCGGTTATCCAAGTAATTCGTCGACAGTAAAAACGATCTCCGGAAAAGCTGTAAGGGAAAGAGACCCGGCGCGCTTGAAGGTCAGAGAGGTTGCGAATGTTTCCGCGCCGGGATTTCGATAAACGAGAATGACATCGTCCTGGAGATTCTCGATCCACAGTTCACGAACACCGGCTTTGGCATAAAGTGGCATCTTCCGATTGCGGTCGTAACGGATGGTTGTGTCCGAGATCTCGATGACCAAAAGTGCGTGCTCGGCAGAAAGACGTTTCGAGGCGTAGAAATCGTCGCGCCACGGAGCCAGGAGAATATCCGGCTGTGGCTCCGTATACCGGCTCAAACGCACGGGGTTTTGAACACTTACCATCGCTTTTCCTGCAAGACGGGCGGAGAAGAGAGCCGTCGCCCGATTCACGCAAATGACGTGGCGGTCACCGACCGGACTCATTTCGATGATCTCGCCCTCGATAAGTTCCAGGCGAGCTTCGGGGTCGAAGATGCCGGCTTCACCCATCCGGAGATACTCGTCGACTGTGAACAACTTCTTCGCGACTTCCGTTTCCATAGGACCTCGTTATTGGAAGAATATCGCATCGCCGCTCGTTCCGCACGGAGGGGAGTGGAGTGCTAATTCCGGCACGCGATTTGGGTGTCTGGAAGGATAGCGATCCGAAGGCGTTTGTGTCCTGGTTCGATTCGCAATGCAACATTGTGCGGCGCATGCTCGCGAAGGAAGCTCAGATGGAGCCTTTACCTACGGACGAGGGAAAGCAAAAGGCGTGCTTGCGGCTTTCTACTCAATTGTTGAAAAGACACCGCGACATCGTATTTGAAGATCGCCGTAAGGCCCCAAGTTCGATCGTTCTTACGACGCTCCTGGCGCAATCTTACGAGGGACACGCACTGTGCTCGGATGCCTTGATAACTGCGCTCGACCGTATTACAGCCGAACTCGAAGCGCGGGGTATGCGTTTGTGAATGCCTGACGGCTGGTATCACTGCCCCGTTGGCGCCATTCGCTCCAGTGTCAACCGTAAGATATATCGCTGGTGCCCAATTGACGCGCCACTCTGCCACGGATGTGAAAGCTCATTGACTTTCGTCAACGATGTCCCAACCATCTTGATTCTCATTTGGGACGATCTGAAGCCTAACCTGTGTTTGTCCATCCCTTGTCGCCAAGACCGCAGCGGCTGTTAACCTGAAATTCGACCTAAACGCGATGAGCATCGTGGGGCCATAACAAGGAGGCAGTAGCCTGACAGGCCGACCATTCAGGTACAACCGCGCCTGATATGGCGTCCTATTCCGGATCGGATAAAAAACATCGCTGCCGCCGGGCCAAGGTGGTGTTTGTACACGAGAGCCAGCACAGCCAAGCCGAGCGGGCGAAGGCGTGCTCGGAACAGGAAGCGACGGCGCAGCCTCGGCTCGCGAGACCGCCGATTCCGCCGTCAGAGGCTCCGTGAGCTTGATCGTTATCGGAGTCTCCAAATCAATAACAAGGCTGGGGCCGCGACTCGGAATGCGAATGAGCTGGTAAATCGTGGTCGGCGGAAACAGCAGTTCAAGCAGATCGCGGCGAGCGTGGCTTCTTCCCACGATGACGCCGTCCCGATTCGCCGTGTAACGGCCCGCTTCGAGAACCTTGGCGTCGATGGGATACTCGCACGAATCTGCCGTGAGAATCGAAGTGAGAACGATTTGGGTCTGCGCTCGTCCCACAAGCCTTCCGGCCTGTTTTGATTCCATCAGGTTGCCAAGCACCTTGGACCCACGCGGGATGACGGCGGGGCGATTGGGAAATAGCCGGACATCGGGAGTCACGGTAAAGATTACGGGGCCGAATGCCTTGCCTGCGACAAGCTTCTCATCCGGAAAGATCCGAATAATCGTTCCTGCTGGTAAGCTGGCCTGACATGGTGCGGCAGCCGCCAGCGCGGAGGCGGCTGGTGAAAATACAATCACTGTCCAAATAAGGAGGGATTTCATGCTGGTAGCTCCTTTACTTCATAAGACCGGATAAAAAATGCAACCGGCTAACGGAGCCGTGTGGAGAATTTCAGTATAGGCCGCACTGAGGAACCGTGTCAAAACACAGCGATCCTAAGAATAAGCTTTTCAAACGCCATGCCGCGAGTTCCGGCCGTCATTGGTGTGGTTTTTCGGCTGTGGCCGCGTCCACATAAATGCATTTTATGTACACTCCCGGCGAGAGCTGCCCAGGTCTGCCGCATTTTTTCCGGAGGGCGAAGGTTTATAAATTTACTCTGAAGCAAATTTGCTTCTGCTCGCCACTGCCGCCCGGTACGGCGGGATCGGAGCAATCATCTTTCATGTGGAGAATGGCTTCGGGGCACCGACGGGGGCGTGGACGGACAGGCCGCAGGCCCGCCAGGGATTGGACAAATACAGCAGCGTCGAGAAGCAGTTAGCGTTCATCCGAGCGGAATTGGTAAAGCGACCTTACCGCGTCGAGATTGAGTACGACTACGAGTTAGGTTATCCGACCCGTGTGTACATTGATCCGAAGCAGAATGTTGCGGATGAAGAGTATGGGTTTGAAGTGCAGGGATTCACGTGGTACGGTAATAAAGCTGGATAATGGTCGGCAGTCGTGCGTAGCCTTGAATTGAAAGTCCCGCCTCCAGTCCTCGCGTTGGTAATTGCCGTGTTCATGTGGCTGGTACATCGTGCTGTCCCGTCACTTGACTTCGTATTTCCGGTACATAATTTGTTCGCCATCATCCTCGTTGTAGTGGGATTCGCCACAAGTATTACAGGCGTTTTGACTTTCCGGCACGCCAGAACAACTACAAACCCTACGAAGCCGGAAAAGTCCTCCTCCTTGGTGACGTGGGGCATCTATTCGATTACCCGCAATCCGATGTATCTCGGGCTCTTTATGATATTGAGCGGTTGGGCAATCTTTTTATCGAACGTGCTTGCCTTCCTATTTCTTCCCATATTCGTGCTTTATATAAATCGCTTCCAAATAAAACCCGAGGAGCGCACGCTCACCGGCCTCTTTGGACAGAATTACGTTGCCTACCAAGGCCGTGTGCGGCGGTGGTTATAAAAAGCGACGTAGGGAGAGATCATGGTCGTGCTCGCGGCGAAGTACACATGCGACCATGATTGCGTCGGCAAAGCGCAGCGACTACGGAAATGCGCATGGTTTTCACGGCGACCAGTTCGAGATTGATGAGGGGACGGGCCGCGATCAATCAAATCTTAATATCGTATGCCGCCGCCTTCAGTTCCCTAATAATCGCGTACCCGATACTCTCGATGCCGCCAGAAACATCCTTGTACACAAGACCGTCGATGTCGCTGGGTTTGGTGATCTTCCCCTTTAATAGACAGCAAACGCGATTGCGTCCTAATTTGCCCGTGAAAAAGCCAAATTCAAAGATCACATT
>QHWY01000096.1 GCA_003223875.1 Acidobacteriota bacterium | reverse complement strand
TCTGCGATAGATATCGGCCGTCAGATTGTGAACCCGCTCCATGCTACCAATCTGGTGCAGGGAGGATTCATCGAAGCGATGAGCCACATGATGGCGTGGGAAATTACGATCGACAAGGGCCGCGTCGTGCAGAACAACTTCAACCAGTATCAGCCGACGCGTATGAAGAACGCGCCGCCGTCGATTGAAGTGAAGTTCCTTCAGACGAACTTCAGTCCGACGGGTCTGGGCGAGCCCTCGTTGCCCCCGGCGATACCGGCGATCTCCAACGCAATCTACGCCGCAACGGGCATTCGCATCCGCTCGCTGCCGCTCGGGTCGCAGGGGTATACCTGGGTCTAGCTAAAGTGCCCTCCTAAGGGCTTTGCACAAAAAATCCTGGGCGGTCATAGACCGCCCCTACAGCTTGGGGTGCGCAACTGTAGGGGCGCTCTATGAGCGCCCGCGATGTATTTTTTGTGCAAAGCCCTTCCTAAGTTAGGAGGGGTGCCGAGCCCGAAGGGCGAGGCGGGGTGGTTCCGCTGGGAACCACCCCGCCTGCTCGGACTTCGTTTGGAGGCTTCGCCCTATCGGGCTCGCGCTTCGCGGTCCTCGCAGCCACCCCTCCTAACTTAGGGAATGTTTTCGCCGATGAAGTTATTGAAAGTTCTTTCCCTCGCGCTTTTTCTCAGCGCCTGTTTCGCTCAAACGAAACCCAAAGTTACAGTCACTCCGCTTAAGGTCCTCCACACCGGTCATGTCATCATGCGCGGCACCGGATTCACGCCCAAAACCAACGTCACGTCTCACCTGCGCCGGCCCGACGGCACCGAGTTTCCTGTCCTGCCCATGCTCACCGACGATCGGGGTGAGTTGATGCACGACATCGACACCTTAATTCTCACGCCGGGCGTTCATGAAATCTGGGTGGTGGATGGTCGCTCGAAACTTTCGTCCAACGTGGCGCGATTCGAGGTGACTCTCGAGCAGCCTTAAGGGGCGGGCGTGACCGTGACTTTCACGTGCACATTCGTCCAGCAGCATTGAAAGCCGCCGCCGCCATCGCCGCTCGCGTCGTTGGCTTGAGCGCGCAGGATGTACTCGCCGGGCATGCTGAACTGCGCGGTCGTTGTGGCTTTTCCTTCACTATCCACCGGGGGTCTGGGATTTTCGAACGTGACGGAGCCCGGGCCTCGAAACTTGCTCCAGAACACGCTTGCTGGTGGCCCTTGTCGCGGACGCGCTTCCGGTGGTTGTTTCCCGTCGTCCTCAACCCAAACAGTCAGCGGTACTGCATCGCCTGCTTTGGCCATCAATGAAAGCGCAATCCCGCGCGGCGGGCCGGTGAACGTCGGACCGCCAGGCTTGAATGTCACCACAGGAGGCGTATTGCCCACGCCGGCATCCTTATACGGCTCGACAATCCATAGAGGATTCAAGCTCATTGGAATGGAAGTTGTTTTTCCATTTGCGGTGATGGTCCACGTCAGCTTCTTGTCGCCGAAATCTTTCGGAACGGTGACGGTGAAAACACCCCATTGACGTCTCGGGAGAAAATGCGTCGGTTGACCACGATCGGGCCCGCCCGGTTGAATCTGATTGTCCGGACCGGCAGGAATGTCGAGGGTCTGTTTTTGATTTCGATTGAAATAACCGAGCAGGAAACTGTATGTGCCGTCGGGATTTTGGAACCAACCCTCAAAGGCTCCCGTGACGCTCTGGCCGATGTCGTGGGTCGGCTCGAAGGGAAGCTGCTGAGAGAGAAGAAGAGGACCACAAAAGGCACAAAGAAAAACAAGAGGCACAAAAAATATGTGCCTTTTGTCTTCCTTTGTGTCTTTTGTGGTCATTCCTGCTGCTGTGCGATTTGAGTATCTGCCTTTCGTTTTGCGACCTCAGCCTGGAAATCTTCGTCACTCATATATGTGATATTGACCCAGGCGTGGCCCATTTCGTCCACCGTGCGGTCGCCGAATCCGACCCACTGATTGGGATCCGGATTGTGCGGATTATTCGCGGTGTTGTCGTACCACGAGGTGATCTTCAGAATCGCGCCTTTCGGCAGAAGCGGAGCAACGTCGTCAGAATAAACGTAATTGTTGTGCCAGTTGAAATTGAAATTGTTCACGTGGCTCAACATCATGGTCTGGCCGCTGGGCAGGATGGCTTCCATCGACATCGCTTTTCCGCGCAGGTGCATGTGCGGTTGGAAATTCTCAATACGCCCTGCCATCCTCATCGGAATGAAATTCTGACTGACAAATGTGGACTCCGGAGGGATATCGATGTTCCGCGATCCTCCGGCAACACTTTGCAGGGCGGCCAGCGTCTGCCGGTACTTCGGCTCCTGTCCTTTCGGATAGAAGTAGATTCCAAGTTCGACGTGATCGGTGATCTGCTCGCCAATCGAATGGTAGTGCATTTCAAAAATGATTTTGGAGCCGGGCAGCATCAGCTTTCCGCTGTTCGGACGCATGATCTCGCCCTGCTTGCCGACGGCCCATTCCATGAACAAGCCGCCGAGAAGAGCGCCACCAGCGTCAGCATCGTCGGCCGCAGAGGATGCAGCGAGCTTCAGTTCCGGGTCCTCTTGTTGCAGGCGTGCCAACGCATGATGCGTGACTTTGCGGCCTTTCACTGTCGCAGGGTGAATTTCAATGGCGCGCACCCAACGAGGCTCTGTTAATCCGGTTGGGATAACCGGCTTATACCAGGCATCCAGTCCGACCGTCGGCACGGTCCAGTCGGGCGATTTGATAATCAAATCCGGAGGACCGCCAAACAGGTCCGCAAAATTCCACTTCGATTCGTCGGGCCACTGTTTTGGCAACGGCATATCTTTCGGGTCCCCCTTGGGGACGCCGGCATCGACCCATTTCACGATCGTGTCGATCTGCGCGTCTGACAGAGACCGGTCGTTCTTGAATTTCTGGATGCCCACGGTCTTGTCGATATGCCAGGGAGGCATTTGACGAGTGATCACGCGTTCGCGAATGGCCTTCGCCCAGGGACGTACGTCTTCGTAGGTCACCAGCGACATTGGGGCCATCGAATCCGGCCTGTGGCACGCCTGGCACTTCTCCTGCAATATCGGAGCGATGTCTTTCGTGAAACTTGCCGTTTGGCGGCGTCAAATTCAGCGGTATCGGCCGCGAGCACGGGCCCGAAGCGCTAGAGTATTATCTGGAGCCGAAAGGAGTCGTCGTCGCGACGCCATAACGCTCGCGGTGGGACATTCCCCTCCTCGCAGAGGAGGGGTGGCGCGACAGCTTAATAGAAGCTGGCGAGCCGGGGTGGTCAGTTCGGCGAAAAGTTGCTCCGAGCTGACCACCCCGTCTGCGCCTCGCTTTGCTCGGCGCATCCACCCCTCCTCTGCGAGGAGGGGAATGCAGTCTCACTCCTTAATTGCCGGGTTCACGTATCCGGCCGGCAGCACGCTGAGGTAATCCACGCGGTCCGTGATATTGATCCAGCCGTGCCCTCCTTTCGAATGCGCTCACCAATTCACAACAGCGCCCAACCGGATAAGCCGGCCGAGCAATATGCTGCTAGGCTGTTTATAACTCGCGCCGGCCACTGTGCTGTACACCATGGTTCGAACCGCGAAGTAATCGCTTGAGTTCAGCGCATTGAACAGGTCGATTCTGGGCTCGAAGCGTATCCGCTCGAAATTGAATCTCTTGCCCACGCTGAAATCGACCTGATTGAGGCGCGGTGTCAGTTCTGTGCCCGTGGGAATCAACGGCACATTCAGTGACGCCTGGTTCATGCCGGGAATCACTCGCGCTCCGACGGTGCAGCCGGCCGCCGCAGAGTTACCAGGACAGGCCGTGTAGACCGTGGTTCGCGTAACCGTGAAAACGGTCCCGGCGCTATTTGGTAAATTGAGACTGTTGTTCAGATTGGTTCCCGAACCGCTTCCCTGGAATAACGGCTGCAGGTTGTCGTTGTACAGGACGTACCCAGGCAGCGCCTGAAGTGAACCGCTCAACTGAAGGCCCCACCATGGCAGCGGATATGTCCCGACCAGCTTGAACTGCGTGCGCCATGGAATTCCGTACCTGGACTGATCGCAATATACTAAAAAGTTGGGATTGGTCGTCGCGGCGCTGCAAATATTGGCGACGGATCGGTCCGTCGATGAGCCCCCGAAAATTCGTCCGCCCCGAGGTAACTTTGCGTTGAAGTTGAACTCGAACCCGTTGTAGACGTTTTTCAAATTCGGGTCGTTAGTGTCTACGTATGCTACGGCTTGTTGGACAGCCGGTAAAATCGGATCGTACATCGTGATCGCAGTGCCGTCGATGGGGCTGAAAACCGTCACGGGTCTGTAGCTGGGATTGGAGACGCTCGCGGGTCCTGTCATCGCGCCCGGCCTCAGAGTGTTATTGCGCTCGAGAATATTTTTGGCAACGCCATGGAACCATTCCGCAGTCACGGCGATTCCAGGAAGCAACTCGTGGCTGACTCCGAGGTTATAGGCGAGCGCATGCGGACGCTTAAGGTTGGGATCCGGATTCGAAAGCGAAACCGTGCCGAAATTCTTCGGCACATTGGCGAAATTGATTTCGCAACCCGGTGTGATGAGATACACGCAGCCAAGCTCGCCTTGCGCTATGTCATCCTTGTTTAGATCTGTCCAGACAGCGGTAGCCCGAACGGTGAGCACATTTGCCGGATTATAGATGGACGCATTTGTCGTGGTCGCGGCCGCCTCGAAGCGGTTAAAGCCGAAGCGTACGGCCGTTTTTCCGTTGCCGAACAGATCATAGACAACGGCCGTGCGCGGCGAGAATGTCCTCCAAATCGGCAGGTGAATATCGCCGAAAGCCGGAATACGGGCGAAGCGTCCACTCTGTGCAGGTTGCCCTGAAACTTGCTCGCTGAGATACTCCCATCGCAGTCCGTAAGTGATAGTGATCCGGCCTAAGGTCCATGCATCCTGACCGTAAATCGCCAGACCCGCGTTCAAGCGGTCCTTCCAACGAGCCGGCGTGGCCAGTAAGGTGACCGTGGCCGGGCCGTTCAGGTAATTTTGATAGAGGTCCGCATTCGCCCAGGCCGTTTGATTGTACGGTCCCCAGGAATTCTGAAAACCAAACTTGAGGTTGTGGCCGCTACGGACATACGACACCGCAGCCTGGGCGTTGTGCCGGTCCGGATAGCTGCCGTATTCGACGGTCTTTGCATTGCTCCTCGTCCCCAGTATCGTGTCCATATGCAAAGCGCCGGCATACCATTCAGGACTGCCATACGGTTTTCTGACGCCAGGTTCATAGTAGTTGTTATACCGTTCGATATTGCTTGAATAGCCACCTTCAATTAACAGCCGATTACTCACCGTCGAGGTCCATTTGATCGTGCTTGTCTCGTATATCGGCGAATTCCAGCGGAAGCCGGCGGTCTTAGGATCATCGCCTGCGATAACATCGTGATCGCGCGACTTGAACAGCCTGTCGAGGTACGCGGAAAGCTTATTTCTTGGGCTCACTTGCCAGGTCAGGCGCAGCAACACGCTATTGATTTGTTGTTCGTTGACGGCCTGCTTGCAGGCAACCACTCCATTGCGGCAGTCCGCATACGTGCTTCCCTGCGGGATCCAGAATGCATCGGTGACCGGTTTATTGACGGTGAAAAAACGGCTGGACCCAAAGAACCATAGCTTGTCTTTCTTGATCGGCCCGCCCAGCGTCACGTCAATGTCGCGATAAGTGCCAATCTTGTCCACCGCTCGCACGCCGCGCGATTTGAGAGAAGATGACAGATTGTCGCTCTGCAAACCGCTGTCCTCAAAGCCGGCAAACACGGAACCATGCAATTCGTTGCCGCCTTCTTTGGGAGACACATTCAGCTTCATGCCCCCGGTTGGCGAATCGGCTGTACCGCCGCCAGTTTGATAAACCATCTGCTCGGCCCCAGCGTCATTCATATAGCTCTGGACCGCGCCGTCGGATTGAAGCCCGTTGATAATCATTCCATCCATCAGGACCGACGTTTGCGCGGTGCCGGCCCCGTGAACTGTGAAGTAGGTCTGTTGCATCGCGCGCGAACCGCCCACATCGGGTACGTCCATCTGAACTCCTACGACGAGCTGCCCGACCGATTGGATGGTGTGGGCCGTAGGCACCGAGTCCAGCACCTCGCGCGGAAGAACTTGCGCCTTGAAATTTGTCTGTACGTCCACAACCGGCGACTCCGCAGCGACCGTTATTGTTTCTTCAACAGCGCCTACCCCCATCTCGGCATTGATCGTCGCTGTAAAGTTCGAGGGCAATTCCACATCGCGTTTTATGGTCTTAAAACCGGGAAGGGTGAACGTTAGCGCGTAATTGCCCGGTCGCAGATCAATGATCTTGTACGCGCCGCTTTCATCCGTGATGGTCGATCGCGACTTCTCGATGAACGCAGGACTGCTCGCTTCGACAGAAACGCCCTCGACAGAAACGCCCGGTAGAACAGCGCCGCTCTGGTCCTTCACGGTGCCCGTCATCGTGCTTTGGGCGAGAACCTCGACACACGCGATGGACACAAACAGACAAGCCATGAAAATCCGTTTTAGTATTCGCATCCTTCCTCCTCTCACACTCTTGTCGCGTGATTTGAAATAGTGGTTTGTAATCCATATATAAAAGCTGGCGGATCTAGTCAACAAACATCTCTTTTATTGCGGCCGCGCATTCTATTGAGGCTGCGCGCTACCGCGCTTGCGCTTCGCGCCGGGCGGCGAGGGCCACCTTGAGGTTCTGCTGCGCGTCGGCGAAGCCGGGTTGGATGGCGAGGGCGCGCCGGAATTCCTCGATCGCTTCGTCGAGTTTGCCTTCTGATCCCAGCGCGATACCCAGGTTGTTGTGCGCGTCGACCATCGTGGGGGAAAGGCGGAGCGTGGTACGGAATTCGGTAATCGCGTCCTTGGCGTTGCCGCTTTCGAGCAGTGCGCTTGCCAAATCGTAACGAGCGGGCGCATCGTTCGGTTCGAGCTCCGCGGCACGGCGGAGCGCGGAAATCGCTTCTGCCCAGTGGCCCTCGGAGGCTAGCGTGTTACCGAGATTCCGATAAGCTTTGGCTGATCCGGGATCGAGATCGATCCCCTGTCGGAGCTCGCGCAAAGCCTCGTCAGTCCGGCCGCTCAACGCGAGCGCGATGCCGAGATTGCTGTGGATGTCGGCTGACGCGGGCTCCTTACGGATCGCACGTTCGAAATGATCGATCGCCGCAGCCGGATCACCCCGTTCTAGAAGAAGGTTCGCGAAATTAAAGTGTGCCGTCGCGAATTCGGGCTGCAATTTCAGCGCCTGCTGATAACTCTCTACGGCCTCGTCGATACGCTTCTGTTCGTGAAGCGCAGCCCCGAGATTGTTGTACGCCGGCGCATAGTCCGGTTGGTTGGCTAAGGCACGCCGGTAGTATGCAATCGCATCGTCGATCCGATGCCCGCTCTGAAGTGCAGTGCCAAGATTCGTCGCGGTGACCGCGCGCATCGCGCTCACCGATCCCATCGGCCAGTTCACTACAATCGCTACGAGGGCGACCGCGGCTATCTGCCGCACCGAAAAGGCTGCGCGCCCAAACCACTTAACCACCGCGACGGCTCCCGGTGCGGCAAACAGTATCAGCAAGGGGACGAGGGGATATCGGTACCGCGCAAAGACAAAAAAGAGAAGGACGCTGGCTGCGTATGTGATCAAGAGCGCGTACAGGACCCCGAGACGCGATCGGCTGCTCCAGGTAGCGAGCAGGCCGGCGAAGGCTAGCGGGACCAGCACACCGAAATGTGTAACCGGTCCAAGCAGCCGTAGCACCATGGACCATTCGGCATAGCTCTCCTGATCCTCGGTGTCCACCATCTCCGTGGAATTAACCAGCAGCGCCGCTTTGCGCGCCATCAGCTTCAGCCACGAGCCCGGGTCAGAAACAATGAAGGCAAGCGCGCGACCGGTCCAGAAGCTCGACACCTCTCCAGGCGTCAGCTTCCGGTTCAATTCGTACTCCGCCAGTTCGGTCGCATCCTGCTGTTCGTATTCCGGCGCGCCCCGGCCATAGCGCAGTGACTGGTATGTGCCATCCGCTCCGCGATGATTGCCGATATACAAATTCGTTCCGAACTGCGACGTCGTCAGATAAAACTCTCCGCCAACCATGCTGTTGCGCGCGATGACGGGCAAGAGTACGATCGCAGCACCGAAGGCGAAGAATGCCGCTGTCCTCACACCGTAGCGCAGAAATGCCCAGCCCAAGATTACGGCAATGAAGACAATCGCGTTCTCGCGCGTCAGGCTCAGGGCACCGACCGCAAGGCCTAAGAGCAGAAACTGCGCAGGGAACTGTATTTCCACAATCAGCCACAGCATCAGGCAGACGAAGGATACATCGAGCACCGATTTCTGCAGCAGCGCATCAAAGAATATCGCCGGCGCATATATGGCGAGCATCCCGCCCGCGAGCAAGCCGGCACGCATCGAGAACAGCTTGCGAGCGGCGGCGGCCACGAGCACGCAGGAGCATGAGCCGATCACGGCTTGCACAATACGCACGAGAATCGGGCTGCGCCCGGCGACCCAGTAGATGAATGCCAGAAAATACGGATACAACGGCGCCTGATAGAACACGTCACGGCCAACCCAGTCGCCGCCTGCGATACGCTGCGCCCACTGGTCATAGCCGCGCGCGTCGCCGATGAGCACGGAGAAAAAAGGCGAGCTTCGCATCTGCCAAATATGGATGATCCTCAGCGTCAGCGCCAGAGCGAAGATCACGAGTACAGCCGGCGCGAAGGTGCGCATATCTCGCCTCGTTTCCATCGGCCTATGCTAAGAAAAATGCCCACAAAAAGGCACAAGAAACACAAGAGATCGAAATTGAAATCAGAACGTTTTGTGAATTTTGTGCCTTTTTGTGGCTATTCCCGCTTGGTGGGATCCGGCGAGATGTATCGCCGGCGATGACGGTACAGCTCGAGGCGCTGGCGGATTTCGGTAGCGAGTGGGTCGTCCGGCCCTAGCCGCAGTGCAGCCGCCGCAACATCCTGCGCGCGGTTGAACTCGCCAGCCGCGGCGTAAGCGGCGGCGAGCACATCGAGGCCGCGCGCGTCGCGTCGTCCTGTTAGACCGGCCGCGCGCTCGGCAGCATCCACGGCTTCATCAATGTCGCGGGGCGATGGATTACGGCCAGTGGCCAGTACCCAGGACAAATTCTGCAGTGCGGAAGCCGACTGCGGCCGTAGTCGAGCCGCTTCGCGATATTCATGGAGCGCTTCGTCTCGCTTTCCCTGAGCGAGCAGGACGCTGCCGAGATTATTGTGGGCGTTGGCGTACTTCGGATCGATCTGAGTGGCGTGCCGGAACTGCTCCACCGCCTCGTCGAGCCGCCCGGCGGAAGAGAGAGCGGTGCCGAGGTTGTAGTGCGCAGGCGCGGAGCGTCCCTTCAGCGCGAGCGATTTCTCGAAATGCGCTACTGCCGCGCCGGGCCGGCCGATTTCGAGATACAACAGCGCCACATCGTCGTGAAGACCGGTATCGTGAGAATGCCGCTCGATTTCGGCTTCGTAGCCCTTGACGTCCTCGGCCGCCGCTTTGGCCCGGAAGTCGCGCGTCAGCGTGACGAGATCCGCCTCGTTGCGCGTCAGCACCTGAATCCACAAGTCGCCCATTTCGTCCGACGAGTGCTGACCCCACCGCGCGCGCTTCGGCGGCCGCTCCGGATTGCGCGGATTGTTTGGCGAGTTGTCGTACACCCAGCGCATCGAGAGCGTCGTGCCGTTCGGGAGATGAAGCGGCTGTTCAAACCGAAAGACGTGCTGCCATCGGAAGTCCCAGTCGGCGATGTGAATGAGCCGCTGCGTGGTGCCATCCGGCAAAGTAGCTTCACCAAGGATGTCGCGTCCGCGATAGTGCGCGTGCGGCTGCACCGCCACGACGTCGACGTCAACCGGCAGCACGTACGAGTCGGTGACGATGTATTGCGAGTCGCCGGCGGGAATGTCGATGTTCTGCCGGCTGAGGCGCAGCATCGCCGGCGTGCGCGTGGGCCGCGTGTCACTGAAGTACAGCCCGATCGATGGCTGCACCCTTTCGCGACTGCCGCTCGGCTGCATGTGTGTCTCGATGACGAGGTCGGTGTGAGGATCGAGCTGCCAACTGAGTTCCTTCGACAGCAGTGGCGAAACCTGTCCCGGAGTCCAGCCGAGGAAGTGTCCTTCGGGATAGCCGGCAGATCGCGCGATCAAACCGCTATAACCAGGTTCGGGGTCGGCTTCGTCGAGCGCCCGGGAAGCGGACGTTTTGTCGAGTCGAATGTTCGCGTGGTGGACTACTCTAGAGTTGCCCGGCCGGAATTCGAAACCGCGTACGAACCGCGTTTTTGCGATAGGCACGGGAAGGACGAAAACGCGGAAGACATCGGTACCTTCAGCTTGAAGCGAGTACGCCTGCGGCAGCGTGACGATGAGGTCGGGCGGGCCCAACCGCCACCCGCTCGATTGGTACGGCGGCACTGTGGATGCGCGCGCGTCGCCTGCTTCACCCTCAATAGCGCCCCCAGCAACCCACTGCTGGATACGCTCGATTTCATCGTCGGTCAACGGATGTTGGCCGACGAATGGACCATTTTCAGGATCAGCCTTCCAGGGCGGCATGTAGCGTGTCCGAGTGGCGGTTGCGATCTCCGTCGCGTGGCGCTTCGCGTCCGCGTAGGTGAGTAGACTGAACGGCGCCGAGCCTCCCGCGACGTGACACATGCCGCAGCGCTCCGCCAGGAGTGGCGCGATGTTCTTAGTGTAGGTCGGGGCTTGTAGCGGAGCCCCAATTAGAGTGACTGTGATAAGCGCGACGCCGAACACCCTGAGCATCTTACCAGAAGCCATTCCCATGTATACTTCTACCGGATCGCCCATGACCTACATGGTTAACGGCAAGCAGTAGGTTGTGGTTGCTGTCAGCGGCGGCAACTACCCGGGCGAATGTATTGCGTACCGTCTGCCGGATGACGCGAGGTGATTGTGCGGAACATTGCGAACATTCCCCTCCTCGCAGAGGAGGGGTGGCGCGACAGCCAGCGGGCTGGCGCGCCGGGGTGGTCAGTTCGGCGAAACAGTTCGGCCGGGCTTCTATTGAAGCTTCGCCCTATCGGCCTCGCGCTTCGCGCCACCCCGTCTGCGCCTCGCTTCGCTCGGCGCATCCACCCCTCCTCTGCGAGGAGGGGAATGCTGCTCTTGATTGCTGCGTTAGTCAGTTTCTGGCCGACTTATTTCCCCACCCGCGCGCAAGACACTCAACGCACAGTCTGGGACGGTGTCTACAGTGACGGGCAGGCTAAGCGTGGTGAAGCGGTTTACCTCGAGGCATGCGCGAATTGTCATGGGCGGACATTAGAAGGCGCGGATATGACACCCGGGCTAACTGGCGGCGCGTTCATGGCGAACTGGGACGGCTTGACCGTGGGCGACCTGTTCGATCGAATCCGCATCTCGATGCCCGCGGACCGTCCGGGCTCACTCTCGCGGCAAGAGGACGTCGACGTCGTCGCCTACATTCTCCGCTTCAACCAATTTCCATCCGGCAAGGACGAACTGCCGCGCGAAGTTCAGATCCTGAAGCAAATCCTGTTCAAAGCGTCTCGGCAGTAATTCGCAGAGTCAGCGGTGGAGTCAGTCGATGCACGCGGGCGCGCTGTTCGGCCAAAGCTTTTAAAAGCTTACGCGCATTCGGAACAGTAGGGCGGATCCAGAGATCAATGTCCTCCGAAAACATGGCTGCACCCGAGAGAACGCTGGCTTGGCCGCTAATCAGCAGGTAGTCGAGCCCGACACGCTCAAAGGCTCTGAAAAGTCTTCGCATCGTGGCTCATCTCGGGATCTCGCAGTCTCAGCCGCAATCGCCAGGAGCGCCTCAACCGCTGGGCCGGAGCCAGTGAAACCCACAAATCACGGTAGGGATCCGAAAATCGTGGCGCCGGACGTTTTGGCTTCGACTTCTTTCGGGCCATCGAGGAGTAATGCTAGCATGGTAACGTCAGCCACAAACATACTGTCGAGATCATTGCCTCTTCGGAACAGCGACTTGAAGACGCTGCGGATGTCGTTGAGCATTTTCATTTCTCGCGATGCCGCCAGCAGCCACAGAGCGACCGAGATCTGCGGCGATTCGTCATATTTCATCGCCACCAAGGATGCCTTATGAGACTGCTTGACTGTCTCTGCCCGGTGAAGTACCGTCGAGCGGATTTGCTGTAGTGCCAAGAGTTCTATGAAAACAAGGTGAAGGGTCTTTGCGCCCCATGGATGGTTTGGCGCATGCCATGGATGGCAGACTGCGGTCAAGCTGGTTACAGCTTGCTGAAGGGAGATCTTCTATGTGTGGTTTCTTCTTATTCGTTGCAGGAATCCTGATTGGAACAGCGATTCAAACTTTGGTGGCGCAAAGTCCCGCCGGCCAAGCCGGCGTAAGACTGAATCATGTTGCGATTAGCGTGCCCGATGTCGCGCAAGCTGTGGCTTGGTACGGCGAGAAGTTAGGCTTCCGGGAAGTTGTCCGGAACAGCAATCCGCAAGGACAGGTCAGATAGCCGTGTTGTGGGTCTTGGCCGTGGCGCTTACAGTCGCTCAAGCTCCGGCCGGCGAGCGACCGCCGATGGCGGAAGAAGTCTTTAAGAACGTCCAGATCCTGAAGGGTATTCCCATCGATCAGTTCATGGGCACCATGGGCTTCTTCTCCGCAGCACTGGGACTCAACTGCACCGATTGTCATGCCGAGAAAAGCGGCGGCGATTGGGCGCGGTATGCCGACGATAATCCGCGAAAGCAGATGGCGCGCCGGATGATGCAGATGGTTAGCGGCGTCAACCAGACGTATTTTGGTGGGCGGCAGGTCGTCACATGCAACACATGTCATCGCGGCACATCGCGGCCAAACGTCATGCCGAGCCTGGACCTTTTATATAGCAGTCCGCCGCCTGAAGAGCCCGGCGATCCGATTCAGCAAGCCTCCGGCCAGCCAACCGCCGATCAAATTCTCGACAAGTATTTGCGTGCCCTAGGGGGCGCCGAGCGTGTCGGGGCTTTCACGAGCTTTAGCGGGAAAGGTAATTACAACGCTTTTGACGATGCCGAAAAGAGCCCTTTCGAAATGTATGCCAGAGGGCCCGCCCAGCGCATAATCATCGCGCACCCGCCCTCAGGCGACACCACGTGGACACTGAACGGTAACTCCGGCTGGGTTGCTGCTCCCGCAACCGACAAGCCGATGCCCGTGATCGCAATCACCGGCCAGGAGCTGGATGGCGCGAAGCTGGAGTCTGAGGTATTCTTTCCCGCGAGGATTAAACAGTCACTGACCAACTGGCGTGTGGGGTTCCCGACGCTCATCAACGACCGCGAAGTGAATGTGGTCCAGGGAAACACTGCCAATGGAGGTACGGCGACGTTGTGTTTCGATGTGGAGACCGGGCTGCTTACACGCCTGGTACGGTTTTCGAACTCCCCAGTCGGACGCGTCGTAACGCGCGTGGACTACAGCGGCTATCGTGACGTAGCTGGAGTGAAAGTGCCGTTTAAATGGACGGTGACATGGCTGGATGGCCGTTCCACCTATGAGCTGACGTCCGTCGAGCCTAATGTTGCGATCGACGCGGCCCGGTTCTCGAAGCCGGTGCCATCAACGCCACGTCGTCAGTAGTTCGGTTAATGGAGGCTTTATGAAAATATCGCTCGTTATTGCGGCCGTTATAGTGACAGCAGTGCCGATCATCGCTCATCACGGTGCCGCGACCTTCGATACGGAGAGAGAGCTGACGCTGAAAGGTACGGTCACGGAGTGGATTTGGGCGAATCCCCACTGCTTTCTGAAATTCGATGCAAAGGATGATACAGGGGCCGTTCGCAACTGGAGTGTCGAGACACAGAATCCTACGACCATGTCATCCCGGGGCTGGCGGCGCACTTCTTTTAAAGCCGGCGATCCCGTGACCGTCGCGTTGCAGCCCGTAAAGAACGGCGCGCCAGTGGGAAGGATTGTCAAAGTCCTGCTCGCGAACGGGGAGACACTCATTGCTATTGGCCCTCAACCCGATGGAGCTTCGCCACCACAGTAGCCCGAGAGGTAAGTCATGAAGCAAGTGTCCCACTTTAGCCTGATGGCCGCGGCCATTCTAACGCTGACGGTCGAATCATTCGGGCAGTACCAGCCCTGGAATAACCCGGGCCGTGTGCAAACCGCGAATCCGCAGCAGGCGGCGGGTCCGGCGCCGCGCCGCGATCTTGCCGGAATTTGGGATGCGGGAAACGCAGGCATCAATGGAACCGGTTATCCAACACCCCCGCTGACGCCTTGGGGAGAACAACTCGGCAAGACACATAAATCGGGAAACGGATCGCGCATGGTTCCGATGGCAGAAGTCAACGACCCGCTATCGACGATGGGCGATCCCGCGGGATTCCCGCGCATCCTTCTTTACGAACTGCGTCCGGTCCAGATCCTGCAGACTCCGGAGTCGGTCCTCATGCTCTACATGTTCGAGAAGCGGTGGCGCGTGATCTGGACCGACGGCCGCCAGCTTCCGAAGGATCCCGATCCGCGCTGGTACGGCTACTCCGTCGGCCGCTGGGAAGATGACTACACGTTTGTCGTCGACACCGCCGGGACCGATGAACGTACCTGGCTCGATAATGCGGGCGACCCGCACAGCGATCAGTTGCGCGTCGTCGAACGTTATCACCGGTTGAATCAGAACACGCTCGAGTTGACCGTCACGCTCGACGATCCCAAGGCCTATACAAAGCCGTGGACTCCGCGAGACAAGCTTCCACTCCGGCTGATCCCTCCCGGCACTGACTTGATGGAGATGATTCCTTCAGCGACCGAGGCGGCGGCGTACAAAAAATCGATGGCGGAACCGAGCAAGTAGCTCGGCCCGCGCGCCCTAGCTCGCTGGAATAAGGACGAACGCCGCGCGCCGATTCCTCTGGTAGCAATCTTCCGTAGCCTCTCTGCACACGGGACGTTCTTCTCCATAACTGATGGTGTTGATGCTCGAGGAGTCAACACCCTCTTTGACGAGGAACTCCTTGACGCGATTGGCACGCCGGTCACCCAGGGCCAGGTTATATTCCTCGCTGCCTCTTTCGTCACAATGCCCTTCAATCCTGAACTTGATGCCGCGATGTCCTTTGAGCCATGACGAATTGGCTTCCAGTCTCGGGACCTGGTCGTAACGAACGTCACTCTTGTCGAAGTCAAAGTAGATTGTCTGTACGTTCTGCCTGAACATTTCGTCCATGCTGAGGCGCGCTTCAGTCCGCGGCTCCGGACGAGGAGCCGGCGCGGCGGCAGCCGGAATTCGGACTGTGACGCGGGCCGTGTCGGAAACAGATCCGCCGGGACCCGTTGCTGTAGCGGTGTAGGTTACCGACGACGCCGGAGTGACCGGTCGCGAACCCTGCAACTGAACGTTTCCAACATCCGGTTGTATACGGACGCTCGTCGCGTTCTTTGCTTCCCACTCGAGCGACGTAGACTGGCCTCGATTAATTGCGGCCGGGGCCGCACGCAGCGTGATTGTCGGAGCGGGCGGTGGGGGCGCGGCCGTCGGTTCGACCGGTAGAGGAGCGGGAGGAGCGGCAGCGACATTCTTTTTACAGCCTACAAAACAAAAAACCGCGAAAAAAAGAGAGAGATACATTATGTGAGGCAAAGATTGTTTTCTCATTTTCGTCTCCTTTTTGAAATGTATGGTCGCGATCGATCAGTTTTTGCATGCGTAACATATCGTGACACGATATTTACTGAAACGCAAAGATCCAAATCCAGAGGGGCGAGAGAATTCGGGTGGTGACTCAGTTTCATCTGTAGCGGCGGTCTATGACCGCCGGTGATGTCTAAACTGCCGCACTGTCGGCGCTCAGAGAAGCTGTGAATGAATTGGAGTGCGGCCACTCCCCTCCTAAGTTAGGAGGGGTGCCCGAGCGTAAGCGAGGGCGGGGTGGTTCCCTCAACTGCCAGTAACGGCAGGGGAACCACCCCGCCTGCTCGGACTTCTTTTGAGGCTTCGCCCTATCGGGCTCGCGCTTCGCGGTCCTCGCAGGCTCCCCTCCTAACTTAGGAGGGGAGCCCCAAATTTTCAAACCGAGTCACTACGAGAATTCGAGATTTTCGGCGAAGTCCGTTCTAAAATGAATTCGCTCCTAAATCAGGAGGAGAATCACAAGGAGAAAACAGATGAGAACGAGTTTGCACGTGACAATTGCTGCCATCCTCGCGGTGGTTTTGTGCCTGGCCGGCGCAGGTTCGGGACTCAAGGCGCAGCGAGCTCCGGCCACTGTCCAGGTAGGCAGTACGGATCTAGGCGGCGTCGTGACGAGCTCGAAGGGCCCGGAAGCGGGCGTGTGGGTCGTCGCGGAAACGACCGATCTGCCCACAAAGTTCGCGAAGGTGGTCGTGACTGACGACCAGGGACGCTACCTCATCCCCGAGCTTCCAAAAGCGTCGTACGAGGTCTGGGTGCGAGGGTACGGCCTCGTGGATTCACCGAAAGTGAAGACGGAAATCGGACGGCAACTCAATCTCACCGCCGTGCAGGCACCAAGCGCCGCCGCCGCGGCCGAATACTATCCAGGCGTTTACTGGTACTCGCTGCTTCAGATTCCCTCTAAAAGCGAATTTCCAGGTACCGGTGTGAACGGCAACGGTATTCGGGAAGTGATGAAGACGCAGCATTACTGGATCGATACCGTGAAGAATTCGTGCCAGTCGTGCCACGCGCTCGGCTCCAAGGGTATGCGTACGCTTGAGAAGGAATGGACCTCCGCGGGCAATTCGCTGCAGGCATGGACACGCCGGGTACAAGCAGGCCAAGCGAGAGCAAACATGGCTCTGACACTTGGCCAATTCGGGCCAAAAGCGTTGGCGTTGTTTGCGGACTGGACCGATCGCATTGCCGCAGGAGAATTGCCTACTGAAAAGCCGCAACGGCCTCAGGGTGTCGAGCGCAATGTCGTAATCAGCATGTGGGAGTGGTCCATGCCCAAAGCCTATCTCCACGATGCGATATCGACCGACAAGCGCAATCCGCGCGTGAATGCGAATGGGCCGATCTATGGATCAACAGAAGAAAGCACGGACATGGTCCCGATCCTCGATCCGGTCAAGAATGAGGCATCGCAGATAAAGCATCCGTATCGCGATCCAAAAACGCCTTCATCGCTGGAGCTGACGCACGGGCATTCTCCGTATTGGGGTGACGAGCCCATCTGGGATGGTCACACGAGCATCCACAATCCGATCATGGACGAAAAGGGACGCGTCTGGTTCACCGCCAGAATTCGCCCAGAGGCCAATCCCGCCTACTGCAAAGCCGGCTCGGATCATCCTTCCGCAAAGGTCGTGCCCCTCGAAAACGCAGGTCGCCAGCTTTCGATGTACGATCCCAAAACGGGCAAGTGGTCGCTCATCGACACGTGCTTCTCCACGCAGCATCTCTACTTCGCCAAGGATGCCAACAACACGCTTTGGACCAGCGCCGGCGGGCCGGCAAGCGGCGTGGTCGGGTGGCTGAACACGAAGCTATACGAGGAGACCGGCGACGAAATGAAGTCGCAAGGTTGGACGCCGCTCATTATTGATACGAACGGCAACGGCAAACGCGATGCCTACGTCGAAGCAAATCAGCCTCTCGATCCGGCGAAGGATAAACGCGTGATGGCCGCTTTTTACGGTGTTCAGCCGAGTCCGGTTGACGATTCGATCTGGGGCCAATCGATGGATGTCGGCTTCTCGCGCATGGACCAACCGGGCTATATCTTGCGCCTCGTGCCGGGTCCAAACCCGCCGCAAACGGCTTTGACCGAAGTGTACGTACCTCCCGATGAGGGATACGGTGCGCGCGGCATCGATCTCGATCTGAATGGTGTTGTGTGGACGGCGCTCTCTAGCGGCCACCTCGCGAGCTTCGACCGGCGCAAATGCAAGGGACCGCTCAACGGCCCGGCCGCAGCGACAGGCAAGCACTGCCCGGAAGGCTGGACGTTATACAAATTCCCGGGACCACAGTTCAAAGGCGTCACTGACGCCGGCAGTGCCGAGCACGCCTACTACGTCTGGGTCGACCGCTACAACACGCTGGGCCTTGGACCGAATGTGCCGATTGCGTCGACCAACGGCGGCGAAGCGCTAACTGCAGTGGTCAATGGGAAGATCGCGGTCATCCGTATTCCATATCCCATGGGCTTCTTCAGCAAGAATGTCGACGGGCGTATCGACAATCCCAATGCGGGTTGGAAAGGCAAAGGTCTGTGGACCACGCTAGGAACGCGCACCGTGTTTCACAACGAAGGCGGCACCAGTTCGCGACCGAAGGTTTACAAGATTCAGGTGCGTCCCGATCCGCTTGCGCGATGATGGTGCGCCATTGCTTTGACGCAAAATGAAAAGTGTTTGACACTGGAGAATAGTGCTGTGCTCCTCTTTTGCGCGCATCTGTAATGGAATTATAGTTTTTCATCGGTTTTCAATATCCGCTTTTTTCCTGACACAACGTGTGGTTTCGCGTTGACCTCACTGTGACCGCAACCCATAGTCAGCGTGTGGAATCAATAATGAGCGGCGGTACGTCAAATTGAGAAGCCGTTTAGATTCTCGCTGATGCCGGTTATTCCCTACACAGCTGGAGGTTGAAAGGAAATCCAGTTGCCAGTAATCGCGCGTTTTTAATTAAAGAACTGAACCGAAAGTGTCGACAAAGAACGATATGGAAGCGCCCAACTCCATTCAGGCAACGGTGCCGCTGACGGCGACCGCCGGACCCATTAGCGTCACGACACCGGCCGGAACGGGCACGAGTTCGGCGCCGTTCAAGTCGGCCACGCGTTTTGAGAACACCGATCCGGCTCTGACGTACACGTCCGGTTGGGACCGAACCAGCACACTTAGACCTTGGAGCGTTGGGACGGCGGCGGTGGCTTCAACGGCAGGTCAGCAGGTGACGTTCACCTTTAGTGGCACCGATCTGACATGGATCGGGTTCCGGGGGCCACAGGCGGGCATCGCTCGTGTTTCCCTCGACGGAGTTTTTATTCAGCAGCTCGATATGTATTCCGTAGCCGAGGAAGTCCAGGCCGAGGTTTTCAAGGCAACGGGTCTGGCGTCGGGCAATCACACGCTGTTGATCGAAGTGACTGGCACGAGCAATCCCGCCTCGACGGGTTCCTACGTTGCGGTCGATGCCTTTGATATCGCACCGCAAGTGCCGGCAACAGTAAACATCACCTCACCGCCCTCGGGATCCACCGTCAGCGGCACAGATAAAGCGAAAACTCCGGGGCGACGTGCCGGTAAAGACAAGCTGGTCCGGATAAATCACAGAAAATACCCCGAGATTGTCGAGAACCTGCCGCGTAACCTCGCCACCCAGGAAGAAGATGAGACACATCTGTTGGCGTACTGGCGAGTGATCGTGACGCGCCGGTGGACAGTGGTTGCAGTATTCGCGACGATCGTGCTGCTGACTCTCATATGGACGCTCAAGCAAAAACCGATGTACGCGGCCACGATCACGATTCAAATTGAGCGTGAAACTCCAAGCCTCGTCAACCTTCGAGACTACTATCAAGCGGACTCCGACACTTATGTCGATTACATGCTGCAGTCTTATTTCAGGATCCTGAAGTCGCGGTCTCTGGCTCGCCGCGTCGTTACCGAATTGCACGAGGAACTCGAAAAGGAATTTGCGGCGCCACAGCGAGGTTTCCTTGCGGCGCAGGCCGGTAATCTTAAAAAAATCTCTTCGGTCGAAAAAACCGAGCAAGCCTCGGATGACGAAGGTGACCAGCTGCGTTCGCTCATTGATCAGTATCTCGACCGAATCACGGTGAAGCCCCTGCGGCAGTCGTGGCTTGTCGAAGTCACTTTTCAAGCCAAAGATCCGAAGCTGGCGGCGCAAGTCATCAATGCTCATGGGCGGCATTTTGTCGAGCAGAACATCGAAAATCGGTTCCAGACCACGCAGCAGGTTTCTGAGTTGTTATCGCAGCAAATTGTCAACCTGAAGGGAGGCCTCGAGAAGGCCGAGGAGCGTCTGCAAAAGTATGGGCAGGACAATGATATTCTCTTCACTGAAGATGGCCGCAACACGGTTACTGAAAAACTGAGGCAACTTCAAGAAGAGTACACGCGAGCTCAGGCCGAACGGATCCAAAAACAGTCCTACGAGCGTATGGTCCGGACCGGAAGCGCTGACGCATTGCCACAGATCACGGGAAGCTCACTCATTTCGCAGTTTGTTGGGCGTTTATCTGACCTGAAGCGGCAAGACGCCGAACTGACTGTGACCTTCGCCCCGGATTACCCAAGCCGGAGGCGCATTCGCAGCCAGATTGAAGAAATTCAAAAACAAATCGAAGGCGAGAGAGGTCGGATAGTCAAGACCTTCGAGGTCGAATATTCTGCGGCAACGGAGAGAGAGAGACTGCTTTCCGTAGCCCTGGAACAGCAGCGCGATGCTGTCAATAAAATGAATCGCGAAATCATTCAGTACAACATCCTGAAGCGCGAGGCGGATTCCAGCAAAGACATCTATAACGGCTTATTGACCCGGTTGAAGGAAGCGGGCATTTCCGGGGGTTTGCGCGCCTCGAACATCAGAGTCGTGGATCAAGCGGAAGTACCGAAGGGAGCGGTAACGCCCAACCACAAGTTGAACCTCGCCTGGGGAATCTTTTTCGGCCTCATCTTTGGCGTGGGTTCCGCTGTGTTTCAGGAATACATCGATCGATCCATCAAGTCTCCTGACGACGTCACACGGCACCTGGGACTTTTGGCATTGGGTACGGTCCCGAGGTTACATAATCTCTCGTTGTGGCGCGGATACAAATATAAATATGGATATGGTTACGGGTTCCGCTTCGGGCGCAAGAAAGAGCAAAACGAACCGGCGAATGCCGAGAAAAGCGACAATCGCTCGATTGAATTAGCTCCTCATGATGAGCCGAGTTCCGTCATTGCGGAATCGTATCGCTCCGTTCGGACATCATTCTTCTTATCATCCGGATCGGCTCCAACGCGTTCAGTCGTCATCACAAGCGCCGTTCCCGGCGAAGGCAAGACGGTGACCGCGGTCAATACAGCCGTCATTGTGGCGCAGACCGGCGCGCGCGTTATTCTCATCGACGCGGATATGCGCAGGCCGCGCATGCACAAGATCTTCAAGTGCGCGAATGCGAATGGGCTGTCGAGTGTGTTGGAAGGACATTGTTCTCTCGAAAATGCGGTTTCCGAAACAAACATCAAAAATCTGTTCCTGCTTCCCAGTGGCCCGGTGCGACCCAATCCTGGAGAACTGATACTGTCGCCGCGGTTCAAGGAAGTATTGAAGTCTCTCAAGAAAGATTTTGATCTGGTGATTCTGGACTCGCCTCCTCTATCGAATGTCTCCGATGGCCGAATCCTTGCTTCGGTTTCTGATACAGCTATTCTTGTCGTGAAAGCATTCTCCACTTCAAGATACATCGCCTACCGTGCTGTGCAACACCTTGCAGAAGCGCAAGTGCGTATTGCCGGCGTTGTGCTGAATGACCTGGATTTGAGGCACCTTGCAGGCTATTCAGCGCGTTATCGCGATGGGTATGTGTACGACCGGTACTACGGTCATATTACTCACGACGAGAATGTCGAAAATCGTTCATAGATTCCCATGTCATTCCCACACGTTTGATCTGGACGTATCAAGGCGAAGAAGTTACCCTCGTCCATTGCAGTTGATGATTTTTTGTCATTGGCATTAGCTTCATCCTAAAACCAAGCACATAGACCGTAATGCATGATGTCATCGTCATCGGAGGAGGGCCGGGAGGCCTCTTTGCAGCAGAGAGATTAGCTCGCTGCGGCTTCGATGTCGTGGTGCTTGAAGAACATGAGTTCATTGGAAGGCCGGTACACTGCACCGGAATACTGGCCATCGATGCTTTTAGAGAATTTGATCTGCCCACAGAAGCGATCCTGAATGAACTGCACAGCGCAAGGTTCTTCTCGCCCTCGGGTCAGGATTTCGCCTATACACCATCGCGTGTTGAAGCCGTTGTCGTGGATAGAGTGTTCTTCGACGAACTGATGAGCCGCCGCGCCCGAGCGGCTGGCGCAGCGATAATGACTGGGAGAAGAGTTAGCCGAGTCCATGTCAATGACGACAGCGTTCGGATCATGTTCGACGATGCTGACAGCCTAGCCGGCCGGGCATGCATCGTTGCATGTGGCGCCAATTACGGTATCCAGCGTGCTCTGGGGCTGGGTGCACCGTTGATGTTTCTTCAATCTGCGCAAGCGGAGGTGCCTAGCGCGATGTTTCCTGAAGTGGAAATCCATTTTGGGGAGCGCATAGCCCCGAAGGGATTTGCGTGGGTTGTTCCTGTACGTCGTCCTCATGGTAACTATGTTCGACTTGGAATCATGAGTCAGTCGAAGATCGCCGCATTCTTTGGAAGCTTCCTTCGGTCGGTTGCCGACCGCTGCGGTATACCTTTGTCAACAGAACTACGCCCGCGTCAAAAAATTCTCCCACTCGCTCCCATCAAACGGACTTTCGGAGAACGGTTGCTGGTGGTAGGCGATGCCGCCGGCTTGGTTAAACCGACGACAGGCGGAGGGATCTACTATAGCGTCGTTAGCGCCGCTATTGCGGCCGAAGTATTGCAGAAATCGCTGCGCGCGAATCGGCTGGACGCAAGCTCATTGCAAGTATATGAGCACGAATGGCGCCGCCGCTTAGGACCGGAACTCGATGCTCAATTGATGTTTCGGACGCGGGTGGAGCGTTTGCTTGATAACGAAATCGAAGAACTATTCGACCTCGTTCGGGCCGATGGAATCATTCCATTAATACAAAGAAAAGCCGCATTTAATCAGCACCGTCATTTGATATTCGCGCTGTTCCAGCACAGCCAGTTTCGCCACGTGATACTGGACCGCATAAGCGCAGCCTCGATAGGACCGCGCACATGAGGAAGGCGCTTATTACAGGCATCACCGGACAGGACGGTTCATACCTTGCGGAGCTTTTGCTCAGCAAAGGTTACGAGGTTCACGGCCTTGTCCGGCGCGTCGCTGCGGACAGTCTCGATCATCGGTACTGGAGAATCCGGCATCTGTTAGGGAAGATACACCTCCACTGTGCAACCCTGGAGAATTACGCCAGCATCCTGCAGTTGATCTCCAGCCTCAAACCGGACGACTGCTACCACCTGGCCGCGCAAAGTTATATCGGTTACTCCTTTGAAGATGAGTTCTCGACGTTTGAGTCTAACTTTGGCGGCACTCACTACCTTTTGTCGGCCATCAAGACTTACGCCCCTAAGTGCCGCGTCTACTTTGCCGGATCGAGCGAGATGTTTGGAAAGGTATCGGTCGCGCCTCAAAACGAATGTACGCCCTTTCATCCCCGGTCCGCTTACGGGATTTCTAAAGTCGCCGGCTTCCATCTGACCCGGAATTATCGCGAGGCATATGATCTGCATGCATCATGCGGCATATTGTTCAACCACGAGTCTCCGCGCCGTGGATTTGAATTCGTGACGCGCAAGATTTCTTCCCACGTCGCGATGATCAAGCTCGGGAAAGCCAGACAAATCACGATGGGAAATCTCGATGCCAAACGTGATTGGGGACACGCAAGAGAATACACCGAAGCCATGTGGCTCATGCTGCAGAGCGAAGTACCGGATGACTTCGTGATTGCTACCGGTGAAACACATTCGGTCCGAGATTTTTTAGATACCGCTTTTTCGTGCGTGGGTTACGACTACCGCGAATTTGTTCGCATTTCCCCCGAACTGATACGCCCAACTGATGTCGATCTCCTCCTAGGTGATTCCACAAAAGCAGAAAAGACCTTCGGTTGGAAGGCAAAGGTCAGATTCCATGATCTGGTCGCGGAAATGGTGGATTCCGACCTTCGAGCAATTAAAGGTTAATGTGCGGGATGGCTGACCCCTTTCAGAAAACGAACACCGGCGTAGCCGACGCCGCCGTCATGCAGGATCCGAACCGCCAATGGTGGGAAGGTCATCCCATGCGGTACGATTGGCGGCAGTCCATCACGTCTCCGGAACTCACTCTGGAGTTCTTCGATGAAATCGACCGGCGATTCATTTCCGAGTCGAAAGCCTACCTAAATTGGCGGTACACACCGTTCGACAATCTCATTGACTACGCCAAATTACGAAACTCCGACGTATTGGAGATTGGAGTCGGGTGTGGCAGTCACGCAGAACTTCTGTCACAGCACGCGAAATCCTTCGTCGGTATAGATCTCACGACGTACGCGACACGAGCAACGCGCCGCCGCTTTGATTTGAAAAAGTTGGGCGGCTCAATTGTGCAGATGGACGCGGAACGCCTCGCATTCAGGGAAAATCAGTTCGACTACATTTGGTCGTGGGGCGTCATCCATCACGCGCTAGATATGAACAGTATCCTTGCCGAGATGCGGCGTGTCCTGAAGCCTGGAGGAACAGCGATCGTTATGGTCTACCACCGAAGCTTCTGGAATTACTACGTCATCGCCGGTTTCCTGGGCGGCCTTTATCATGGACATCTTCTGAAGGGCCGGTCGTTGCGGGAATCAATTGCCTTACAGACAGATGGCGTGCTTGCGCGTTTTTATTCGGTCCAGGAATGGAAGAAGCTAGCCTCCGATTATCTCGACGTTCGACACGTGCACGTGTTCGGACCGAAGGCGGACTTATTGCCAATTCCGGCGGGTTCTCTGAAGAGCAAGTTCGACCACATGCTCCCCGACAATACGGCTCGTTTTTTAACGAATCGTTGCCGTCTTGGTACTTTATTGGTTTCGGCGATGCAGAAACCAGTTGAGGCACATTGATGGAGCTAATTTGCGAGAGAGAGGACCTGCGCGTATTGCTGATTGGTGAAGATCGAGAAGGCGACTTGATGGGCATCTATCGTAAGGCGCTTGAAGCATGGGGCCACAGTGTTACCTGCTTCGATCAGGGACAAGTTACGATGAAAAAGCGAGCTTTCGTCTGGCGTGCGGCAAATCACTTTAGCCACACACCCGCTGCCTTGCTTATCAACCTGAAGGTCCGCAGATTTTTAAGGCAGACCACTGGCCCCATTGATTTTGCGCTGATCTGCGACAGCAAGTACATCTTTCCACAAACCCTTAACCAGATTAAGGCGCAGTTCGGATGCCGAGTGTTTACCTGGCAGACAGCCGACCTGGACTCCAGTACATTGTGCTCCAAGTTCGCTCTTCGCAGCATGCCGTATTACGACTGTGTGTTCGCGCATACGCCGAATGACCTTCTGGTGGCGAAACGACTGGGCGCTCCGAGGGTCGAGTATTTGCCCCTGGGTTGTAATCCCAACTTGCTCCGGCGCCTCGATACCCGCTCTTCTTCGGCTGAGGATGGTGACGATATTGTTTTCATCGGTCACTGGCGCTCGGAAAGACAAAGAATCCTCGAGCAGCTCGTGAAGTTGGGCACAGATTATAAGCTTACGGTCTGGGGATATGGATGGCGAAATGGACGGCCTCCAGACAGCTCCGCCTTAATGAACCACGTGAAGATGAGCCCATTGTCGTGGAATGAAATGGCGGACAGGATTCATCAGGCGAAGATCACTTTGGTTTTCCTCAGTTACTTCGATACAGGGCGCGTAGTGGCTCCTCTTCGAATTTTTGAAATCGCAGCCGCTGGCGGCTTCATGCTCGTTGAGAAGGGGTCCGGTCAAGCTCATGAGTTCTTTACTGAAGGAAAAGAAATGGCGTGTTTCGATGGACCGGAGGACCTGCGAAACAAGATCACCTACTATCTCCAACATCCCCATGAACGCCGGAAGATGCAGAAGGCGGCGCAGGACCGTTTGATCCGGGACGGTTACTTCGGTTCCGACAGATTGGAGCGAGTTCTCGACGTGTACCGCGAATTAACGCCGAATGAAGTCCATGCAGGCTGACCGTATGTCCCTTGCCCGCGAGCTGATCAGGCCGGCTGCCGTTTTAGCGCTGTCCTCCGGTCTGATGATGGCTGCCACCTTCGTGGGAAAAGCTGTACTGGCGCGCGTCATCTCGGTGGAAGAGTACGGCGGTTATGTACTGCTGTTGACCGTTGTCGCGTCCGCCGGCGCGCTTTGTACTCTGGGATTGCCCGAGGCTGTGGCACGGGCAATCGCCGTAGCCCGAACGGATCGGATCAAAGTACGTACCATCATGGGGCAAAGTTTGGCCTGGGCTTCATTTTGTGCCCTGGCCTGCGCAGCAGCACTCGCCCTGCTAGGAAATGTCCTTGTCGGGAGACAGACGAAAGTCTTTTTCTTTGCATTGATGCTCGCCTCGCTTCCTATGTCTGCTTTGATCGATATATCGTCGGGCGTACTGCGCGGTCTGGAACAGTTTTTCCGCAAAGCTCTATTGGATCTGGCTAAGCCGTTGATATTTTTGGCAGGCATCATCCTCGCAAGTACATGGCATCAATCGGGTCTCTCTGTTCCCGTCTTCAGCTACGTGGCTGGCGCAGGGATCACGGCTGTCGTAGGACTTGGTTTTGTATTTGCGAATGGAAGTCCTATCTCTGTAGCGTTTCCGACGGAATTATTTCGTTACGGCTTGCCCTTAACGGCCGGCGCATTGGCCGGTGTTGTGATGGGTTCCTTTGACACATTGTTCCTTGGGGTCACGTTCGGTACGCTGCCGGTCGCTTCATATGCGGCTGCTATGTCGCTGGCCTCGCTGGTTGGCATTGTCGCCGGCTCATTCGATAATGTGTTTCTGCCTCGCTGCGCTTACCTTCTGGGACACAAACGATTTGACGAGCTCTCTAGGACCTACCGATTCGCGATAAATGCGTCGGTCTTGCTGAACTATCCGCTCGTCTTCGTATTGATTGCTTGGGCAGGCGAGGTTCTGCAGCTGACATTCGGAGCTCAATATCGAAGTGCAGCCTTGCTGCTGCAGATTTTGGCTCTGTCGAACTACTTGAACAGTCTTTTAGGTCCAAATCACGCAGGCGTGAAAGCTCTCGGGCGATCGGACATTTCACTTAGGGCAAGCCTGCTGATCATCGGCCTGAAAGTAGTTTTAGGCGTTCTATTGATTCCGTACTATGGGGCCGCCGGGGCTGCGGCCGCGTATTTCGTCAGCCAACTGGGCTTCAACGTTTATTTACGCCTGAGCCTGAAGAAACTATGCGGAAGCTTAACGATGTCGGGGCAGAATGTTTTGGTATCTGTGTTGGTCATCGTCTCTGTTGCTTTTTCATCGGTCCTAGGCTCCACGACTTCATTCACTTTGATAAAAATTGCGGCGTTTGCGCTACCTTTCCTACCTTTCCTCCGCGGCTTTCGCGACGTTCCTGCTGCATTGGCTCACAAACCCGTAACCGCTGAGTGATGGGCTGATGTGTGGAGTAGCCGGCCTCGTAAACTTCGACCGGGACTTGGGCGCCGAATCCGTCTCCGCCGTACTGCGCATGATCGATGCGGAGGTTCACCGGGGGCCTGACGATTGGGGAATCCTTTTACCCGACTTTATTCTCAACGATCCTAACCTTACCGGTCTGTTGCAAAGCTACGACAGACGCCACATTCGTACCTACCCCGGCGCGCCCGGCAGACCGTTTGCCGTTTTGGGCGCGCGCCGATTGTCCATACTTGACCTTTCGGTAGCCGGCCGCATGCCGATGGGAACAGCAGACGGCAAAGTTTGGATAACCTACAACGGCGAGATATACAACTTTTGCGAACTGCGCAACGAGCTCTGTGCCCGCGGTTACACATTCAATTCAGGGACGGACACCGAAGTCATCCTAAACGGATACCTGGAATGGGGAACGGACGTCGTTACTCACCTGCGAGGAATGTTTGCGTTCGGGATTTGGGACTGCCGGACGCGACCCGCACTCTTTTTGGCGAAAGATCGGTTTGGCATCAAACCGCTGTATTGGATTCGGGAACGGGGATCCGTGATTTTCGCCTCCGAGGTCAGATCCTGCCTTGCATCGTCACTTGTCGAACGGAACTGTGAGCCTCGCGCCCTGCGTGGGTTTCTGACACTGGGATCCGTTCCGACGCCGTGGACCACGATCCGTTATTTGTATTCCTTGCCCGCGGCCCACACTCTCAGTATCGACGATCGTTCCTACTCCATCCCGGCACCACGGAGATACTGGGATGTTCCATCCGTCTCGTCAACGCGTATGTCTTTGGAAGATTCCATCGCCAAAACGAAGGCCTTGCTCGACGATTCCCTACGACATCACCTCGTAAGTGACGTTCCCCTCGGTGTGTTTCTGTCGGGCGGAATGGATTCCTCGATCATCACAAAACTGGCTGCAAAATACTCTGCCTCTCAGCTAACCACCATTACCGCTAGCTTTGAAGATGAATTGCTTTCCGAAGGCAAGAAGGCGGCAGAATTGGCGGCGAACCTCGGCACACGCCATATTAATGTTCATCTGGATCACAGGGACTTCACCGAAAATCTTGATCGTATTGTGCAATCGATGGATCAACCATCGGTTGACGGTGTAAACACCTATTTTGTAGCCAAGGCAGCCTATGAGTCGGGTTTGAAGGTTGTCCTCTCGGGCCTCGGTGGTGACGAGATATTTTGGGGTTATTCGCATTTCAAACGGATGAACTACCTCTCTATTTTGTCGAGACCTCCGCTTAGAACCGCGGCCGCAATACTCGGAGATTTTGCGAATAAAGCAGGGCGGGCTCGTTTAGGAAAGTTGAAATTTCTACGCCTTGACGGAATTATTGGACCGTACTGCGTCTTGCGTGGTCTCTTTACGCCGTCTGAAGTGAGAGATCTCCTCGACTGCGATGGACCTTTTCCACTGGAGGATTTAAAACCGCAGCAGTTCACAGCTGAAACGTTAGGACGTCTCGAAATTGAACTCTATCTGCAGAATCAGTTACTGCGCGACACCGATGTATTTTCAATGGCGCACAGTGTCGAGGTCCGCGTCCCGTTCCTGGATCATCTGCTCGTCGAACACGTGTGCTCAGTTCCTGGTGCCTACAAGCTCTCACGGAACATACAAAAGCCACTTTTGGCGCGCTCGGCTTCCGACGGTAATGCAACGGCTTCCCTGGTTTCGAAGAAAGGCTTCACGCTTCCAATGCACACCTGGCTTCGGAACACCCCAACTGTGATGGAAGTGATCGATAAGTCCCCTTTGGACCTGCGGGCCAGTCGAAAGTTAGCTTCAGAATTCAAAGCAGGACGCTCGCATTGGTCCAGGCTTTGGGCGGCATTTGTGATCTCGGCGTCTACGGATCAGCGTCTCCTGGCCGATTTCGCTTCTGACGGACAGCGGAGAAAGATACTTTTCCTCGCTTCGGACCTTTATTCCTCTGTTGGCGGCATTCAGGCCTTCAATAGAAACTTAGCGAGGGCATTGGTCGAGGCTACACCGTCCTTGGACTTGACAATAATTAGCCTAAACGATCGCGATACAGTCTCGGATCGATTTGTCCGCGGACGGGCGAATTTCATAGCGTGCCGCGGCCATCGGTTCCCTGCAGCGTACTTCGGCCTTCGGGCTGCCGCGGAAACGTTTAGGATGAAACCCGACTTAGTGATCGCAGGTCATATGAGCTTCTCCGCCATTGCGTTTTTCTTGAAACTATGTAGTGGCCGCAATTGGGTGTTGGTCGCACATGGAGTAGAGAGTTGGAATCCGAAAAATTATCAGAAATATCTGGCGTCCAAGGCAGCAGGTGTCCTGGCGGTGAGCAACTACACTGCCTCCCGAATCATTGCATGGGGTGTAAACCAACGTCTCATTACACGGCTACCGAATACGGTGGATGGCGAGGTCTTTCGGGAGATTCGAGAAAAACGGAATGGCCCAAGACCAGTCATTATTACTACTGCGCGAATCGATGAAGTATATAAAGGCATCTCTACAGTTATCCGGGCCCTAGCAAAAATAAAAACGATTTATCCTGAGGTTAAATACCGCATCGTTGGTCCCTCGAGGGACATCACGCCCCTGTCGAAGCTGGCGAGAACGTGCGGGGTTGAACGTCACGTCGAATTCGTGGGCCAGTTGACTGATTCTGAGTTGCCCTTGGCACTGAACTCCGCCGATCTGTTCGTCATGCCTTCTGCAGGCGAAGGATTCGGGATTGTTTTCTTGGAGGCGATGGCATGCGGAATCCCCGTGATTGCCGGCAATAAGGACGGCTCCGTCGAAGCCCTCCTGAATGGACAATTAGGCAGGTTGGTGGATCCAAACGACGAAGGCGCATTGGTTACGGCTGTACTGGAGGCAATCGGGGGTGGCGACAGGCATCTAGACAGTCAATATGTAAGAAGACGGGTCATTGACGCCTATGGCTTCGATCGCTTCCGGAATCGCGTTTCTGGCTTCCTGAATTCGCTGGGCTCATGGCGAGAGTAAGGGTTTTCTTTCTAGTCGCAGACCTTTCCGGGGGCGGTGCTCAGCGTGTGGTGATTACAATGCTGAGCAATCTCGACAGACACAGGATTGAACCAATATTGGTACTGTCGCGTTCGGCCGGTGAATTTCTTTCGAGTGTTCCTGCCGATGTCCCCATTCTCACGCTAGGCAGAAAAGGCCGAAGTTCCCTCCCCAAAATGATCATACGTTTGGCCATTCTGATCCGGCACTATCGGCCGCACGTCATTCTCGGCTTCCTGCTCCACTCGAACGCGCTGGCGGTAATAGGGAAAATCGTGAGTTTACGATTAGGCACGAAGATCATCGTATCCGAGCATGTGTCGGAGCTTGGATACCGGAAGCTGCCATTGTACCGTTTAATCCGCCAAGCAACCTATCCGTTGGCAACGGCGATCGTCGCTGTGGCCCACGGCGTCAAACTGGACCTATCGAAACACGTTCGATGGGTCGAGAGGAAACTGGCGGTGATACACAATCCCATCGATATTGAAGCCGTGCGCAGCCGCGCGCAAGAGGGCCCGGGTTTGGGCTCTGATCTTCCAAACGTCATAATGGTCGCGCGGCTAACCAATAAGCAGAAAGCTGGAGACCTGCTGTTGAACGCTTTTGCCGGAGTGGCAAAGAAAGTTCCGGCGAGGCTGACGTTTGTCGGGGATGGGCCCGACCTTGCGGCGCTCCGGCGGCAAGCCGAAAATCTCGGCATTGCTCGAGTCGTAAATTTTATGGGATTCCGGGAGAATCCTTTTCCTCTGGTTCGCAGCGCTGACGTATTTGTCCTGCCTTCCCGTTACGAAGGTTTCGGATGCGTACTGATCGAAGCGATGTGTTTGGGAGTCCCGGTTGTCGCAACCGATTGTCCTCACGGTCCTGCTGAAATCCTACTGGATGGCAACAACGGAATTCTGGTGCCGATTGGCGACGAAGATGCATTGCGTGACGCAATCCTCAGACTGCTGATGGATCCGGTGCTACGGGCAAATGTGGCGCGGGCAGGCCTGGAGCGGGCGGAAAGTTTTCGACCCGAGCATGCCATTTCGGCGTACCAAGAGCTTATCAGTAGGTGCGCAGGAATCTGAAGTGGGACCGTACCGGTTGGCGATTGTAATCTCTCATCCCGTGCATTACCAGGTGCCTCTTTTTCGCAAGTTGGCAGCAAATCCTGAATTTGATCTTACCGTCTATTTCTGCTCCCGCGACGGCGTCGAACATACATTTGATGAGGACTTTGCGGGGCATTACAAATGGGACCTTCCACTGCTTGAAGGTTATCGACACTTCTTCCTGAAGAACTGGTCGCTGAAGCCGCGTCTGGGACGTTTCTTCGGCCTGTGCAATTTCGGTATTCTCCGCGAACTGAGCCCTGAAAAACACGACGCTGTACTGATTCACGGTTACAACTATGCAACCACTTTATTGGCGTTGTGCACAGCTCGCCTGCGAGGCATGCACACCCTGTTCCGTGGAGAAACTGTGTTGCGGCCCCAAACCAGATGGATCATCCGATTACCCAAAACAATCGTGCTCAAAATTGTCTTTTGGGCATCCGGCGCGTTCCTCACGATCGGCAGCATGAGCACCGAGTTTTACAAACGTTACGGAATTTCAAGTGATCGGTTGTTCTATACGCCCTACTGCGTCGACAATGAACGCCTCATCAAGCAATGCGATGAGTACCGTCCAGTCGCGGATGACTTGAAAGCCTCGCTTGGTCTGGACCCGCGTCTTCCTGTCATTTTGTATGTAGGTAAGTTAACAGAGAAAAAGCGGCCTTATGACCTGATGACAGCTTTTCGTCAAGTCTCGGATCGGGCCAGCCTGGTATTTGTAGGAGATGGGCCGCTTCGATCAACACTAGAAAGCGCCGTCCGATCCTCCAAGAACGTTCGGATTCTCGGTTTCACGAGCCAGCGGGAAATACCTAAATACTATGCGATGGCGGATGTCTTTGCTCTACCATCATCGGAAATGGAGGTGTCGCCGTTGGTGGTGAATGAAGCCATGTGCGCGGGTCTGCCGGTCATCATTTCAGATGCAGTTCCCTCTGCGAAAGATTTTGTGCGCAATGGTGTCAATGGGTTTAGATACCCAATGGGTAACATTCAGAGACTCGAACAATTCCTGGGTCTACTGGTCGACGACAGCAAGTTGCGTGCAGACTTCGGACGAGTGTCACGCGAGATGGTTTCAGCCTGGAATTATCAAGCCTGTGTTGACGGCATTCATGCTGCCTTAGAGTTTCTTCGCACCCGCAGCTAAGGTTAGAGGCAACGCACACATGGACGTAGAGACGAACACTTTGAATTCAAACATCCGGGTAAGCGTTTCCGCCTTCGGTCGTTTTGCGGCTTACCGCACGTCCGCTTATTTGCAAAGCCGGAACATGCTTGAAAATCTCTTTACGTCCTATCCGTATGCGATCGAGGACGTTTCACGCGACGCGCTTTGGAATATCCCCTACCTAAAGGTTATCGAAGCGTTATTCGGGCGCTATGGTCCGAGTGCACTTAGACAACCTGTTTCCCTGCGGCTCACACGTCATTTTGACAACCGAGTTGCGAACGCTCTTCCTCGCCGAACGCGGTCGAGGAACGGTAATGTCTTCCATGGCCTGGCAAGTCACTGCCGGTCGACTCTCGGAAGGGCAAGAGAGCTTGGCTATACAACTTTAGTGGATTCCGCTTGTCCGCATCCAAGGTCCAAAGTCCGGTGGCTTGAAGAGGAAGCAGATCTGGTAGGCACAAAGTTCGAGTGGAGTACGGAATGGGTGGACACAGTTCAAGAGGAGTGCGAAACCGCGGATTATATCCTCGTCCCCTCACACTATTCAGAACGAAGTTTCGCCGCAGAGGGGTTTCCACCATCGAAGATCGTCAGAGTTCCGTTGGGAGTGGACCTCTCTGAGATCGGCTCTTCCGGTGAATTTCGTAAAGCGGACGATATTTTCAGAGTCCTAATGGTGGGTAGCGAGCCCCTCCGCAAGGGTGCCACGTATCTGCTGCAGGCCTGGAGAAAGCTGAATTTAAAAAGAGCCGAGTTGGTCATCCGATGTGATGTGCCAGCCAGCGTCAAACCTCTGCTCGAATTCCCTAGCGTGAGGTATATCCCCTACTGTTCTCGCAAAACGGTCATTAACCTCTACCGGGAAGCTTCTGTATTTTGCTTTCCGTCCGTCGACGATGGGTTCGGACTCGTCGTTCTGGAAGCTATGGCTGCGGGCTTGCCCGTGGTAACAACCGAGCACGTTGGCGCTAGTGAACTGATTACTGAGGGCGAGGATGGATTCGTCGTACCGGTTCGGAGCCCGGACAGGATTGCCGAGAAATTACTGTTTCTCTATGAAAACCCGGAAGTGGTCAAGACCATGGGAACCCAAGCCGGGCGAACCGCCGAGAAGTACACGTGGCAAACCTACGGCAAAACCCTCGTCGATGCGTATCGCTGCCGTCTGAGGCAACAAGACATATGATGCAGCCGTTAGCGCGGTTTTTAAAAAGCCGATTTCTCAAACACGGCGCCGGAGATTACACCATATGGTTTGGGGAGTTCCGCGGACAGCGCATGAAGCTCGATCTCCAAAGCAATTTGCAATTTGTTGCAGGATTGTATGAACGAGAGGTTTATCCTTTTCTGTGTAGACTCACCTCGCGTATTCAATCCGCGATCGACGTCGGTGCCGCTGACGGATT
Source organism: Acidobacteriota bacterium (assembly GCA_003223875.1). Lineage (GTDB taxonomy): Bacteria > Acidobacteriota > Terriglobia > 20CM-2-55-15 > 20CM-2-55-15 > 20CM-2-55-15. The sequence goes on along the minus strand of QHWY01000096.1, from coordinate 37,338 downwards.
GTATACCATTTATTCATTGCGGAAGACCCCGGCGAAAGTTGTTATCGCCGTTGAACCCCTTCGAACCGAAAGAGAACTCCTGTTACACAACGCTGCCATCAACGCTTTATCACGTGACAGATTGCAGATTGTTTCAGACACTATCGGACAATCGACTACGATTGACAAATTAGCTCACGATCTTCCTGAACCCATATTCGTAAAGTTGGATATCGAAGGCGCTGAACTTGATGCCCTAATGGGCTCCACGGAATTGTTAAAAAGGGATAGCCGTTGGCTGATCGAGACCCATTCACTCCGGCTCGAACAAAGTTGTGCTGATCTCCTTCGGTCGCATGGCTATGAGGTGCGAATCATACCGAACGCTCGTTGGCGACGGCTGTTGCCGGAAGGCCGGAGTATTCCGCACAACCGTTGGCTCGCGGCCCGTCCGTCGGAGGCAAGTGTCAAAGCGCACGTTGAAATATACTCCAGCCGACTGAAGTGGGAACATTTATGATAGGCGAGACATTGCCCGGGTACATTTTGGTCGGCTGCCTGGGGCTTCTGTGCATGTACCCGTTTGTTAGGCGGGCGGTAGATCGCGATATTTTCGAGCCGATTTACGCCGTCTCGGCAATGTACTTCCTGTACTTTGGTTTCTTCACCCTGCACCTGATGCGGGTGGATGACAATTACCAACGGCTCATTCCCTCTTCTTTCGAGACTCTCGAACTGGCGCTGTTCTACACAATTCTCGGCTTGTTCAGTTTGCAGATTGCCTATTATTCATCGATTCCGGAAAGCTTAAGCCGGATCCTGCCGAGCGCGTCCAGCCTCTTGAACGTCGATGATCAAGTCGTCTCCCGACTCGTGTACTGGACTTACAGCTTGGGGAACGCCATGCGTCTTTTCCTGGTTTATCAGGGATGGCATGTAAAATTTGATGCCCGCACACTGGTGGGAGTCGTCCCGGCGTACGGTTACATCATCGACTATCTGAGCGTTCTTGCGCCACTCGGCTTCATGCTCGGTTGTGTTTATTGGATGGCTGGACACGACAAGCCATTTTTCACTTTTCTACTATGGTTCGTGATGTTTCCAGTGGAGATTATTTTTGCATTTTTATCCGGATCGAAGGGAGCCTTCATTCCCGTTGTCGCCGCGCCACTCCTTGGCAGGTTCTATTTCCGCACCAGACGAGTTCCCTACCTGAGCCTCTTGATTGCCTTGCTATTTATGGCCTTCATTGTGACTCCCAGCGTTACGGCAATACGCGCCAATGACGCCGTGCAACTTCGGTCGATGCCGTTCTTCGAGGGATTGCAATTCGCCGCGGTTAATGCTGCAAGCACTACACTGGAAGATGGGCCGGTAGTGTACGTGGGCAATGCTTATGAAACCGTCATCGAGAGACTTAACGGGTCTGGCGTGTTCGGGATCGTCATCGAATCGACTCCCGATTACCTGCCCTATCAATATGGGCGTACTTTCATCGGCGGACTCGCAGTGTTGTTAGTTCCTACTTTTGTGTGGCCTGAGAAGTATGCGGCATACCAAGAGGTTGCTGATTGGGCGTACCTTGTATTCCACAAAGAGGGCATAGGCGGTATTGCGATTACGCAGGTTGGCGAATTCTACCTGAACTTTCACCTCGCGGGTGTTGTGCTGGGAATGTTTTTCCTGGGTCTGCTCTACAAGACCTCATACCTTCTTCTTTCACGAAACCGTACAGCCATTGCGCTTTGGATATACATCGTCATGTGGTCGATGTTTTTATTGATCGAATACCCGCTGGCAGCGTGGTTCAGCAACATCATCAAGCAAGTCGGTATCATGTTAGTTATCCTCTTCGCGAGTAAGATTTTCCCGCGTAAGACCATGCGCCTAACCGAATAGGGGATTAAGAATAGAGCGCTAATGTTTTCTCAACGCTCAAAGGATTTTCTTTTCGCCGTCGTCTCTCCGCCGGTTGTGATAAATCACTACATTAAAAAGTGGACCTACAGGGGTCGAAACCCCCTCCGCCTGAACTTGGGATGCGGAACAAGGTATATTCCAGGTTACGCGAACATCGATATCAACCCCTTCACGAAGTCGGATCTCTGGCTCGATGCCCGCTACGGCTTGCCGTTCGCCGAACAGTCGGTCGAAGCGATTTATTCCGTCCACACATTGGAGCATTTTTTTCCGAATGAAATGGATGCCGTTCTGGCAGAGTGTCGACGAGTACTGAAGAGCGGTGGGGGGATTCGCGTCGTTGTTCCTCACCTTGGAAATTCCATCGTGGCTTACTCGCGAGGGCTGATGGATTGGTTCATCAACTGGCCGCGCAACTGTGAATCCTTAGGCGGCAGGTTCACTAATTACGTATTTTGTGACGGGCAACATCGAGCGGCTTTTGATTTCGGCTATCTCTCGGAAATCTTGAAAAAAGCGGGCTTCTCCAACGTTACTGAGGCTTCTGTCTTGTCCAGCCGCTTCATCTCCCGAGAAACCATGATCTTGGGCGAAACTGCCGACGATCACGAGATCGATCTGCCACGTTCCCTTTACGTCGAGGCGTTCAGATAAATCGTGGTCGTTGCTGTCGATGCCGTGGCTGCCAAAATGGGAGGAGCTCGCCGCCATCTGGACGGGTTCCTCAAGGTCCTTGCAAACGGAGGAAGGCGCCACGAGTTTTCGATTTTTATAAATGACTCTATCCCGCTGGATTCACTTTCTCCCAATGTGCGATTGTATCGTGTGCGTGTAGGGGGTTCATCTCTCCGGTTGCTTTTGTGGCAACAATTCGTCCTGGACCGATGGTGCCTCCAAAACCGGATCGATGTACTCGTGTGTCTTCTAAACTTCGGGCCCTTTCGGCCCACAGTGAAACAGATCCTTTTTCAGCGCAACCCTATTTACTTTTGCGATTATTACCTGTCGAAGGCGGGAGTGGTAGGAAGATTGGACGCGAAAATTCGACGTTCAATAGCCTACCGGGCAATGTGTTCAGCCGTGAAAATTGTGACCCCAAGCATTGCGATGAGCAACATGGTGAGGAAGAGTTATCCCGAACTTCCGCCGCACAAGTTTGCGGTGATCCGCCACGGTTTCGATGCAACGTCCTTTACAGTTACCGGCAAAGAACACAGTTGGTCAGCGCCGCCCAGACTGCCCAACGAGATCCGTTTACTCTATGCATCGCATGCTGCCCTTCATAAGGGTATTGACGTGGCCATAGATACGATTGCCGGACTAGTTCAGTCGGGAGTGAACGCCAGACTGTTTTTAACGATGTCCATGGAAGACTGGCCTTCCGGTATCAAGAACGTGTTGAGCCGCGTGGCGAGTCTTGGCCTCGAGGGACATGTCATCTTGACGGGCCGAATCGAACAGGACGTAATGCCGTCGCTGTATCGGCACTTTGATGTTTTCCTTTTCCCGTCCTTATGTGAATCATTTGGTTTTACGATGCTCGAGGCATTGAACGCGGGCCTGCCCGTCGTGGCGGCAGATACACCAATCAATCGTGAAATTCTGGGTCATGCGGCTCTATATTACCCGCCGCTGGATGCAAAGAAGGCCGCCGTACAAGTTCTTTCGATCATCGAACAGGATGACTTGCGCTCTCAGTTGAAAGAGCAGGCCAGACGCCGTATCGACGATGGCGATTGGGGATGGGAAAGATACGCGCGTGAGTTTCTACATCTGGTCGAGAGTGTTTCTGCATAAACCAGGTGACCAACCTCTCCATAATCGTCTTAACCCTGAATGAGGAAGAAAATATCGCGCAGTGTCTCGGAAGCGTAGCCGACATCAGTGACGACATTTTCGTTGTGGACTCCGGCAGTACCGACAGAACGCTTGAATTGGCCAGGAGATGGACCTCCAATATCGTCATTCACGATTTTCACGGATATTCCGCTCAACGGAATTGGGCTTTGCGAAACCTGCCCTTCCGCTATGAATGGGTTCTGTTCCTCGACGCTGATGAGTTTGTGTCACCTGAATTGAAAAACGAACTTCACTCCACGCTTGGCGGGCGCACAACAGTCGCGGGATTTTACCTACCGCGAAAGCTGATCTTTCAGGAAAAGTGGATCCGGTTCGGCGGATATTACCCGACCTGGATTCTCAGGCTGGTAAAGCACCGCCAGGCGACGTGCGAGGATCGCAAGGTCAATGAGCACTTAATCGTAACAGGCGCAACCGGCAAGTTGCGTGGAGACTTGATCCACAATGACAAGAAGGGCATAACTGCGTGGATTAGCCGGCATAACGCCTATGCTACTCTGGAAGCGCTCGAACTCATCGAAAGCATGGAAAGGAGCCCGAGCAATAGAAACGCCGTACAACCTTCTTTCTGGTCCACTCAAGTTGAAAGAAGGCGCTGGCTAAGGGAGCGAGTATGGAACCGCTTTCCGCCACTGGTCCGGCCGTGCCTCTATTTCATCTACCGTTACTTTGTCTTGGGCGGGCTACTTGACGGCCGAGCCGGATTCACTTATCACTTCATGCAAGCGCTTTGGTTCCCTCTCTTGATCGATGTGAAATTTCTGGAAATGCGCCGGTCCGGCCGCCGCTGATTTCTCGATGTGCGGAATAGCCGGAATCATCCCGTCAAACACATCAATTCAAAGGATGCTCGAACAAGCGCTCGAAATGCGTCGCCGGTTGCAAAACCGCGGACCTGACGATTGGGGTGTGGGATTGGGCGTTAGTCCGCCTGCGACCGATCTAAGGCTCCCGTCGAATGTCACGGTATTTCAATCCGCCCGGCCGATCGCCATCGTTAATACTCGGCTCAGTATCCTGGATCTGAGCTCCGCCGGTCACCAGCCGATGTCCACGCCCGACCGCCGATATTGGATTGTTTACAACGGAGAAGTGTTCAATTTCGCGGAACTGAGGCGTGATCTCGAGTCCAAGAATTACCATTTTTTATCGAAAACGGATACCGAGGTGGTATTGCGTCTTTTTGAAGCTTATGGTGTCGCAGCTCTTCAGAGATTGAATGGGATGTTCGCAGTGGCTATTTGGGATGCCCACAGAGGACAGTTGTATTTGGCACGGGATCGTTTTGGAATAAAGCCGCTGTATTACGCTTACGCGGATGGCGACTTCTTGTTCGCTTCCGAAATGAAGGCGCTGCAGGCAGTCCACAGAGTCGCAACCATCAACACGGATGCACTTCATCAGTACTTAACATTCCTTCATGTTCCGGAACCAAACACGATCTTGGCGGGCGTGAGAAAGGTTAAGCCTGGCAGCTGGCTGCGAATCTGCGCCGGTAAGATGAATGAGCCGGATGAAAATCCTTACTGGATTGCTACGCCGCAACCGATCTCTTCGATTCCTTATCGAGACGCGGCAGACGCCGTCCGGGAGAAACTTCAGACGGCGGTTGCGCGCCAATTGGTCGCCGACGTTCCTGTTAGCGCATTCCTGTCGGGTGGGCTGGACTCAACCTCTATCGTTGGTCTGATGCTCAAAAACAATACTCCTCCGCACGCCGTTTACGCGGCAGGCTTCTCAGCCGAGGATATGAAATACGAACGGGTCGGCGACGATCTGAAATATGCAGCCTTTGTGGCGCAAAGTTTCGGGATTCATTGTGCCGAACTCGTAATGAAACCCGATCTCATCGCGCTGCTTCCCAAAATCATTTATTTTGCGGATGAGCCATTAGCGGATCCTGCTCTCATTCCAACCTTTTTAATATGCGAGCATGCAAGCGCTACAACGAAAGTCTTGTTATCGGGCATGGGCGCTGATGAGATCTTCGGCGGGTACCGACGACACTATCTGGCCGGACTTTACGCAAGTTACCTCCGGTTGCCGAACGGCGCACGCCGGTTCGGCAGCCTGTTGGCCGATCATTTCCCTGCCGCGGGCTCACACCTCGGCGTAGCCGGCCTGCGCCGGCTGAAGCGTCTGTTGAGGTTGCTTTCCGGTGACCGTGAAGATACGTATCTGCAAACATTTAGCTGGATGCATCCTCGCGCCGAAGGTTTATATTCGGAGGAGCTTCTGGCGGATGTCGGAGAAAGCGATGCATTTGTTCAACATCGCGACGTTTGGCGTTCTCTTCAGACATCCGATGCGATCGAAAGATTGCTATTCGTCGATACCAGAGTGTATCTGCCGAGTCACAACCTGAACTATGTCGACAGAATGAGTATGGCGTCTTCGGTTGAGGTGAGAGTTCCGTTCCTGGACAACGACCTTGTCGATTTGGCATTCAGCCTTCCTTCGAAATTCAAGGTTAGGCACCTCAGCGGCAAGCGGATTCTCAAGGAGGCGATGAAGGGAATCGTACCCGACCGCGTGGTCCACAGACCCAAGACCGGATTCTCCGCGCCGATCCGCGGATGGCTTTCTCGAGACCTTAGGACGATGGTAGATGACCTTCTTTCGGCCGAAGTCATTAACCGGCGTAGACTCTTCAATGCGAAAACGGTGTTCCGGATGGTCCGCCAGCATCGTCAGGGGCTAGAAGATTCAAGTCACCAGATCTGGGCGCTGCTGACTCTTGAACTTTGGCTAAGAAATTTGGAGTCTCAGGCGAGCCCGGCATGAAGCAGGTCGTACAGCTACTCCAACATGGCGGAGTTGAAGTCTGGGATGTCCCGACTCCGGCCATCCGCCCGGGTGGCGCTCTCGTCTTGACGCATTCATCGTTAATCTCCACTGGCACCGAACGTGCCGCCATCGATTTTTCACGGCTGAGTTTAGTGGGAAAAGCGCGGCAACGGCCGGATCTCGTTAGACAGGTTCTGAACAAGGCGCGACGCGACGGGCTGTTGGAAGCCGTCCGCACAGCGCGGTCACGTTTAGACAACCCGTTGCCGATGGGCTACAGTTGCGCGGGCATCGTTCTTGAAACAGGGGCACAGCTATCGGATGTCCGTGTTGGCGATCCTGTAGCCTGCGCGGGAGCAGGCTATGCCAATCATGCTCAAGTCAATTATGTTCCCCGTAACCTGATCGTACCCTTGCCGCTCGACGGACAAGGACGGCACATACCCTTTGATCAGGCAAGCTTCGCAGCCGTTGGAGCAATCGCCCTGCACGCGGTGAGATTAGCCGGCACTCAGATTGGGGAATCTGCCGCAGTGATCGGGCTCGGATTGGTGGGATTGTTAATAGGACAAATCCTCAAAGCACAATCGTGTCGAGTTATTGGTGTCGACCCGATTGATTCTCGACGTGATCTCGCAACCCTTATCGGTCTTGATTCGGTTTCGGATCCACAAAATGCCGAAATGAATTGTATTCAAGTAGAACCTGCGGGAGTGGATTGTGTCTTCATAGCAGCTGCCGGAAAGGATCATGGACCTACACATCTGGCAGCTGCTCTCGCCAGGGACAGGGCCAAAATCGTGGCGGTGGGCGCAATCCCGCTCGATTTGCCGAGACGCGAATACTACCGAAAGGAATTGTCGTTGGTCGTGTCACGGAGCTACGGGCCGGGAAGATACGATTCGGAATACGAAGACTACGGCCGGGATTATCCAGTGGGCTACGTTCGTTGGACAGAACGCGAGAACATGCGTGCTTTTTTGAATCTGCTGGCGAATCGACGTGTGAACGTTGAGCCGTTGATCACTCATCGAATACCAGTGGATTCAGCTCCGTCGGCATATGAAATGCTTTCTCGCCCCGACGTTCTCAGTGTCGTTATTCAATATCCAGCCAATACACCTTCTCTTCCAGCGTCTGGTGTCATTACCACAAAAATCGGTGCCCTCTCGAAGAGCACGAACGATCGAAAAAAGATTGGTCTGAGCTTTATTGGTGCTGGAATGTTCGCGAAAGACGTGCTGCTTCCGGCAGTTCGTCGGATGGAGTCCGTCGAGCTGAGAGGCGTAATCAGTGCAGGCGGCCTGAATGCTCGTTTTGCGGCTGAGAAATTCGGCTTTAATTATTGTGTTTCCGAGCCGGATGAAGTGTTTTCTGATCCACGCACCGATGCGGTCATTATTGCCACCCGCAACGATTCCCATGCGGCACTTGCCCTTCGAGCGCTTCGCGCCGGTAAGGCGGTTTTTGTGGAGAAGCCCCTCTGCGTCAGCCAGGACGAATTGTGCGATTTTGCGAAAAACCTCTCAGCTCTTCAGCAGGAAGGCCGTCAGCCGATGCTGATGGTCGGCTTCAATCGTCGCTTTGCTCCCGCAACTGCCATCGTCAAAGAGTTTTTTGGTCCGGAGGCTCGCGGCCTATGCATTCAATATCGCATCAACGCGGGGAAACTGCCCGATGACAGTTGGATTCATTCTGCCGAACAAGGCGGCGGGAGAATCGTTACCGAGATGTGTCATTTCATGGACCTGGCAGCCTATTTCGCGGCTGGCCGCCCTCTCACCATCTCAGCGAGGTGTCGCGCAACAACAGATGACTGCGTCATCGTGCTGGAATTCGATAATAGTGCGCTGGCTACGATCGGATTTTATTCAGGCGGTGATCGCAGTTACTCCAAGGAGCGAATCGAGATCTTTGGGAGTTCCAAGGTAGCTGTCATCGAGGATTTCCGACGCCTCTGGCTTATAAAGGATGGCAAGACGAAAAGGTGGGGGCATCCCTGGAGCAGCTCTGACAAGGGTCACTCCGCCGAGATCGCATCCTTTTGCCGCGCTGTGGAGGGACGCGGCGTAATACCGCAGTTGGACGAGGCGATCAGAGCGACAGGACTCACGTTTGCAGCCCTGGAATCATTGAAATTGAACAGCCCTGTCCGGTTCGAACCGTCGTGAGCAGCGCCAGAAATTATTCGCGATTGCTCGATTTACCACGCCGCTTGTCCGTGTATGCCCGCAGTAGAAAAAGCCCCCTGCTCTTCTGGTATGAGACCCCGGAGCTGAATCCACGAGCCTGGGATTCCGCTACGAACGAGTACTACATGACGTTTTCACAAAAGGCACGATATGCCGGTCCCTTCGATGCGGCCGGCGTGCCGCTGCTCAACTACATGGGAAGGATTGGTCAACAGTACAATCCGATCGCGATAAGTCAGTATGGTTTGGGTAATTACAACTTGTATAAGCAAACAGGCGATGCCGCGCATGCGGACAAGTTCTTGAAAGCGGCAGACTGGCTCGTTGCGAATCTCAAACCGAATACATTCGGCATTCGCGTGTGGCATCACGAATTTGACTGGCCTTACCGGGAACTGTTGAAAGCACCGTGGCGCTCCGGGCTCGCTCAGGGACAAGGCATTTCGTTACTGGTTCGAGCCTCTTTGGTGACAGGACAGGAACGATATGGTGAGGCGGCTTCCGCTGCCTTTCTCGCTTTGACAAAGGATATTAAAGAAGGTGGAGTAGCAACTGTTGATTGTGATGGTTTCTTCTGGATCGAGGAATACCTGGTAGATCCTCCCAGTCACATCCTTAACGGATTTATCTGGGCTTTATGGGGTGTTCTGGATTATGCAAGGTGGCGCGATGATACCGATGCCCGCAGGCTGTTTGAAAGATCCGTTGCAACAATAAAGGAAAATCTTGCGAAGTATGATACTGGGTATTGGTCGCTGTATGAATTGCCAATCGATAAGGTCTCGATGGTTACGAGCCTCTATTATCACCGCCTCCATGTTACTCAACTGCGTGTACTGCATAAGCTCACGAGCGAACCTGTTTTTCTTGAGTATGCTGAACGGTGGGAAAATTACGCCAACAATCGTTCCTTCCGGCGGAAAGCGCTGCTCCAGAAAATTCGGTTTAAATTGACTTCTTATTAATGCGGTTGCTGTACGTCTCTCAATACTATCCTCCCGAGATGGGCGCAGCCGCAGCTCGTGTTTCGGAATTGGCTGCGATTTGGGCTCAGCAAGGACACGACGTCACCGTTCTTACCGGTTTTCCCAATCACCCGACGGGCAAGATACATACGGAATACAAACACAAGTTCAGACGAATGACTTTGACCGAGAACACGGCTGGCGTAAGGGTCGTCAGGACATGGCTTTGTCCCGTCGCGAATCGCTCGAGTCTTGAACGCATCGTGAGCTATGTATCGTTTTTCGTCTCGGCAGTGGTTCGTGGAGTTTTCTTGCGACGTCCCGACGTCATTATTGGTACGTCACCGCAACTGCTTTCTGCCGCCGCCGGTTGGCTTCTGGCAAAACGATTTCGGCGGCCGTTCATCTTTGAAGTGAGAGACCTTTGGCCCGAATCCTTGCCCGCCTCGGGCGTCGGTACTATCGAGGGAATCACCTACAAGATTCTCGATACCATCGCTTCATTTCTTTATGAAGTATCCGATTTGGTCGCCGTCGTTGCGGAACCATTTCGACCGGCTATCGCTCGCAAATGTCCGATGGCAAGAATTGATGTGGTCGAGAATGGCGTGGATGAGAACCTGTTCAAGCCCTACCGGAAAGACGAATGTAAAGAAGAGTTCGGACTAAAACCGTTCTTTGTCGTTTCCTATATCGGCACGGTTGGAAAAGCTCACGGTGTGCAGACTGTTCTAAAGGCCGCGGCAAGTCTTCAGGACCGTTGCACCAGCGTGCGGTTTCTTGTCGTCGGAGAAGGTGCGGAACGGGAAGAGCTTCAAAACTTCGCGGCATCATCGGCAATAGGCAACGTGGATTTCTGGGGTGAACGGCCTCGGAACGAAATTCCGAAAATAATTAGTGCGTCCGACGTGTGTCTCGTCTTGCTTAAAAAAGACGAAGTGTTCGAAAAGGTATTGCCCACCAAGATTTTGGAATTCTTCGCGTGTGGCCGTCCGGTCATTGCAGGAGTATGTGGATTCGTCGCGGAGTTGGTCGAGAAGAGCAACAGCGGGATCGTCGTCGAACCGGGCTCCGACAGCCAACTAGCCGATGCAATCGAGCGAATGTACGGGAACCGGGAACGCCTGCTCTCCATGGGAAACAACGGCAGAAATTATGTGCTTGAACACTATCGGCGAGACGAGAAGGCATTGCAGTATCTTCACGTCATCAAAGATCTCCTCTGTTCTGTGTCAGTGAAGGAGCCGTTACTGAAACGGCCATTCGACATATTGCTCTCCGGCGCCGGTTTGTTGTTCTCGATCCCCATTTGGTTGGTGATCGCGGTAGCGATCAAACTCGAAGACGGCGGACCAATCTTTTACAGCCAGGACCGTGTCGGCATTGGCGGGCGTACGTTCAAAAGCTGGAAATTCCGCTCCATGCGAGTCGGCAGCGACCGTGACTTTGGTCCACTGCAGGCGAGCGAAAAGGATCCGCGGGTCACGCGGGTTGGATCCCTGCTGCGGCCGACCGCTGCCGACGAACTGCCTCAGCTCTGGAATATCTTTCGAGGCGACATGAGCTTCGTTGGCCCCAGGGCTCTTATGCCCGAAGAAATAGAGCTAAGTGCAAACGGTGAACGCGTTGGATTGACCAGCATTCCTGGATACATCGAGCGGCATTCAGTCCGGCCGGGCCTTACCGGAATCGCACAAATCTACGCGCCAAGAGACATTCCACGAAGAGAAAAATTCAAATACGACCTCCTCTACATCAAACGCCAGAGTTTCTTATTGGATCTAAAATTGATCGTGGTGTCCTTTTGGATCACTTTCCGTGGAAAATGGGAATCCCGCGCCGAAAAGATTTAGTTGAACCTCTGCGCTTCGGATTTGTGGTGTCAATGCACGACAGATCGCAAAACTGGGACGAGAGCGTTGGCCGCTTTCCGGTGACCCTCGACGTTCCAATGAGGAGACCCGCGGTTGTAATCAGCTAGAGACAATTGGAGCGAAGGGTCGGCGAATAGAATGTCATGCGCTCTCAGATCCCGCCTGACGACTTCGTTGACGTAAAAACGGTCCTTTTCCGGTAAATAGAATTGCGCTGGATCAGCGATCAGCAGGATTATCAGTGGAATCTCTCGACGAGACGAAATTCTGCCGATATCCAGAAGAACGGGTAACGTGCTATTCCAGCCTTTCTTTGTGGACGATTTGCCTAGGAATTCCGGCGCCAGAGTACCGACTCGTCTTGCCAGACCGATGGACTCGAAGAGCGGCCGCACCACAGGTTGGCTGGCGGCGCGAGCAGCGAGTGAACCAGTGGCTGTTTCCGTCTCGACGGCGAACAGCAATCTCCGTAGCAATCCTTCCTCCTGCCATGGGGCGCGTACATGCCCTGTCTTCCAATCCCCCACAAGATATCCGTCTTCGATAAACGGCTTCGCCTGTTCAAAAGCCGCTGGATCCGGAGGCGGATCTAAGTCATTGCCGAGCGTTAAGCCTAAGATAATGCATCTGAGCTGCTTGCTGTCCTCAGATTCCAAGTAGTCATCGACTCGGTCCCGGTATTGAAATGGGCTCCAGCCCGGAATTCCCACTGTCCTCGTGCGGAGGCGCGTTCCCGATGATGCCAGCAGCGTTTCGATCTGAGAGTAATACCCGTCCGTGTACTGCACGTCCATTCCGAATGTATAGGAGTCACCGACTACTAAGATAATCCCACCATTCGAGTCGGATACACCTGACTCTGGAATTCGAAAGCCCTCAGAGTCCGTCGATATCGAATAATCTCCTTCGGAAGTACTGATCTTTCTCGCATGCAGGTTAGGCTGCATCACCCATCCATACTTGTCATGATTCGCGTAGTAGTGCATCACGTTCTTTATCCGCGGTTCGTAGCCAGCCAGGCGAAGGACGCCCTCGCCGGCAACTGCCGCGGATAGCATTGCAAGGCCCATCGTTACTAAAGCAAAGGCAAAGCGGTACCGGTTTCCGGCCATCTCATGAACTCCCTTGTGCAACTCGCGAAATGCCCTGATGCTACCATCGGGCCAGGCAACGAAGCTGTATGACTCTCATACTTGGCATTTCGGCGTTTTACCACGACAGTGCGGCCGCGCTGGTGCTCGATGGTGACATCTTAGCCGCCGCCGAGGAGGAGCGCTTCACCCGCAAGAAACATGATTCCAGTTTTCCCGCAAACGCCATCCGGTACTGCCTGGAGGAAACAGGCGCGCAGCCGCGCGATCTTGCCTATGTTGCCTTTTACGACAAACCGTTGGTGAAATTTGAACGTTTGCTCGAGACCTATCTTGCTTTTGCTCCACGAGGTCTGCGCAGCTTCTCCATGGCAATGCCGGTTTGGCTTAAAGAAAAACTTTTCGTGCGAAGAGGTCTTCGCCGCAATCTGGGTAACGATATCCGGAGCCCGCTTGTTTTTCTCGAGCATCACGAAAGCCATGCAGCCAGCGCCTTCTTCCCTAGTCCTTATGAACGGGCGGCCATCCTGACGCTCGATGGAGTCGGCGAGTGGAGCACCGCGGCATACGGTATCGGTGAAGGCAACCGAATACGGTTGGCGCACCATTTGGAATTTCCGCACTCGCTGGGTCTGCTCTACTCAGCCTTCACCTACTACTGCGGATTCAAGGTAAACAGCGGGGAATACAAATTAATGGGCCTGGCTCCATACGGCAGGCCCGTCTTCGTGGATGCAATTTATGAGCACTTGATTGACGTAAAACCCGATGGCAGTTTTTGGCTAAACATGGACTATTTCGATTACTGCCATGGTTTGACGATGACAGGAAGGCGCTTTGCAAAATTATTCGGCGCCAAGCCCCGGAAACCGGAATCGGATTTAGAACAGTTTCACATGGATCTCGCAGCCAGCGTTCAGGCAATAACAGAAGATGTCATGCTCCGTATGGGGAGGGATCTGTATGAGAAGACTCGCTGCCGCAATCTTGTAATGGCGGGCGGCGTGGCTCTGAATTGCGTTGCGAATGGCAGACTTCTACGCGATGGGCCTTTCGATTCCATTTGGATTCAGCCCGCTGCAGGTGATGCGGGTGGCGCTTTGGGAGCGGCATTATTTGTATGGCACCAGCTTCTGGAGAAGCCTCGCCAGCCCAGCGTGTCAGATAGCCAGAAGGGCAGTTTTCTCGGTCCTGAATTCACACGTGCTGAAATCGAAACCTGGCTCGGAAAAGAGGGCGTTCAGTTTAAAAGCTTCGATCGAGATGACGAACTCTATCGTCACGTTGCGCGCTTGTTGGCAGAACAAAAGATTGTAGGCTGGTTCCAAGGCCGCATGGAGTTTGGTCCCCGCGCATTGAGCGCTCGCAGCATCTTAGGGGATCCGCGATCTCCTCAGATGCAAACTACAATGAACCTGAAGATCAAATTTCGCGAGAGCTTTCGGCCTTTCGCTCCATGCGTGTTACAAGAACATTCGTCAAGCTGGTTCGACATGCGGCCGGCCCAGGAGAGCCCTTACATGCTGCTCGTCGCGCCTGTTCGTGCTTGCCACCGAGTGTCAGTCCCTACATTGGAATTGAACCAGATGCACAACGACCCTGACCTGCGCAAGCGAGTGAATGTCGTGCGCTCCACTATACCGGCGGTCACTCACGTCGACTACAGCGCGCGCGTACAGACCGTAGACAGGACACGAAATCCGCGCATGTACAGCTTGCTGCAAGCCTTTCATAAACTGACGGGTTGCCCTCTTTTAGTGAACACCAGTTTCAACGTTCGCGGCGAGCCAATCGTGTGCACACCGCAAGATGCCTATCGCTGTTTCATGGGCACAGATATGGATGTGCTCGTGTTGGAAAGCTGCGTCCTGGACAAGAACGAAATGATTCCCAGCATTGCGGAAATGGAGCGGGAAAAGTACCTTGCTCAATTCCAGTTGGATTGAAAAGACAACAAACGATGCCCCATAAGATGAACCTGCAGCCGTCTAAACGCATTCTCCGCCAGTTCTCGGCAGCATGCTTATTCGTGGGAGGCCTGAGTTGCTGGAGACTCTGGTCTGAGGGTCCGACGATTGTTCGCTATGGGTCATTGCCGTTGCATTTGCGGTTGGCAGTGTCGGCCTCGTCGCGCCGAGGCTCGTTCGAAGTGTTTACGCTGGCGCGAGTCTTATCGTTTTTCCCATTGGGTGGGTTGTATCGCACGCGCTATTAGGGCTGGGTTATTACGCGCTAATCACGCCACTGGGATGGACGATGCGCATGATGCATCGTGACCGGCTTCGTATTAGACGCCCTCGGGATGCAACGACCTACTGGTCGGACCGGACCATGTCCGATGACTCTTCCCGCTATTTGCAGCCATTCTGACGCAGGGGGGTTTTATGAAGCAAAATTTGGACGGCAAATTCGAGGAGGTGGCCCGCCAGCATGTTGAGAAGGGTATCCTCGCGGAGTTTTGGGACTTTCTCCGGCACAACAAAAAATGGTGGCTTCTACCGATTCTCCTGACGTTCCTGATTTTCGGTGCGCTGATTTTTCTCTCCGGAACAGGAGTCGCGCCGTTCGTATACACACTGTTCTAATCGGGGCTCAAGGATGCTCTTCGCTAAACGCATCGCCGGGCGAACGGGACGGCGGGCTTCGCCAGAATGGTTCGTGAAGCTTTGGAACATCGCGTACTTTTTCTGGCCCCGCCTGGTACCGGCGCCCGTGTGGACGCCCGACAGTCAGATCCTGCTCGGAGCGGATGGACGGGTACAGGTCACCAATAGCCCCAAGCGGCCCGTACTTGACGACCTTGCCTACTCCGTGTCGTACGGCGTGGTCGCTGTTGCCGCACTTTTAGGGATGTGGGTGCGGGGTTTTGATATGAAACGCGATGCGGTTTTGTGGTGCATTTTGATCACGTTCGTCGCAATCCATGCGATCTATTTTCCAGCGAACTCAATATCGCGTCTCCATGGAGTTCGTGCTGCTCTTCTACGCGGCGGTAGGCCTTGATTGGTGCAAACCGAAGAATACTAGGCGCCCGCAATTCGTAAGGATTGGTCGACAACAAGCGGCATATGATTTCACGAGGGAGAGGTCTTTGAACGATCACCCCTCGCGGTTTGCAGCTCGAAGAGAACGGTACAAGCGCGGCCACCATCCAGTCGGTAAGCTGCTGGAAGATTTTCTTGGCGATAACGCTCGAGCAAGGCCCCTTTAAAAATCAAAGAATATCCCTGGGACGTCATGATTCCGACGATCTCGTCAAAATTAAAAAACCAATGCGGCAGTACACCAGGAAGATTTTTTTGCGACGAAGCGAACGTCCTGAATAGGCCCGCAGCTAGATTCACAAAAACAAAGTATCGAGCACGATAGGCGCAAAGTCGCTTCAATAGCCCTGCGTAATCCTCGATCGACATCAATACGCCCTTCATGAAAACGATATCGAGCGGCTCCATCAATTCAGGCAGTGACCGATGAAAATGAATGCCATGATCATTCTCGAAAAGCTGCGGGCCCATTCTGCATGCCCACTCGAGCTCAACAACGTGGTAGTCCAGCTCCATATCGCCCACAAGACCACTTTTAAGATGGACGAAACTAATGCCGGCCCCACCTCCGAAGTCCAAAATTCTTAGCACGTCCTCCGTGTTGCGGCGTACGAGTGATGCAACCAGCGGCAATAGTGCATCCTCCTCAACTAGTTCCGTTGGAACACAGCGATAATTGCTTGCGATTTGAATTGCTCGTCGTGTGTCGTTGAGTCTAGGTATAGCGTAATCATCGCTGTTAAACCCGGCCCCAAAGCTTGGGACATCCTGAAACGACGTGTAGATGCCATCCCAGATATAGAAAGGTCCTCGGATACGCCTATAAAGTCCCAACACAATAGGCGGTACCAGCATCTTGACCAAGGCCTTTAGCGTCATTGGAATTAGTTCCTCATAGCATGCGCCACCATCTTTCGACCCAACGTATCGCATGAAGGACAAATTTCCGAATATTGTAATGACGCCACCGATTAAGCCTCGTTTTTAGCTGCTCAAGTAACCCGGGATATGGAGGTAGCGCTCGGAGGACCTCACGGCGCTCAGCGTGTATATCATAATTCGGACCCCAGGCTGGCGTGAGGTTAGACAAATCCAGATTGGGGTAATCGGCCAGAAACACCTCCTCGCCCTGCCGAATGGTTCCGGCTAGTTGTCGGGTTCCAGGAAGCACGTCAGCCTCTGGGCCCTCGAGCCGCGTGCGATATGCGCCAAACCACTGGTGCCACAACACCGCAATATCATCGTCTTTCAGTACGTTCCCGATGCCATATCGCGGCGTATGAAATGGTAGAAGATATTTGTGCTGTGTATGTTTCTCGCAAATTCCATAGTGAAATTCATAATCAGTAGGGAATGGTTTCTTTGGCCTAAGACCTCGCAGACCCCAACGCCGCATAAACTCTCGCAAATTGAACATCAGTAAAGTGGCATCTGTGTATCCCGGGGCGAGACGCATCCAGCCTCTGTTCTGTGGCCACAGACGGGCGCCATTAATGGCTGGATGGTCGCGAATGCGTTCCTCAATCCCGACCATATCCCAACGTCGGTCCACTAAACCGACAAGGAGATAGGCCGGATCTGCAAGCAGCACCGTATCGTGATCCAGGATACATACGTATTCGGTTTCACACCGGCCAAGCAGCCCCAATAGAGCGTCCGAATAATTGCACTCCTCGATCCAGTACTGAATACGAAAGTCTGTTCTGTACTCTTCCATCTCTTCGTAGCCACCGCCCTTTTTCGACACGAGGATGGGGGCGGTAGGAAAGAAGCGGCGGATCGACTGGAGATGAATGCGCATCATTGCGTGACCACTCCAATAAGGCGTCACGAAGGAAAGCACATCGCCCAGAGGAGATTGGGGCAGAGACCTGCTGGGTGCGCCAGAGAGCCCAAGTGTAGAGTACATGTCCGCGTTTGCTTGTGTGGTTACTTCATGGCTTCGACATTAAGGCTGATCAACTGACCATACTCCTTGTCCATATGAGGTTTATATGCCTGAGAGAAATCGTCGTAGTCTTTGTGAATCGTTTCCCGCCAGTCGTACCGGCGAAAGGAACGAAAGCCGCTTTGCAAGCATAAGTCTTCAAGCCAGCGGTAATCGTATGCCGTCCGGTGGTAAAACACTTTGTCCCCTTCTTCGGTGATGACCATCATGCGTCCGTACAATGGGCCGACTATCTCATCAAGGTTCCCAGTCCGCTCGTAAACAGACACGAGCGCATTAAAGTCCGGAACGGCGAGGCGCAGGATACCTCCGGGCTTGAGCACTCGCCTCCACTCGCGCAGGACGTCAGGCGCTTGCATCCGATCGAAGTACTGCAACGCATGTGAACAGTAGATGAGGTCCACGGAGTCATCCGCAAACATGGGTAACTTGTCGATGGAACAACGATGGTCGATGTGGGGCAAATCCACTAAATCAATGTGGACAAAACCTGGAATATAACGTTTGCCGGAGCCGAGGTGAAGTTACAGCTTCTCGAGGTTCTCGAGGTTCACAGTTTTAGTCCTTGCTGAAACCCCGTATGACGTCACAAACGCGCTGGATATCACCGTCCGACAGAAAGGACGAGGATGGCAGCCAAAGGCCTGACGCAGCGACTTGTCCTGTAATGGGATGTTGTTCACAAAGATTGTAAGCCGGCTGGATATGGATCGGAGGATAAAATGGCCGCGTCTGAATTCCATTTTCTTTGAGATGAGACATAAGAGCGTCCCTCCGACCCGCGAGCACGTCGACGAACCACGGCGTAACCTTAGTGAGATCGGTGTCGATGAAACGTAGGCCTTCAATACCACTCAGTTCAAAACGGTACAGAGCAAACATCTCTTTCTTTCGTTTCACGCGCCATTCGAGCTTTTTCATCTGTTCGATCCCGATTACGGCCTGGAGATCGGTGAATTTGAAGTTATATCCAATCGATTCGTGGCGATCGATACCACCTTGCGCCCGGCCAAAATCTTTAAAACGGCGAATGCGGGCGGCGATTTCGGAGTCGTCCGTCACGACGGCTCCGCCCTGTCCGGTCGAAATGATCTTCAGCGGACCGAAAGAAAACACGCCAGCAATTCCAAAGGTTCCCAGTGCTCTGCCGGCGTAGCGGGAGCCGAACGACTGAGCGGCATCCTCGATCAATTTCAACGAGTGGTATTCGGCCAAATCGCTGGCTTTGATCATGTCCGGCGAGCGGCCGTTGATGCTGACCAGCAGAATCGCCCGCGTCCGTGGTGTTATCGCTTTCTCGGCGGCATGCAAATCCAAACACAAGTTTGAAGGATCGATATCGACGAAGACAGGTCGCGCACCGGCGAGAACCACGGCATTCGCTGTTGCGATCATCGTGAAGTCCGGAACGATAACCTCGTCACCCGGACCGACGCCACATCCGACCAGTGCGCAGAACAAAGCCGCCGTTCCGCTGGTCACTACGATTGCGTGCCGGCTTCCCACATAGTCCGCGATAATCTGTTCAAATTCCGCCGTCTTCCGATATTCGGTCAACCAACCGCCGCTGGCCGTATATTCCGCGACGGCGCGTTTCTCCTCCTCGCCGAACCAAGGCGCCATCTGTTCGATCTTTTTTTTCGGATCGGAACTCATAATGAGGCCATTTGTTGCCGGTACCATTCAATTGTGCGCCGGAGACCTTCTTTGATCTCGATCTTAGGTCTAAAACCGAGTAACCGCCGAGCCTTCGCGGTCGATGCCACGCGCCGCGTGTCTCCGCCAGCTTTGGCCGATTCGTAAGTGACTTTACCGGAAAAGCCCGTGCAGTCAACGATCAGATCCACCAGTTCACGAATACTGATTTCGGATTCCGACCCGATGTTGACAAAGTCCGGAGCTGCGAGCTTTTCGACCGCCAAGACAATGCCTTCGGCAATATCGGAAGCGAAGAGAAAGTCTCGCGTACCGGTACCGTCTCCCCATACTCTTAGTTCTTTTTCTCGAAAGCATTTCATGATGAGAGACGGAATGACGTGAGCATGGGCCTGATCAAGGCTGTCTCGCGGGCCATAAGCGTTGGCGGAGTAGACCACGGCCATCGGCAGGCCGTATTCGCGATGATACAGATCCGCGAGAAGCGCCAGATTTCGCTTCAACCACCCGACGCCGCGCTGCTCCACGGCGGGAAGGCCCGCGAATAGATATTCCTCGGTTAAAGGCAGCGGAACTTCCGGCGCGTAGGCGAAGAGATTTCCGATAGCGACCATTTTACGAACGCCCACCCGCCGTGCTGCTTCAGCCATGTTCAGGTCGATTTGTGTGGAGTCGCGATATTGACTCGCTGGATGGCTTCGGCTGAAACTGATTCCGCCCGTCACCGCCGCGAGATGTATGACAACATTGCAACCTCGAGTGATTTGCAGGCACACATCCGGCTCCCGGAGATCAAAACTTTTGGACCGCGGGACGACGATGTGTTCCGCTGGAACGCCCCGTATCGCCATCAAGTTTTCGACGACATAGGAACCCAGGAATCCGCCGCCTCCCGTGACCAGCACGCGCTTGTTCTTCCAAAATTCCAGATCAGCCATGAAGGGCAGTAGCTTTATTCAAAAGTCTTAATAACGTTGGAATCTGCTGCGAGCGGCGGCGAACCTCTTCGATGATCGTGACGGGAACTCCAATATTCGAAGGAACCGGCAATCGCGACCAGTTCATGCCGGCGTGAATGGATGACATTGGTAGCCTTTCCCAAAATGCGCCGGAAGATCGAACGCGCGAGAAAACGGGCCAACGGAATTCTGTAGCGAGGCTGCTCGACGAACAAGAGCGTCATGTACGCAAAAGCCGCTCGGAGATTGCGAAAAGACCGGGCCCGCGCTTCTTTTAATGTCGTTGGAAACGGATGATACACGATAGCTGCGGGAGTGAACACAATCCGGGATCCGCGTTGGATCAGTTCGAAGAATGCATTGTGCTCGTCGCTTCCCTCAATCGTCCCGCCCAGACCCAAACGCACATCAAAACCGGGCCAAATCTCGAAAGCTTTACGTCTGAACGCCATGTTTGCCCCATCACCCACTCCCCCGAAATTGGCCAATGCAAACCAATCACGAGTGCCGGCATCGAACAAACGCCTTTTGTCCCGGCCCCTTGCACACGGCCGTACATCGCCATATGCATTTTGATTCAAAGGCTCGATCCGGCCGGTTACCGCCATTACGGTTGGATCTCTAAATTCCTCCACAAGATTGCTCAACCAGGTCGAGTCCGGAATCGCGTCATCATCGATGAATGCAACAATTTCCGACCCGCAGCTCCGCGCCCCGCGATTTCGAGCGCGGCTGACTCCGATTACCGGCTCTCGGACGTATTTCGCATTCCATCTTTCCGCCAGGTGCTCGATACGTTCGTTTTCGTCACCATTGTCGACGACAACAACATCAAAATTGGAGTAAGAAACGTTGCTAATCGCTTGGAGACATTTGCCGAGCTGATCCGGCCGGTTTCGAGTGCAAACTACGACTGAGCATGTCGGACTCATAAATTACGGCAGGCTTCGTGAGGGAACCTGCGGCAGAATCGCGCTGGCGGGGAGGAGTAACAGACCCGCCATAACCGATTTATAAACTATCATGAGGCTTCCGTTGTTTCAAGGTCTAGCAGGCTGCGGAAAATGTCTTTTGTCGTGACAAATGCGCTGTAGGCGCGGTCTATGACCGCGCGTATCTCGTTGATTCCAGGAAAAACGCGCGGTCATAGACCGCGCCTACAACTGTCCGTCACACGGAACGCTATCTGGTACATGAGCTCGTGTTTTTGCCGGAATAGCCGGTCAAGCTCTTGGAAGAACGTCTCCCTGGGTTTGTTTGAGCCTGGTCTCATGTTTTTCGTCCTCTATTAGTAATGACACCGGAAACGAGCAAAACCTTGCAATTTTCTTCAGACCTGACGTTCTCAATGGCGAGAACGCCTGGGCAAATTCACTGGAATGCCCAAGTCCTCGGCTGAAAAGCGAAATGCGTCGAGGGAAATCACTTTTCCCTCGACGCAAAAGTGAAATGTGTCGAGGGAAATCGCTTTTTCCCCGGCGCAAAAGTGAAATGCGTCGGCGGAAATCGCTTTTTCCCCGACGCAAAAGCGAAATGCGCCGAGGGAAATCACTTTTCCCTCGACGCAAAAGCGAAATCAGTCGCGGGGAAGCTACATTAGCACGTTAGTGTTGGCCGACTGTGCGTGCTGCGGATTCTCGATTTTCTTACCATCGGCTCGATCAAGGGTTCTTGGGACCAGAAGGCTTCCCTACCGGCGAAAAACGAATCGCACCCGCAAACTTTTTAAAATTTTTCTGCAGTTACTTGTATTTATTCGGAAGGGAACCTATTTACGCTCCGCCGTCTCCATTGATGCGGCATCCGCGGAAACGTCACCCGCCAACGCTCCCTGCGGAACGCGCTGGCTAACTGCTGCCAGACTGTCCTGCAATTGTTTCAACTGCGCCAGTAACGACTCGATATGTTGCTTGACTTCCTGAATTTCACAATTCCGTGCCGTCAACTATAGGCAGCGGCTTGGTGGATTCCGGAGAGGCGTTTGGCATGCTGGTGCTCCTCTGGCCTTCGTCACGGAAAGGTTCTGGCTTTTGCCGATACTTGGTATTGCGGGGGCGCTGCGCGGTTTTTAGCGTAATTTGCGCCCACGGATCTTTCACTCCCTTAGAATGCGGTGAAGGGTGTAAGGGTTTGCGTTATCTAACTGGATCGTCGCCGCTCTGTTCTTATATGTTCAAGAATCGAGGGTACGTGCTGGCGAACAGTGTCCTCCAAAGTGTCGCACTCTGGCTCGGCCTGCTGTTACCATCCGTCTCCATTCTCCAGAAGTTTTTCGGCTCGATAGGAATCGGTATTTATTGTCTTGGCGCGGCATTCGGTATTTGGGTTTCGCGCCTTGCACTCCGAATCAGTGAGCGCAGTGCACTCTGCCTCTCCATAGCAGTTTTTGTGGCGTTAGGGCTGTTCTTCGTTGTTGTTTACCCAGCCGTCAACGTACAGGTACCGGGATTAGGTGGCGACGATGACGATGCAATGAATATTGGCGCCCTAGAGTTGATTCATGGCCATTTTCCCTATTATGTGCGAACCTACCTGGGCAATGAAATCCACCATCTTCCTGGTGCATTGCTTCTCGCAGCCCCCTTTGTGATATTGGGCACCAGCGGCCTGCAGAACCTCGCGTGGCTCATAATGTTCTTTTTCGTTCTATGCCGCCAATTGGGACGCGCTTCTGCGGCATTGCGCTGGTTTCTCTTGTTCCTTTTCAGTCCTATTGTTCTTCAGCAGGTCGCTACCGGTGTCGGCCATGTCACGAACGCGATCTACGTTATGTTAGGTCTGTGGTGGCTCGTGACTGCCGAACGCAAGATCTTGCCTGCGCTGGCTTGGGGTGTAACTTTAGCGTCTCGGGCGAATTTTCTTCTGCTGATTCCTTTAGCCTTCGGATGGCTCAATTCGAGATATGGGTGGAGATGCTCCGCGAACTGGCTGCTGTGGACTTGCTTCAGTTGCGCTGTTCTAACAGTGCCATTCTATTTTCATGATCCATCGAATTTTTCTCCATTACAAGCCGTTGATCGCCTCTCTCAGTTTGACGACGTGATACCGCACGCTGGCTGGGCAATTGCTATCCTGATGTTGTCTGCCAGCATCGTACTCGCCGGGACTCCAATGCGAACGGCTTCAAATCTGTGGCGAAATTGTGCCCTTGTGCAGGCAGTTCCGGTGATCATTGGTTCGCTGCTTGGCCGCGACTTGGGTTTTCTGGCATATGGTACCTTTTTCCTCTGCTTTGTCATCTTCACTGCCGCCACAGCGGATCAGGTGGAGTCAAGTTCCAAGAGGTGAGAGATAATCAAAAATCATTTGCGGACGCCCGGCTGTCCGGGTGAAATTCGAGCCTGTTCTGGGACACCAATGGCTCTTCGACTTTATCTGGGTTGCGGCAAAGATTTCTAACAGCCCGGAGACATTTGTCGAGTTGATCTGAGCGGTTCCGGGCGCAGACCACAACTCAGCATCTCAGAGATATCAATCAGGGTAGACTTCGTGAGGGTGCGGGCGCCATTGGGACTGTCTGTAGATCCACATTCGGGACATTCATCACGCCTGCGTTGGTGGCAGTCAGTATCACATTGTTCAGCTGTACAATCAACTCATTCAAGACGGCGATTTCCGCGTTCAGCGATAGAATGATCGCATCGATCTGGCTCTGAACTGATGCCGGATCCGCGGAAACGGCCAGACTAGCCTGCGATTGTTTCAACTGCGCCAATAAAGACTCGATACGTTGCTGGCTGGTCTGCGCCTGATTAACCACCGTGCGAGTCTTAGACATCAAATCTGTCCGGGTCGGTGACGGAACGTTCTGGGCGGCTCCAATGGCCGCCTGAACCTGATCTCCGAGCCCCACAAGCCGAACCGCGACCGTTTGGGCCTGTTCTGCAACGGCTATAGCCGATCCCACTCGTTCTGCGTCCGGTGTGATCGAAAAAGACGAGCGAGCTGAATCCCCTGGCAGTACAACGGCAGCTCCAAATGCTCCGCCAAACAGCCAAAGAAGACCGCGGCGCCATCGGGAACTGCTTTGACTGGGGCTATCTTGCGGCGGTTGTGACGGCGGAACACTGGGCAGTTGTGGTGGAATGTTCGATGCGACCTGAGGGAGTGGCTCCGCAGGCTTGGATGTCCCCCCGCTAAAAAGGCGTTCCTCGCCGGCAGCAACCGTCCAGGATTCTTTTGTTTTGATATCTCTCAGGAGCACGCCGCCATTGACCACGCGAACCCCGATAGAATCCGCGCCGAGAACAGCAATGTGTCCTGCCGCTGCTTCATTGGCGGTCATCTCCACACCACCCACCCTAACGGTGATCGAACCGCCTTCACGAGTCGCGAATCCCACCGTGCCCGAACTCAGACTTAGTTCAACGCCGGTTCGCGTATTTGTTACCGTGATGTCCGTCTTTTCCGTAAGCTCGATCTTGTGGCCGGCCGTAAAACTGAGCTTCGCATACCCTTTATCGCCAACCCGCACCCGGTCGCCGGAAAAAATGGTTGCGTCCTGCTTGATCGGAATTCCGCGAACCTCAACGGCGCCGACAGCACTGACAGAGGCTAAAACAGTTTTCGAAGGTGAAATTTCCGACGCCGGTCCGGTCAACTCCTTCTTACTGTTCGCCAGATCTTGACGGGTGGCGTCCAAATCTGTACGCACGACCTGCACTTCACCGGAGGCGGTGCCGAATTTCGCCGTTGCATCCTGTTGTTGCGCCGTCTGCGTGTTTTCCTGCTTCAGTTTTTCAGCGAGCGCGTTGGCTTGTTTGAATCCCTGCGCCGTGACTCCCTTACGCTCGGTCGCGACACCCAATGACGACGCCGGTTGCGAAATCTTAGATTCGTCTTGAGCTCGGGCCGCCTGGGAATCTCGCTCAACAGAACCGATCTTGTTTTCAACGGCGTTGCGCATGAAGATCAACCTGTAGCCCCCGAGAGCTATCAGAGCAAAACAAACCCCTGCGATCGCCGTTGTCTTTGATCTAAGCCGGCCCATTTTTACCTGCTCGGAAAGGCATGGCCGGTGGGATGATGACAAATATTGAAAATATCGCAGTTAATTTATACGAATGGCCTCTACTCATGGAGCTTACGTTTGTCTCATTGGAGCATTCAAAAGTCAAACATCCACCGATGATCTAAATTGCTTTTGGAAGGCCCCTTGTGCACCATAGGTTGACCAATTACGGAGATATTTATGCGATATTTCGCAGCCGGCTTTTTTCCCTTAATCTTGTGCCTGAGTCTATTTGCCCAAAAGCAACCGCAACCCTCGATCCCTGCGCCGCCTGCGTCTTCATTTCTGTCGACACAACCCCAGAATGGGCCGACGTCTTTAGCCGGCGAATCGTATCGCATTGGTCAGGATGACCTGCTCGACGTAACGGTGTTCGAGGTGCCTGAACTGAGTACCACATCACGGGTCTCCGCAGCGGGAACCCTGGCTTTACCGCTCATCGGTGTCGTGAATGCGAACGGTCGCACCACTGAAGAGCTCGCACTGATCATCCAGGATGAACTGAAAAAGAAGTACATTAATGAACCTCACGTCAGCGTCTTCATAAGGGAGTATGCTTCGCAGCCGGTGTCGGTGCTCGGCGCGGTCAGAGCACCCGGCATTTACCAGATTAAAGGTCAAAAATTCCTGATGGATATGTTGGCGATGGCCCAAGGATTAGATCCGGCGGCCGGCAAAACTATTCAGATCATCCGGCGAACTTCAGACGGACCGAATATTTCGGTTCCCTCGAATGCTCCTCCGAAAACCGAAACGATCGATATCGACGTGGCCGATTTGTTCCAGAACGGGAAGACCGAACTCAACATTCGGATAAATGCCGGCGACGTTGTCAACGTTCTCTCCGCACTCTCCATCTTCGTCGTTGGCGAATTTGTTAGACCCGGCGAATTTCCGCTGCGCTTCGGCAAGCCCCTAACTGTCGCCCAGGCGGCCGCACTCGGCGGCGGATTTTCCCGTGACGCAAAGAAGGCGGGCGGCACAATCATTCGGTATCACGCGGATCGCACTAAAGAGGAGATTCCCGTGAATATCCAAAAGATACTCGATGGGTCCGCCGATGACGTTCCGTTGATTGCAAACGATATCCTGTTTGTTCCATCCAACAGGGTGAAAACCGGATTGTCCCGGGCGCTGGATTCAGCGGTCGCCATCGCCGTTGGACGAGCGATTTATATCAGGTAAATGTTCGGATTTTTGGCCGTCCTGTTTCTGTACTCGCTCCTCTTCTTTGGTGCGGTCCGGCCTCTTGAAACTTACGTTGTCGGAATCACTGCGGTAGTCGGTTTCGGTGTTTTGATCGTCACGGATGTCATCCGACGCCAACGGTTGAGTGTATTCTTCCTCCTCTTCAGTGGTATCGCGTTCCTGATCATGGCTACTGCAGGCGTCAAACCCGCTATAGGTTTGTTTGCCGCGTCGTGGAGTTGGGAGGCCGCGCGCCGCAAACCCACCTCTGTGCTGAAATTCTTCTATTTTTTATTTTTCCTGGGGCTGCTCGAGGCGTTACTGGGACTTTTCCAGTATTTCGTCTCTCCGGGATGGATGCCCGGATATCACAATGCTTTCAGTATCTCGGCCGGAACGCTGATCAACCGGAATCACTTCGCCGGTTTCTTGGAGATGACGATCGCCGTAAGCCTTGGCCTTGCGTACGCCGCCGCGCACTTGGACGAGGGAATAGCGCGTTCCTACTCTATCCTTCTTGGCGCAGCGTTAATGGGTTTGGCGGTGATGTTTTCGTTGTCTCGGACGGGAATCATTTCGTTGGTACTCACACTGATGTTTATAACAATAGCCATATGGACGCGGGTTTCGCAAAAGCGTCTGGCGATAACGTTGGCGACGGTATTTTTTGGCCTCCTTGCAGGTGGTGCGCTCTGGATAGGAATGGAAAATATCTTTGCACGCTACGAGGAACTCCTGCAGCAGGACGAGATGTTGAGCGCCGGACGATTGGATCTTTCAAGGGATACACTTAAGATGATTGTGGCCAATCCGTTGGGAATTGGAGCCGGCAAATACCAGGATGTCTTCAGGCAATATCAAACTTTCCACACCGAATCCCTATTCGATCATGCGCACAATGATTATCTCGAAATTACGGCTGAATGGGGCATCTTGGGAAGTTTGGTATTCTGGGTAAGTATCGTTTTAATTCTCATCTCTGCTGCTCGCGCCTTCGCACATCATCCCATACCAGCACGCCGGGGTGGCTTACTTGCGTGCGCCGGCGCCCTTTTCGCAATCTTGGTCCATAGCACAACGGATTTCAATTTGCAGATCCCATCCAACGCGATGCTCTTTTTCAGTTTCGTTGGGATTGCACTAGCTTTGACGACCAGAAAAGGCGGGGTCAAGGCCGTCCGGTAAGACTGAAGCCATCCACCCACACCTTACCTTTTAGGAGATTGTCTAATTTCTTGCTAGGGACTCGGCGTAAACGAACCGTCACGAGTTCGGTTCTAGCCGTAAACGGAATATCGATCTGCTTCCAGTCGTTCGAACCAATCTGTTTTTCCGACGCGCGGCCGTCGATTTCCACGAACATCCCCTCGTCCGTTGAGACTGCTTCCGTTTTCATCCAGAACCTGAGATTGTACGATGCGCCTTTGCGAACCGGCAGCCAATGCCACAGTTGACTGTAGTCAACATTTTCTTTTCCGTTGAACGTAACTAGAAAACTCGCAAGACCATCCCTGGCCATCGTGGCATCGCGGCGAGCCCTGGCGTTTGCCCAGCTTGTGAATCGCCAATCGAAACCGCCATTCATCGGATCGGTCTCGAACCCGGGATTAAAGAATCCCGACGCGTCGACCTTATTGTTGGAGGAAAAAATCTCCCACGCCGCTTGAGGCATCCCGATTGAAACGAGATGATCCACATAAGGGAATCGCTCCCGCGTCGTGGTCTTAAAAGTTCGAAGACGGTCCCATGCAAGAGCAGCACCGTCCTGATCTCTCCTGGCAACGAAATAATTCAATGCGATCAGGTTTGCATCCTTCGTATTTGGAACGTATGTGTCCATGACCTTCCGCGGATTTTGGTAGAAATGCCACCCCAGATCCAGCACCTGCTCGAGATACGAGACATCCAAATCGGCGGTTTGGCGTAATTCAAGATCTGCCGGTTGGAGATCTCCGAGACGAAGGTAGAGATTGGCAGCAGCCCAATGCGTCTGAGCGTAATGAGGATCCTTTTCTAACGCCATCTGCATCGCCTGACGGGATCGCGCCGTGTCTCCTGCCTGCTCGTAGTACTTGGAAAGTTCTCCCCAGTGATTCGCTCGATCGGGATTCAATCGCGCAGCGGCTTCGTATTCTTGCTGAGCGCGAAGAGGGTTCAAATAGGGAGTGGAATGGTTGTAGATCTGAGCGAGGATGAAATGATAATCGGCGTTTTTAGGATCGTAACGAATGGCACGCTCGTAAATCGCGGGATCGAGCGTGCCGTTTCGCGTTATCCATGCAGCGATGAAGAGATTCCCAGTCCGGTAGACGAGAATACCGGCTCCGATCAGAATCAAAAAAATCGCTGCAAGTTTTTTAGAGACACTATTGATTTGGATTTCCCACAATTGGTTATTGGATTTCGACAAGTTCGATAGCTTCGTGGCTGGGGCCTTCGATCATGATGGCGCGCATATCGCCAATCTTCGATGGACCTTCGATAAATCGGACGCCTTCGTTCCTTAGCTTCGCGATCCATGCATCGAGATTCCTGACGCTGAGCGCAAAGTGGTCCACCAGGTGGCCGCGTGTGCTCACCAGCGGACGCTCGCCCGGATTCATATACGAATTCAAAGCGACATCGCCGAATATAACATCCGCCCTGGGCGTCCGATACATACCTTCTTTCTCGAGAGCAGGCCATGTCGTGTCGGGACCGCGAGGGATCTTGCAATTGGATTCCGTGTACTCGCTGCCTCGGGCGCCGGCGATGGACCCGGCAAGGTGCTTCTGATACCACAGTTGCGCGCAGAACGGTTCTTCCCAGTACATGTGCACATGATTGAATCGTTCTGCCGGCATGTTTCCCTGGTATTCGATGATCGCGCCCTCGGGCCCCTGCATATACGCGAAGCCGGCGCCGCCGGCCGGCTGAGCACCTTTCGCCTTGGCTTCGGCGATCTGCGCTTTTGTTAACCCGAGCACGCCGCCTGTGCCAGGCCAGGTGTCACTGCTGACGAAGACGTAGCCGCCTTCATCGGTCGTATACAGTGGAAGCAGCTTCACCTCCGGGCGTTGCTTGTAAGTCTCGAGATTCTTCCTCACATCGGTAACATGCCAGCCGAAATGCCAGACCGCGGTTTGCGGTTGAAGCGGGGGCCGGGTGGTCACTTTCGTGAAAAGGACGAGCACGTTGTTTGGGGATTTCAGTGCCGGAGCGCCGGCAAAAGCCGTTTTTGAGGTGCTAGGAAATTGCCGTGTATAGAAATCGATGGCCGCTTCAGGGTTTGTTGAGTTGAGATGGAGATGGTGAAAGCCGGGCTTCCCCAGCGGGCCGGTTTGAGCGTGAACCAGCGCGGCAAATAGGAGCGCCGCGATCAAAGCTTTGGTCTTCATTTTTTCACGTACCGTTTCAGCGCGCGAGGGCCGACTTCAGCGCCATAAACATTACCTTGCGTGTCGGCTGCGACGCCTTCTGCGGCGCTGGTTCCGGTGAACTCGGGACGCTTGCGCGTTTCCGGGTCGGGAATGAATGCGAGAAGCGCGCCGTCTTTAGCGCTGCCGATGCGAATGCCGCGTTTCCAGCCGTCGTGATTACGTGATACCGACTCGGATTCCGAGTCCGCGACATACAGAATGTCCTTCTTGTCGATGTACACTCCGCTCGGACGGCTGAACTGCTTCCACTCCGCGATGAATTTCCCGTCTTGATCGAAGATCTGTATTCGATTGTTGTTTCGATCGCCGACGAACAGGCGTCCTCGCGAATCCATCGCGAGCGAATGCGGTTGATCGAATTCGCCCGGTCCCGTCCCCAATTTACCCCAGCTCTTGATGAGTTTGCCGTCCTTCGAGAATTTCAGAATGCGGTTATTTCCCGCCCCGTGTCCTTCGGAAACAAAGATGTCGCCGTTGGGCGCAACCAGAACGTCATTCGGCTGGTAAAAGTAATCCGGCTCTGCGGCCCCGCCCGGCTTACCCAGCGTCATGAGCAGTCTACCTTCGGGACTGAACTTGTATACCTGATTTCCTTTCGTGGCCCCTGAGCGCGGACCGATCGGCCCCCCACCACGCGCGGCTTCGCCTCTGGGACCTTCACCACGGGCGGGTTGCGGGGCATTGTCTTGACCATCGGTTACCCATACGTTGCCCGCGCGATCCACAAAGATCCCGTGCGGGAAAATCAGCATCCCCTCACCGAAACTTTTCACCAGCTTTCCCGTAGGATCGAACTTCAGAATCGAAGGCAGCGGTGACATCTGCCCTGTCGCGCGATCGAGACAGGTATTCTGGCCGCACCGCTCGGCGACCCAAACGGACTTACCGTCTTTGTCGATCTCGACGGCGCTTGTGGAACCCCATACTCGGCCTACGGGCATCTTCGCCCAGTCTTTGATGGTCTGATATGGGTTGGATAGAGAGTTCGTCGGCTGAATGTCGCCCTGCAGGAACAGGGCAACACCTACAAAAAGAGAGGCCAATTTCATAACTTCACCTTCATTCTTCTTACTTCTTCGGCCAAACCGTTCCCTGATCCGGTTTGGTCACACTCCCCAGCCCCTTGTACAAGAACCGCTGTACTCGCTGTCCCCGATAGGTTTCCGTTGTATAGATATTCCCCTTCGAGTCTGTCGCGATGCTGTGCACGGCGTAGAACTGGCCGGGTTGGCGTCCTCCGTCGCCGAAGCTGGTGAGGATTTCCAGCGTAGCGCGAAGCATGACGTACACCTTCTCGTTGGCGCCGTCAGCAAGATAAATGTATTTCTGTTGTGGATCTTTGGAGAACGCGATATCCCAGACCGAGCCGTCACCCAATGTTCTCTTCGCGATGAATACCTCTTTCACAAAAGTTCCATCTTTCTTGAAGACTTGAATCCGGTCGTTCACGCGATCGCAGACGTAGAGCAGGCCGTCGTTCGCGAGTTCGGCGCAATGCACGGGATTTCGGAATTGCTGGGCCGGGGGAGCATCGGGGTTATAGGGGCCGAGATTGGTGTCATCAGGCTTATTGCCGTAAGCGCCCCAGTGCCGCTTGTATTTGCCGGTATCGGCGTCATACACGATAACGCGATGGTTGCCGTAGCCATCGGCGACATACACTTCGTTCGTGTTCTTATCGACAAAGATTTTTGCCGGAAGCCGGAGATTCTCGACATCGTTACTACCTTTGCTGGCACCGACCTTCCCGATTTGCATCACGAACTTTCCGTCCTGCGTAAACTTCATGATCATGCTGTCGTGGAAGTAACCCAAAGTTCCCGAGGTCTGGCTCTCGTCAGGAGCTGCACCTTGCCCGCGGCCTGCGCCGCCTCGAGCGGCCCCGCCCGGGGGCATGCCGCGGCCATTACCGCCGATCCACACGTTACCTTTGTAATCGACGGTGATGCCATGGTTCGAGTCCGGCCATTCGTACCCCTGTCCCTTGCCGCCCCAGTGGCCGATCAAATTTCCGGCTTGATCGTATTCGAGAACTGGCGGCGCCGGCAAACAGCATGAAGAGCCCGGTGGATCTGTCGTGGCATAGACCTCCTTGGGTTCGAGCGTTTGTTGGCGATGAATGATCCAGATATGATCCTGGGCGTCGGCCGACACGCCAATGGTCATGCCCAGAATCCAGTGATTCGGCAACGGCTTCGGCCATAACGGATCGACTTCAAACATCGGCGCCTGAACACCGGCAGCTTCGGCCACCGCGCGGCTCTCTAGAAACCTCTGTCCGATCGCCAGCGCGGCAATCAGAACAACAAAGATGGCACCAATCAACAGGTCACGTTTTCGGTTCATAGGATTCACCTCCGGCTTCGCTCGATATATATGGGTCAAGCTGACGCGTCAAGAAAGAAATGCTTTATCGATAATCTGTTTTCCGATCACGAGGGAGGCGGTTGCAGCAGGGGACGGAACATTGCACACGTGGATCATCCGCTCCGACTGCGCGATCGAGAAATCATCCAGTAATCTGCCGCTGGCATCGAGCGCTTGCGCTCGAACTCCGGCGCCGGAAGGCACTAAGTCGGAAGCTCGGATGTCCGGCACGAGTTTCTGAAGCGCTCGCGTGAACGCCTGTTTGTTCACTGAGCGATAGTACTCCCCGGCGCCACTCCACCAATATTTCGCAGCCATCCGCCAGAATCCTGGGAAAGCGGCCGTCTCCAGCGCATCTTTAAGATTGAAATCCGTCTTCCGGTACCCTTCGCGCTTCAAGGCAAGCACCGCATTCGGACCCGCCTCGATACCGCCGGTGATCCTGCGCGTGAAGTGAACTCCCAAAAATGGAAAGCGCGGATCGGCGACAGGGTAAATCAAGTTCCGCACGAGCTTCCGCCGGTCGGCCACGATTTCGTAATACTCACCACGAAACGGCACGATCTTCAGCCGGTGCGCATCTCCAGCGAGCCGCATGACACGGTCGCTGTGTAGTCCAGCACAATTGAAGGCGAAATTCGCTTGAATGGCGCCGCGTGTAGTTTCGATGACGATGTCGTTCGCTGTTTTCTTTATCCCTTGGACAACGCACTCCGTGAGAATCTCTCCGCCCGCGCATTGAATGAGTTCCGCATACTTTTTGGCCACGGCCGAGTAATCGGTTATCCCGGTACCCGGAACATACAGCCCAGCGATTCCGGCGCAATGGGGTTCCAGTTCTCGCAACTGCTCCGCATGAATCATGGCGAGGCCAGGCACGCCGTTGGCTGTCCCACGCCGCATCAATTCCTGAAGACCCGGCAGTTCGGACTCTGTCGTCGCGACGACAACCTTTCCGCAGATCTGGAAAGCAAGATTGTGTTGCCGGCAAAATTCAACCATCGCAGCCGCACCGGCAACGCAGTTGTTCGCCTTCAGGGAGCCGGGTTTGTAATAGATGCCGGAGTGGATCACGCCACTGTTGTGGCCGGTCTGATGACGGGCGATCGCGTTTTCCTTTTCAAGAACGGCAACACGGCGATCGGGAAAACGGCGAGTCGCTTCCAGGGCTGTCGCCAGTCCAACGATTCCACCTCCGATGACGACGAGATCCAACTTCAAGTCCACGGTCTTGATAATACAATGACAGAGTGAAGTGCGAAGCGCGAGCCCGTAAGGGCGAAGCCTCAAAAAACCCCGTTCCCTCGCCCGCACGGACGGGCCGGTCCGCGATTTTCGTAGCTGCTGGAATTCTGACAAGCCGCCTGGTGGGTTTCGCCAGATTGCGCGCGTTCGCCTATTATTTTGGCCTGGAATCCGACGCCGCGGACGCTTTCAATGCCGGCTTTCGTATTCCAAACTTCCTGCAAAATCTATTTGGCGAAGGCGCGCTTTCCGCTTCTTTCATTCCTGTATACGCTGCTCTTCTTGCGCGCGAAGACAGGCGCGAGGCCGATCGCGTCGCGGGAGCTGTCGCATCGCTGCTTGCCTTGATCGTGGCAATACTTGTTCTGGCAGGCGTTCTCGCCACGCCCTTACTGATCGATGCGATTGCGCCCGGTTTTAAGGGAGCAAAGCGGGAACTGACCATTGAGATCGTCCGAATCTTATTTCCAGGGGCAGGATTGCTGGTCTTATCGGCCTGGTGTCTGGGGGTGCTGAACAGCCATCACCGGTTTTTTCTCTCCTATACAGCTCCTGTCATGTGGAATGCGGCGATGATCCTTACGCTTTTACTTTATGGACACTCCAGCTTGCCGCAGCTTGCGGTCATTCTTGCTTGGGGATCCGTTGCCGGTAGTGCGCTGCAATTTGCGGTGCAACTGCCGGTCGTTTTCCATCTTGCGCACGATTTGAAGTTCGTCTTCGATGTAGCTTCCGATCAGGTTCGCACGGTGATGAAGAATTTTGTACCGGTATTTATCAGCCGCGGCGTTGTTCAGGTCAGCGCGTACGTTGATGCGCTGCTGGCCAGTCTGCTGCCGACCGGCGCAGTGACCGGCATGGCAAACGCCCAACTGCTGTACACACTGCCGGTGAGTCTGTTCGGCATGTCGATATCTGCCGCAGAATTGCCGGCGATGTCCGGTGTCATGGGTAGAGATCCTACAGGAATCGAAACCGTAAGAAGGAGACTGAACTCAGGATTGCGGCAGATTGCGTTCTTTGTCGTTCCTTCGGCCGTCGCATTTCTTCTACTTGGTGACGTCGTTGCTGCGGCGCTTTTAGAAACTGGCCGATTCACGCACGCGGATGCTCTGTACGTTTGGGGTATTCTTGCTGGTTCCGGCGTCGGTCTGCTGGCATCGACGCTCGGCAGACTCTACGCGTCGACATATTACGCGCTACGCGATACACGCACACCACTGCGATATGCACTGCTCCGCGTGTTGCTCACGACGGCTTTGGGCTATCTCTTTGCGATTCCTCTTCCGCGTTGGTTGGGAATTCCAACAATCTGGGGCGCGGCAGGCTTAACTGTATCCGCTGGACTGGCGGGCTGGGTAGAGATGCTCCTGTTGCGGCGGACTCTCAACTCAAAAATCGGTCACACGGGTCTTGATAGCGGATTTGTCATCAAGCTATGGGCCGCAGCTTTCGCGGCGGCCGGGGTGGCGTGGCTCGTGAAATTAAATGTGCCTGTGTTTCATCCAATCGTTACAGCGATTGTCGTCTTGGGACCGTATGGATTGGTGTTCTTCGGCTTGACGTTCGCCCTTGGAATTCCTGAAGCTTGGAAAGCGATTAGGCTGGGTAAGAATCTCCCCTCCCAAGGTTGAGGGTGTTGCAAAATTGATCGTCCTCTACTCTGCAAAGCGGACGCCTGCATTGAGAGCCCGACCTTCGGAAACAGACCGCCACAAAGCAGCCTAAACCTCAACCGGCGCTGGATTGCTTGTACTTAGCGGCGAGATCAACGATAGCAGAAATCAGCTTCTCCGGTTCGAATGGTTTCGGCATGTGGAGTTGGAAACCGGCGGATAAAACCGTATCGCGATCCATCGAAGTTATATAGGCGGTCAGGGCGATCGCCGGCACGATCCGGTCGTGGCCACGGTCGCGCGCACGAATCCGGCCGATCAGCGTGTAGCCGTTGTATTCGGGCATGCCAATATCGGCCACGATGACATCCGGACGCTCGCGATCGTAAGCCAAAAGAGCCTCCTTGACGGAAGGGACCGTGACTACAAGTCCACCCTCACCCTCTAACAAAATTCTCAGAAGCTCGCGCGTATCCGTGTCGTCTTCCACGACGAGGATACGGATGCCTTTGAGCGCGAACTCCATAAGAACCGCCTTTACAAGGCTACTCCCAGGGTTATTTGCATGTCATGGTTTTTGGTCGCGTACTTTCACAAGCGATGTTTTCGGTTCGGCCAGCCGCGAGATCCGAGCATGCAACCGAGACTGCGCTCTTCACGGCCTCTTCCCGAGTGGTGCCTGCCGCCGATCTGCAAAGAGTCCTGCCATGGAATTCGACGCAGATCTCGCACTTGATTTTAGCGAGCCCCATCGTGGAATAGATGATAAATCCAAGGAGCGCGACGAAACCGGCGGCAATTAGAATTTTGGTCGCCTTAGACACTTTTTAATCGCGGGGCACCACGTTTAATGAATTCCTAACAAGACACGTCCTTCCGGAGAAATTTTTTCCGGAGTCCATGGGGGTTCCCAAACGACCTGAACATCCGCTTCAACGACACCCGGCAAAGCGAGAATTTTGTTTCGCGCATCGGCGGCGATTGACGTTCCCATGCCACAACCTTGCGCAGTGAGTGTCATTTTTACGTCGACGCGGGCGCCATCCGCTAATTGATCGATATGCATGTCGTAGATCAGACCTAGATCCACTATGTTGACCGGAATTTCCGGATCGTAGCAGGTTTTCAGGGTTTGCCAAACCTCCCTTTCGAGCCCTTCGCCCGTAAGCGCCTCCGCGTGAGATGGACCGCCGCCACTTTCACCAGCCGATCGTTTCTCTCGTCCGATTGCGTCCGCGTCCCGATCGGAAAGCCGGAAGAGGCCGCCATAGCTGGGGACCAGCAGAGTGTAGGAACCGCCAAGCGATTGCGTGATCATCACTTCGGTGCCTTGGGGAAGCATTAATGTATGTCCTGCAGGCACGGCCACAACCTGGCAGTCTCGCGTAAGCTTGGTCGGCTCATCTGATCGAATATCCATAAATTACTCCACTTTCTTATTATAGTCGCCCGAGGAGCCTCTGGCGGAAACCAAATTGCACTCATTGAACGACGTGATCCAAGCACGTTAGAGTGGAGGATCGATTTCTTCCACGTTAGGAGGTATTTGCAATGCCGAAATGTCCGGTCCATCGGATCGACTTGGTGTCGTTTTGCCCGGCATGCCGTGGTTCGGTGAGATCCAAGCGGAAGGCTGTATCATCGCGAAGAAATGGCATGTTAGGCGGTAGACCACGAAAATCCAGAGGCCGCCGCCGAGCCGGCGCCACGCGCGCCGCTTCGCGGTCGCGCCGATCGTCTGCTGGTCGTTAAGCTGCGGCGTCAGGTGTATTTCGCGTCGCGGAAAGGTACAAAAGGTTTCAGGGCTGTCCACAAACTTTTTTGTTTTTTGTTGGCTCCGATCCGGTTTTTTCCTGTCCTTTTTGCCTCGTAAAGGGTTTCGTCGGCCCGGCGGACTAGATCTTCAGTAGCTTCGTCGAAGGAAGACTCCGCCAGGCCGCAGCTCGCTATAAAACCACTACGCAGTTTTGGCCGTCCCTGCCGTATTCGTGATTGTAGCCGGACATTCTGGAAAGCAGTTCAGTGAACCGTAGCTTCTCCGGAGTTACGTCGAAATCTGTCCGCATGATTACACTTTTGTCAGCATCGAACGCAGGTAAGGCGTCATTCGGCGCGTCGATCGGTTTCTTCCATCACTGTGGCGTAATTAACGCCGAGGAATGTAATGGTCGGTTTGACGTGGCCCTTCACTCCGACTCTGGCGCCTTTACTGGGAAC
>QHWY01000271.1:4887-10257 GCA_003223875.1 Acidobacteriota bacterium | reverse complement strand
AATGTCGTTGCCAATTCCCGAAAGATGACCCAATCCACCGAGATCGCGGCTTCCAACCACGTCGCGCTGGTGAACGGCCACATCGGCGAGCCGGCAACTGCCGCCAAGATCGTTGAGACGGCGCTGTCTCGCTTCGAGTCGATCGACGCACTTGTCAATAACGCCGGCATCTTCTTCACCAAGCCGTTCACGGACTACACGGCCGAGGACTTCAAGTCGCTCGTCTCGACGAACCTCGAGGGCTTCCTGTACGTCACCCAACTCTCCATCAAGCAAATGTTAGCGCAGAAGACAGGCGGGAGCATCGTCACGATCACGGCGGCCCTTGCGCGCAACCCGATCCAGGGCGTCACGGCGGCGGTGCCGATGATGACCAAAGGCGGCCTTGAAACGATCACCCAACACCTAGCAATGGAGTACGCCAAAGACGGCATCCGCGTGAACGCCGTCGCGCCCGGCGCTGTCTACACGCCGCTGCACCGGGATACCCCGAAGGACGTGATGGAGAGCCAGTCACCGATGGGTCGGCCTTCGACGGTCAAGGACATCACGGACGCGGTCATGTACCTGACCGACGCCGCGACGGTCACTGGTCACATCCTATATGTCGATGGCGGATCTCATTTCGGCCGCTGGTGAAATGAGCTTTCGCAGTTGTGTTGCACTTGAAGGCGTTCGCCTGACCCGATTTAATCGGAGGAGATAAAATGGCCGAAGAAACAAAATATGATCGCCGCCGCTTTCTTGGCACAGCGGCCTATTGCCGCTGGCCAGCTCGGCACAAGCGATTCTGCGAAAACAATACCTGGCAGATGCGAACACGATTAAGCGGGGACAAACACCTCGTTCGGCACACCGGAGCAGATCGATGCCGGCTTCCTGAATATTGGATATGCAACAATGCCGACCCCAAACCATATGGAAAGCATTCATCATGAGAGCTAACCAGCTCTTGCTCGCCGCGATACTCGCTAGCGCCATCGGGGCTCCGATGGAGACCTTAGCCCAGGACAAAAGTGTCGTGCAGCAGATGACGCCCGGAGCGATTCACTTACCCATTGAAGGTGAATTGCCCTCACTCGGTGGCGCTACCGAGTGGCTCAATTCGCCGGCATTGACGGCGGCCGGCCTGCGCGGAAAAGTCGTCCTGATCGATGTCTGGACCTACACCTGCATTAATTGGCTGCGCACACTTCCCTATGTCCGCGCGTGGGCCGAGAAATACAAGAAACAAGGTTTGGTGGTGATCGGTGTGCACAGTCCTGAGTTCGCATTCGAGAAAAACGTCGATAACGTTCGCCGAGCGGCGAAGGACATGAAGATCAATTATCCGATCGCGATCGATAGCAACCATGCGATATGGCGTGCTCTCAAGAACGAATATTGGCCGGCCCTCTATTTCGTCGATGCGCAGGGGCGCATTCGCCAGCATCATTTCGGCGAGGGCGAATACGAACAGTCGGAAAGGATCATTCAACAATTGTTGGCCGAGGCCGGAATCGGCGGCATCGGTCATGAACTGGTTTCGGTCGATGCCCGTGGCGCGGAAGCCGCCGCCGATTGGGGCAGCTTGAAGTCTCCGGAAAACTATGTCGGCTATGAGCGCACCGAGAACTTTGCGTCTCCCGGTGGTGCAGTATTGGACAAGCGTCGCGTCTATGCTGCCCCCGCGCGGTTGAGCCTCAATCATTGGGCTCATTCGGGTGATTGGACAGTCGGGAAACCGTCCACTGTGCTGAACAAGGCCAACGGGCGAATCGCCTACCGCTTTCACGCCCGCGATCTTCATCTCGTCATGGGACCGGCAGCGCAAGGAACTTCCGTGCGCTTTCACGTGTTCATCGATGGACAGCCGCCCGGCGCTGCTCGCGGAATTGACGTTGACGCCCAAGGCAACGGCACGGTTACCAAACAGCGGCTGTATCAGCTGATCCGACAGCCGAAGCCCATCGCTGATCGACAGTTCGAGATCGAGTTTCTCGATGCGGGCGTGGAGGCTTTTGCATTTACGTTCGGATGATCGACAGGGAAAGACTCTTCTCGGATCACTGCACTAGTTAGAAAGGAGCTACAAATGAGCGACACGACGATGACTAAACAGATTCTTCTGACGCGACAATCGTCCGCGTATTGGCGCGCGACGTTTAATCACCCGCCTCTCAACATCTTTGGCCCGGAAACTATTCCGCAGCTCAACGAAATCATCACAGCGCTCGAAACTGACGAGGACGTCAAAGTGGTCGTCTTTGATAGCGCGGTTCACGGGTTCTTTCTGACTCATTACGATTTCCTTGCGAAACTCGAGGATACAACCAGTCTACCGCCGGGACCCACAGGGTTGCAGCCTCTCCCCGATATGCTCGTGCGCCTGAGCCGAGCCCCGGTTGCGTCGATCGCGTCAATTCGGGGACGCGCGACGGGTGTCGGGAGTGAGCTTGCCCTAGCCTGCGACATGCGTTTCGCCAGCCGCGAAAAAGCCATTTTATCGCACTTTGAAGTTGGGGCCGGGGTGGTGCCTGGAGGTGGCCCAATGGCAAGACTGCCGCGTTTGGGGGGCCGACGACATCCCGGGCGATTTGGCTGAACGATACGGATACGTCAACCGGTCATTTCCGGATTCCGACCTCGACGCGTTTGTAGATGCACTCGCAACCCGGATCGCATCGTTCGACAAGCAGGCGATCCGCGAGACCAGGCGCTTCGTCGACGTGGCCAGTTTGCCGCCTAACTTCGAAATCGCACCGGAGTGGGATATGTGCTTTGCCTCGATCATGCGGCCGGCCGCGCAAGAGAGGATCAAGAAGTTGATGGAGCAGGGATTTCACGGGCCGGGTGATGTGGAAGACCGCTTGGGATATTACGTCGGCCAACTCGGGCCCTAAGAGAGGAACCACTTCGAATTTAAAGAAAACTCATGACTCCCAAGCCGAATAGAGACTAGGAGAGCACACGATTTTGGAAATTAAAGGAAAAGGTATGGCATTTGAGAGTTTCACAGTCGAAGACATAGCAACCCGAGCGGCGACGATTCACACCCTGAGAAGAGGTGCCGGCCCTCCGCTGCTTCTTTTGCATGGATATCCTCAGACGCATTTCATCTGGCACAAAATCGCCGATCGGCTTTCCGAGCAGTACACCGTGGTGCTGACAGACCTTCGAGGCTACGGCGACTCAAGCAAGCCAGAGGGCGGTGCACGCCATGAGAATTACTCCTTTCGGGCGATGGCGCAGGATCAGGTCGAGGTGATGCGCCATCTGGGCCATGAAACGTTTTTCGTCGCATCCCATGATCGCGGCGCACGGACAGCTCATCGGATGTGCCTCGACCATCCCCAGGCTGTCCGCAAAGTTTGTTTCATGGATATCGCGCCTACGCTGCGGATGTATCGCGATACCTCAAAGGAGTTTGCCACCAAATATATGTGGTGGTTCTTTTTGATTCAGAAGGCTCCGCTTCCGGAACACATGATCGGTGCAGACGCCGCTTTCTTTCTTGAACAACACTTCGAGCTGCAAAGCGGCACTTCCGGAGCGCTGACGGACGAGGCGCTGAAGGAGTACAATCGCTTCTTCTGTACGCCGGATGCAATCCACGCGAGTTGCGAGGATTACCGGGCATCCGCGGACATCGATCTTGAGATGGATGAGGAAGACGAGAAGGCAGGGCGAAAGGTAGAGTGCCCAGTCCTCGCGCTCTGGGGAGAGAAAGGTGCCTTGGGCAAGCTTTGGGATGTGCTCGAGGTATGGAGACAGTATGCGCGTGCACCCGTCCAAGGTCGAGCGCTGGACAGCGGCCACTACTTAGCGGAAGAGCAGCCGGAAGAAGTGCTGCAGGAATTGCTGCGATTCTTTGCGAATTGAGGAGGAACAATGAAGTCCAAACAAATCGATCAGTCCCCGAAAACATTCATTCTTGTCTTCGAGACCGGTGACGAACTGGCGAAAGGGCTACTTGAATTCGCGGAGCAGGAAAAGCTGTCGGCCGCGAGCTTTAAAGCCGTTGGTGCGCTCTCATCGGTGCACTTGGGGTGGTTTAGCTGGGAGAGCAAGAAGTATGAGCCATCCGTTACGCTCGACGAACAGGTGGAACTCCTATCGCTCATTGGCGACGTTGCCCTGAAGGACGGAAAGCCGGTTGTGCATGCGCATGCCGTAATCGGCAAGAAGGACGGTACTGCACACGGTGGCCATCTACTCGAGGCACATATCCGCCCGACCTGTGAGGTCATACTGACAGAGAGCCCGATCCACCTTCAAAAACAGATTGATCCGCAATCCGGTCTGGCGCTGATCAGGCCCTAGCAAGGAGGATATAGATGTCACATCATGCCTCAGGGCCCAACTTCGGGTTTCCGCGCGACGATGCCCGATTGGACATGACCGATCTCTATGCCTTCACCAAGCCAGGAGACCCTGCTAAGTCAATAATCGTCCTCAATGTGCACCCGTCTTTCGCCTTGAACCCGCCAGGGCTGACAACGACTGAGCCGTTCGCCCCAGGCGCCCTATACGAGGTCAAGGTTGACACGGACGGCGATGCCATTGCTGATATCGCTTACAGCGTGCTGTTCTCGTCTTCGGGAGATGGTAAGCAGAGTGCGACAATGCGCCGTATTCAGGGCGTGCGAGCCGCTGGCGTGGGCGAGGAGGGCGAGATTATCGTCCAGCAAGCACCGGTCTCAGTCGGGCAAGAAGCCCTGGTGACCAAAGCTGGCGACTACCGTTTTTTCTTCGGTCGGCGCAGCGATCCTTTCTTTTTCGACGCAAAGGGCAATTTCAATCAAATGCAGTTCACGGGGGACGACTTCTTTACAGACAAGAATGTTTGCAGCATCGTGATTGAATTGCCCAACTCGGCTCTGGGAAGCAATAGGGTGGGAATTTGGGCTCGCACACTCGACAAAACTGGAGAGGGCTGGATCCAGGCAGACAGGGGTGGAAGGCCATTGCAAGCGGTTTTCCTCCCCGGAGAGGAGAGGGAGGCGTACCTCAACGGGGAGCCAGCGAATGATGATCGCATCATTGGCGTCTTCGCGCACGAATTGGAACACTCGGGCGGCTATAGGCCGGAGGACGCAGTAGGCGTCGCGAGAAAGTTGTTGCCAGACATTCTTTCCTATAACCCTCGCGGCCTGGCGCGCTTTCCGCACAATGGCCGGACACTGACCGACGATGTTGTCGACGTTTTCTTCTCTATGCTCACGAACGGAAAGGTGACAGGAGATAAGGTTGGGCCGCACGGCGATCTGCTAGACGAGTTCCCGTACCTGGGGTCGCCGCACGATTAGCGGCCGCGCGGTGTACCAGATAAGCCACAATGCAAATGGAATTTTGTCTTAATCCTTGTTTTACACATTTCGCATTCTGAGG
>QHWY01000271.1:0-4723 GCA_003223875.1 Acidobacteriota bacterium | reverse complement strand
CTTCCGACCACCTCGCCTTGATCGACGGCGACATAGGTCAATTTGAGACGGCGCAGAAAGTTGCAGAACTCGCGACCAAGAAATTCGGCTCCATCGATGCCGTCGTCGCGAACGCCGGCATCTTCTTAGTGAAGCCGTTCACCGACTATACCGCCGAGGACTTTAAGTCGCTCGTCTCAACGAACCTCGAGGGCTTCCTGTACATCACCCAACTCTCCA
This sequence comes from Acidobacteriota bacterium, assembly GCA_003223875.1. Classification (GTDB taxonomy): domain Bacteria; phylum Acidobacteriota; class Terriglobia; order 20CM-2-55-15; family 20CM-2-55-15; genus 20CM-2-55-15. Next base: position 4,504 of record QHWY01000271.1, on the reverse strand, counting down.
TCAAGCAAATGTTGGCGCAGAAGACTGGCGGGAGCATCGTCACGATCACGGCCGCCCTTGCTCGCAACCCGATCCGGGGCGTCACGGCGGCGGTGCCGATGATCACCAAAGGCGGTCTTGAAACGATCACCCAGCACCTTGCGATGGAGTACGCGAAAGACGGCATCCGCGTGAACGCCGTCGCGCCCGGCGCCGTTTACACGTCGCTTCACCGCGAGACTCCGAAGGACGTGATGGAGAGCCTGTCGCCGATGGGTCGGCCTTCGACGGTCAAGGACATTACGGATGCGGTCATGTACCTGACCGATGCCGCAACGGTCACTGGTCACATCCTATACGTCGATGGCGGCGCTCATTTCGGCCGCTGGTAAATGAAAGGAGTTTTCGTCATGACCACAAACGCAACGAGCGCCGAGCTGCGATTGAGGGAACTTGGCATCAAGCTACCAGCGCCGCCTGAGCCGTTCGGTACTTACGTGGAAGCGGTGCAAACGGGAAACCTGCTCTTTCTGACCGGGATGCTCCCGACGGAAGGCCGCGCGGCGAAATTCATTGGGCGCGTCGGCGCGGAGCTCGATGTGGAAACGGGGCGCAAGGCGGCTCACCTCGCGGCGCTCAATGCTCTCGCAACCGCGAGGCAGCACTTGGAATCACTCGACAAGGTGACGCGGATCGTCCGGCTTGGCGTGTCGGTGGCCACTTCGGGAGATGTCCGCGACCAGCCGAAGGTGGCCGATGGCGCTTCGGAGTTGCTGCAGGATGTCTTCGGAAAGGACAAGAACCCTTGCCGCTTGGTGTATGGCGTCGCCAGCCTTCCGCTCGGCGCCCCGGTCGAGCTGGAAGTGATCTTCGAGGTCTCCACCTGATGCTTACTTCCTCTCTCAAACGATTGGTGATTTCTGTGATGCTTGCCTCGTTTCAAGGTCTGGCCCAAGCCCAAGAGAAGGAACCTCCCATGGAACATTCGACGTTTTATCGCACGATACCGATCGATGGGCTTTCCATCTTTTACCGAGAAGCCGGCCCCAAAGACACGCCGACGCTCCTCCTGCTGCACGGGCTTCCGTCTTCATCGCGGATGTTCGAGCCGCTTTTCGCCCGGCTGGCCGATCGCTATCACCTTGTTGCGCCCGATTACCCGGGCTTCGGTCACAGCGACTGGCCGAACCCTAAGAAATTCGCGTACACGTTTGATCACTACGCTGAGATCATGAATCACTTCACGGAAGCACTCGGGCTCGCCCGATACACACTTTACATGCAGGATTATGGCGGGCCAGTTGGTTTTCGCATGGCCTTAGCCCATCCGGACCGGATCGAAGCTCTCATCGTTCAGGACGCTGTGGCGCACAACGAAGGCCTGGGGGCGAATTGGAAGACGCGCCGGGCCTTTTGGGCCGATCGGGCTGCCAACGAAAACGCGCTTCGCACAAATTTGCTCTCGCTCGCAACGACGCGGACGCGGCATGTCGGGAACGATCCCAACGTGGGGTGCTATGACCCGGATCTCTGGACCGATGAATTTGCCTTTCTCAAGCAGCCCGGCCAGGCTGACATTCAAAGCGATTTGTTTTATGACTATCGAACCAACGTAGATGCCTATCCAAAGTGGCAGGCATGGATGCGCGAGAAGCAACCGCGCCTGCTGGTGCTCTGGGGTAAGTACGATCTGTCGTTTGACCTCGGGGAACCAGAGCGATACCGCAAAGACGTCGCGAAGGCGGAAGTTCACGTTCTCGACGCCGGTCATTTCGCATTGGACACTGCCCCAGATGAGATTGCCGCATTGGTCCGAAAGTTTTTGGAGTCTAAATCCTCACATTGAAGGTGACGTTTCTGCGTATAATCGTGATCGACTTCTCACCGCGACGAGGAGGGGAAAGAAAGTCATGTGCTTAGAGGAAAGGTGAGTTGTATATGCGAGCTGACATTGTTCCAGGGGCGATCTTCCCCGACTATGAGCTTTCCGACCACACCGCGAAACGCCGGAAGCTCTCCGAACTGCAAGGACAACATCCCATGGTTCTGGTTCTGAGCCGCGGCGGTTACTGCCCCAAGGACCGCCGACAGGCTGACGGGCTTGTTCATCTCCATCGTGAGCTCGAGGTTGCCTACTGCCGGCTGGTCACGATCAGTACCGACAACATCACTGAAACGAATGAATTTCGCACCGGAATCGGTGCGCACTGGCCTTTCCTGTCTGACGCGGCACGCAAGATCCAAAAAGATCTCGACATCGCTGAGTACACTGATCCTGACCACAATCCGATGATCCCGCACACGATTGTGCTCGAGCCCGGCCTCGTGATTTACAAGATCTACAACGGCTACTGGTTCTTCGGCCGGCCCACACTCGAAGATCTCCGCCAGGACCTTCGCGCCGTCTTGAACAAGTGCCGGCCGGACTGGGACATCACACCGCCGGAAATGAAAGCAGCCTGGCAGCAAGGCCGGAAAGAGCTTTTTTATTCGTATGGCAAAACGTACGTCCAAACTCTCGATGAACAGGATTAGGAGGAAAACATGAATGCAAATTCGAAAGGCACAGCGCTTATAACGGGCGCATCGTCGGGCATAGGCGCCGTTTATGCCGATCGTCTCGCCAAGGGTGACTATGATCTCATCTTGGTGGCACGGGAACGAGGAGCGCTTGAAGCGCGAACGAATTTGACAATACCGATTTTCAGGTCGAAGCGATCGACCTGCTGCAAACGGGATTCTGTATCCCGAAACCTTGCCTGTCATTCAATAGCATCCATTCAATTCATTGAGGAGGAACTCTATGAGAAATGCAAGCCATGTTAGGATGATCCACCTTCTGGTTTTCGGGGTGCTGGTTCTCGCTGGAACTTCCTGGGCGCAGCAGCGCTCGCCAATCGCCGATGAGATTGCCAAGACGTATGGCCTCGATTCGTTTGGCCAAATCGAGGCGATCCGCTACACCTTCAACCTAGATTTGGGCAAGATCAAACTTTCTCGAACTTGGGTCTGGGAGCCCAAGGCCGACCAGGTCTCCTACGACGGGAAAGACAAGGAGGGTAAGCCAGTGAAGCTGACGTACTTGCGCTCCCAGCTCGGCAGCCAAGCCGCTGTCGTAAAGGAGGAAATTGATCCAGCTTTCTTCAACGATCAGTATTGGCTGCTCTTCCCCTTGCATCTTTCTTGGGACAGCAGCGCCGAAGTGACAGAGACAGGCAAGCATAAACTGCAGCTGGGGAAGGGTTCCGCCAGCCGGGTGGTCGTGAAATATCCCTCCGTGGGTGGCTACACGCCCGGCGACACTTGGGAACTCTTCGTCGGCACCGACAACCGGATCCGGGAATTTATGTTCCATCGTGGCGGAAGCAAAAAGCCAACTGTCGTCGTCGCGTCGTGGGGGGACTACAAGAAGGCCGGTCCTCTCCTTGTCTCACTGGACCACCGCGGGACCGGGGACGGCACGCCGCTGCGGGTCTTCCTTTCGGATGTGTCTGTCAAGCTGGTGGGGTCAAACGCCTGGGTGAACGCGCAATAAACTATGGACGGACTCACTTCGCTGCTAACCTGATCTATCTGCCCATTGGTTACATGTCTGGGGTAGGACAGCATGGGGTCTTCTTGGGTTCAGTGGCGTCTCACAAATGGGTCGAAGGAGAGGCGGTACAGGACCTGCTCGCTCAACGCTTTGATCATCGCATGCGCTCGGCACTCCTTTATACCACCTAGGGGGCCTGGGATCGGTCACGATCCCAGAACCCATCTTCAACGAACCCACTTCCGGGCAGGGGGCGGCAAAGGAAGGGGAGAGAGACCATAAGCCTTAACGACAGACTTTCTTTCAGTTGGTCGGCAGAGCGTTTGAGTGCGGGCACTGGGAAATTTAGGTTGAGGTGAAATATGACTCAGTGGGCGCGGCTCCTTTTCATCGGCCTAGTGATCACAATCGCGCACCCTTCCCTAGCGCTACGGAGCCCTCAGGAACAGGTGCAAGAAGGCTCTTCCGGCGGCATGTCGCCGCAACCCTCGCACGAAAGAGTGATTGAGGGAGAAAGCATCGGACCCGGTGTGCGCCCCAGGGCTGGAGAAATCTGTATCGTCTGCAACAATCCGGTGGGGCCCGATGATGCGGTTTATCTCGTGCAGGGACAGCGCGTCGCCCTACATGCCGGGGAGGAGAGTGAATTTTTTTCGCATCCGCGAAGGTATCTGATGCGGCTAAAACCCCTGGGAGCGGCACTCCTGGGTGCCGACTCGAATTACCAGTAACGGAGGGTTTGCGGCGTTCGAGTCATTTGACCGCTAAACTCTCTAGTGCGAAAAGCCTCCGGGCAACCAGCCTTTGGAAAGTTCCAGTCGAAGGGGGTGAGGAGCGTCAGGTTCTCGGGTCTCTTAGTTATTGATTCAATTTCGCGGTGGTGGACCAGGGGATCTATTACATTCCGAGGTCCGACTCGCCTGCCCAGTCATCCATTCAGTTTTTTGACTTCGCTAACGAAAAGTTCAAGCCCATTGCCAGGACTGAGAA
>QHWY01000270.1 GCA_003223875.1 Acidobacteriota bacterium | reverse complement strand
TCGTCTCCAACTCGCCTGGTTACCCGCTGCCGATCCAGGTATTCCAGCAGGGGAATCGCAAATTTCCGGCTGACGCCCGTGAGATCTTTGAATTCGCCCACACCCATTTTCGGATTCTTGGACTTGAGAGCCTTCACGTCGGCAATAAGCTTGTCCACAGCCGCCCGGTGGATGAGCATGTCTTCGCTGATTTTGACCAGCGCATTCTCTTTCACCATCAGTTGAATGATTTTTCGCGCGCTGTTGCGATCCAGCTTAAGATTGGTGATCAACTCATCGGGCGATGGAACTTGCAGACCAAGCGACCGGAATCGTTCCGCGAGCTGATTGCGCATTTTTTCTTCATCAGCCTTCAGCGTTACTTTTCGGCCAAATAGGCGAATGAGATCCTGCTCGAACACGATTTTCTTCTCCGTAACGAGCGCATCCAGCACGGCCTGAAATAGCAGATTCGAAGCATCACTGAACAAGCGGGCTTTCAGTTCCTCGCGGCCCATGCCGGGCGTGAGCGGATTCGTCTGATGAAATTTTTCCACGGTTGCGGCTGCCGCCGCCGCTGCCTCGAGGAATGCCTTCGCCGCCACGACAACAAACGGATTCTCGGCGAGCACGCGGACGCGGCCACTGTTAACGAGCGTCGTAACACGTTCGCGCGCTCGGGTGGGCACCAGACCGCGTCGAGCCGACAGCTCTTGCAATTCGACCGTTTTCAAACCGGCTTCGTTGATCGCAGTCATTAACTGGTCCTCGACGGATCCTTCTTTGAAAACGCGAAGCCTTTCGAGGACGTTCTTATCGGTACGGCGGTGTTTCAGCGGGGCGGAATCGAGAATTTGGCCTCCGCCGATGGTGAGCATCGGCGAATATTGACGGATGATGAATCGATCGCCTGGCAACGCAAACGTGGGCTCTTCGAGGCGGATCTGGGCGAACGCCGAGTCGCCCGGCTCCAGCCGGTTCTGTCCAAGCAACACCACATAACCCATCAACTCGGCGGTTCCGATGTGGAAACGGATGCGCTTCCGCATCTCGATAGGGTTTGGCGCCGAGCGGAGCAACTCGAGGTGACAATCGAACATGGAGGTCGGTTTGAACAGACCCGGAATGGTCAGCACCATGCCTCGCTGAATCTGAGATACCTCAATACCCTGAAGGTTCAACGCCGTGCGCTGTCCGGCGAGCGCCTCATTTGCTGCGCGCCCGTGGACCTGAATGCCGCGAACACGTGCCTTCCGCTCCGTAGGAAGAATCTCGATTTCTTGTTCCTTTGCCACTTTTCCGGCGATGAGCGTGCCGGTGGCGACTGTACCGAAACCTTTCATTGTGAAACAGCGGTCCACGGGAAGGCGAAAAATGTCATTTGCGTCTTTCGCCCCCGCTTTCCCCACGAATTCCCGCAGTGTTTCGATGAGCTGCGGAATGCCTTGGCCTGTATAGGAGCTGACACGCAGAATCGGCGAGTGTTCGAGAAAGCTCCCTTTCAAAAACTCGCGAACCTCGATTTCGACGAGATCCACAATGTCGGGTTCGACTCTGTCGATTTTTGTAAGTACCGTGAACCCTTGCTTGATATGAAGCAGCGAGCAGATGTCTAGGTGCTCACGCGTCTGCGGCATCACCAATTCATCCGCAGCGATGACGAGCATCACCAGGTCGATGCCGCCAACACCGGCAAGCATGTTTTTGATGAATCGTTCATGGCCGGGAACGTCGATGAAGCCGATCGTCGTATTGGAATCCAATGGAAGATGCGCAAAACCGATATCGATCGTGATGCCGCGTTCCTTTTCCTCCTTGAGGCGATCGGCATCAATGCCGGTGAGCGCTTTTACCAGAGCGGTTTTGCCGTGATCGATGTGTCCGGCAGTTCCTACGATAACGTGCGGCATAGGAGTTCGTGGACTAAGGGCAGCGGCAGTCCCATGACATTGAAATAATTTCCCTCGATCTTGGGAATATATACTCCAGCATAACCCTGAATCGCGTATGCCCCAGCCTTATCCGAAACATTTTCGCGGCGAAGGTAATCGCGAATCTGCTCGTCTGTCAGCGAATGGAACCAGACCCGCGTGCGGTCGAGCCCGTCAAGCGCCTCGTGCCGGACCTGATTGATGATTGTGACAGCCGTGTAGACCCAGTGATCCCGACCGGACAATTTTCTCAACATGCGAACCGCGTCCTCTTGGTCCTGTGGCTTGCCCAGAATCTCGCCATCGATCGTCACCACAGTGTCGGCCGATAAAACAACGGATTGAAAAACCCTGGAAGCAACTTCCATACCTTTTTCGCGCGCGGCGCGGACGACAAAGGTTTCCGGCGTTTCTCCGGGGAAGGGAATCTCTTCAATCGACGCCGGTACGACGGTAAAAGGGAGACCGAGAATCGACAATAATTCTTTTCTTCTTGGCGACTGCGATGCCAGTACCAGGTTCATCGAATCCATGTATGTTATGATCCCTCACATCACAATGCGAATAAACCGTGGAAGGAGTTCGGTATGAGGAAATTGTGCGTCGCAATCGCAATCCTGACCTTGTTGTGTGTCGCTGCTGTTGCTCAGCAAAAGGTTGAGAAGAGCAACATGGAACTCGTGGGGTACAACGATCTGCAGGCCCGTAGCTCGTATCAGCCCACGCTTCATAAACAGGGTAACCGCTGGTATGCATACATTGGCCATCACGGCGGCTCGCAATTCAATCCGCTCACGGGAAAAGAAGAGGACAACGGAACGTCCATCGTCGATGTCACCGACCCCAAGCAGCCGAAATACGTCGCGCACATTCCCGGTGAACCACGTGCGCAAGGAGCTACAGGCGAATCGGGCGGAGCGCAGATGACCCGTGTGTGCGACGGCAGTCAATTGCCGCGCGGGGACAAAAGCAAGATCTACCTGCTGCGCACCTACGGCGGGTCCGCTCATGAGGTGTGGGACGTTACCGATCCTGCGAAGCCGAGCCGCGTGACCGTTATCGTGAGTGGACTTCGCGATACGCATAAGAGTTGGTGGGAATGCGATACGGGCATTGCTTATCTGGTTTCCGGGCCCCCGGACTGGCGCGTGCGCCGCATGACTCAGATCTATGATCTCGGTGATCCTTCAGAACCGAAATTTATTCGCAATTTTGGCTTACCCGGACAGCAGCCTGGCTCGACCGGACCTGCGCCGACGGAGCTGCACGGAATGATTTCGACTGGGCCGAAAGGTAATCGCATTTATTTCGGCTACGGCACAGGCACAAGCGGAGTTGTGCAGATCGTCGATCGCGACAAACTCTTGAAAGGAGCGAAGGAACCCACCAATGCCAATCTGGCGTATCCCGAGGTCGCCAGACTGGATTTGCCTCCGGACATGGGAGCCCACACGACCTTCCCATTGCTTGGCATGCAGCTCGGTGAGTTTGGAAAACAAAAACTACGGCCGGGCTCGGCTGTAGCAGCCGGCATCGACCACGATCATGGCGATGCGGCACCCGAACGGACGCAGTCGGGACGCAACTTTATCGCCGCCATCGGTGAAACGACAGCAAACGAGTGTCTGGAAAATCGGCAACTGGTGCGGATGATTGATATCTCCACCGAATCCAAACCTGTCGGCGTCTCGTCGTGGACGGTTCCGGAATCGAGCGGCAATTTCTGCAGCCGCGGCGGCCGCTTCGGCACCCACTCGTCGAACGAAAACATGACGCCCATTTACTACGGACGAGTTCTCTTTATCGCTCACTTCAATGCGGGCGTGCGCGCTCTGGATGTTCGCGATCCCTTGCAGCCCAAAGAAATCGGCTATTACATTCCGGCCATCACCGACAAAACCGATAAACGCTGCGTCGGCACCGGCGCGGAGCAACGCTGCAAGATTGCGATCCAGACCAACAACGTCGAGGTCGATGATCGGGGTTACATCTATATCGTGGACCGCGCCAACACCGGCATGCACATTCTCGAACTTACCGGTGCCGCACGTCGTATAGCGAAACTCCAGTAGAGGTGACGCCATTCCCCTCCTCGCAGGAGGGTGTTGCAAAACTACGGAATAGCGGGTTCGGTTCTTACTGTAGCGGCGCTCTATGAGCGCCGGTTTTTCGCAGAATCAACGAAGTAGCGGCGGTCATAGAC
>QHWY01000304.1 GCA_003223875.1 Acidobacteriota bacterium | reverse complement strand
CGCACGCGAATGACGGCGCCCTTCGTCCGCATATCGAGATGCTTGAAGCCGGGAAACAGCGCCGCGACCTCCGGACTGCCCCATCGCGTCGGATCGCGCACATAGTCTTGGGGCGAGGCTTCGCTCATGGAAGATGTCTGCTGCGCGAATGCAGGTGTACCGGCGGTCGCTGCGACAGCTCCCGCAGCTAAAACCTGAGCCAACGTGCGGCGGCTAATTCCCTTTCCAATGGGATGCTCGGATTGCGATTGCGCGTCCATGATGTTCTCCCGGGTTTAGCAGCGCTTAAGCCACGAAGAATTCGACGCTTGACCACAGACGAAGGTCGAGAATTGCGCTGCAACATCCAAGGCACTATGCCGCCCGGCTCATCGCAATTTCGCAAGCAAGATTCGCTGCCGGCGGCTCGACGAACATCATATCAATTTTTCGGCGATCTTCTCGCCCGATTTGCCGTTCTCCCGACAGCCTGCGGGAAATGGCCGGGCCACCGCCATCCCCCTGTGCTTCGCATAGCAATGGACGTAATACCGCCGACCCTTCACTTAACCAGACATGTTCTGATCGGGAGTTCTCACTTTCCGTAATGCCGACTATACATCCACTGAGCCGCGATTCGTAAGGCTACGGCGTTATCAGGACTGACGTTCGGCTTCACGCGGTCCGCCGCCCGCGGTGCGTCGCTCTGCAATCCGCTGTACGATGGCATCCCAACACGAAGCAGCAGGGCAAATGTTCGTTATCCGCCATAAACAGCCTTATGTTTGACACTCCGCCTGTTGGGCATTCTTAAGTACGCCTGATAGGCCCTCGACGACCTTACCAAATACGCTCGTCCCTCAACCACAAAGCCATCCAAGCCGTGCTTTATGGCATATTCCGAAAGGTCAACCATCTTGTTTATGAATCCTCTCCCATTGAAATTCAGAGAGGTATTGCATAAGACACCGTACCCAGTACGAGCCTTGAATGCGATAAGTAGTTCGTACAAATTTCGGTTGGTCACAGCTGACACTGTTTGAAGCCGGGCAGTCCCGTTCACGTGGGTAACTGCATTTAGCGCATCCGTTCTAACACGATGTGTGTAAAGCATAAAAGGACTAGCTTGATTGCAGCCAAACCATCTTGCAGCCTCTTCTTCTAGGCAAACAGGAGCAATCGGACGGAATTGTTCGCGCTGCTTAATTTCATTTAGCCGCACTCTGGTGCTTGCGTGGAACGGTGCAGCGAGAATCGAACGGTTACCTAACGCACGCGGTCCGATTTCATATTTGCCGCTCACCCATCCGATAACGAGGTCGTTAGCCAACATGTCGGCAATCATTTCATAGTTTTTCTCGTAGAGATCATACTGCGCCAAATCGAAAGAGCCGGCCGTGATGAAGCCAAGGCCAGAGTAGACGCTCCAATCGATCTTTGGATTTCCAGTAAAATGGAACTGGGCGTCGATCGCGGTCCCGATAGCCGAACCAGAGTCGTTAGCAACAGGCGGCACGAAGACCTCGGGGAAAAGACCGGTCTCCTTCCACTTAGTGTTCCAGTCGCAATTCAGACCGCATCCACCTGCGATGACTAGCGGCAGTCTTTTCTTCATGTCCGCTTGCGCGAATTGATAAAAGACATCGAAGATCTTGTCGCTATAAATACCTGCGAAGTTGCGGAAGTCTGGATCATCCACCCCCACGTTGTAGTGTCGCGACTTCTCAAGGTCTTGGTACGCGCTCAGTTCTCGGCGCGGGCCGTCCAGTAGAAAGTCGAGGAGTTTCCTTTCTTCAGCTAAAGGCGTGCTGCGATTTGAAAATGAGGCCAACGCCATGAGCTTTCCTGCGTCCTCGACGCGAGGAAAGGATCCATCCTTAGGAAAGGTTGGGTCGGCTAGGCCGTAGAGTAAGGCATAACGATTTCCCACCTGATTCAAGACATCAGCAAGCAGGGTTATGTTCAACGCGGAATCGATCTCGTAGAAAGCGCCTATCTCCCCTTCCCATACCAACGCATAGCATGGGGTACCCTTCGGCAGGCTCGACATGCCAAAAGTGCAAAGTAGGTGCGATCGCTCGTGAGAAGACGAGAAATAGTGGACTGGCCTTCCCAATAGGCGCCGTTAGTCTATGATGACGTTGCTCTTCGACACGCCCCGGTACTGAACATGCGACCCGTGCAAGTACTCGTAGTGGTCTCGTGGCCACCAACCGCCTGTACAAATGACGTCGGGAATTTCGTCGATTTCGCCGAGAGCGTCGAACACGTCACGACTAGATATCGGCGAGTGTCGCCAGTTTGAGTTCTTCTCCGCCTCAATAGAAACCAGCAGATGATCACTCTTCATGTAGGCGATCGCACCGTCATGGCCGGGGTTGTACGAAAGAATATTCACGTTGCTGTGACCTCCGCTTTGTCATTCGTCGCGATTAACTCATTTTCTGGCAAGGGAGCGCACCTTTCGCGATAGAGTAAGGCGCCTTGGAGTATAGAGGTGCAGGTTGCCGCAGGTTCCCGATAAATTATGGAGCGAATCGAGAAGAAATGGCCGATACTCCGGAGCATCATCGACAGCGTTCGGAATCCATCAGGAGGCTGGTCCAACGATCCGCCGGGCGGATACCAGTCAAACCGCAATTCATGCAAAGTAGCCCCAGAAGCATCGTGCAATTCTGGCACGACCTGCGAGAGTTGCCCACTGACATCGAAGAGTGTATCGCCTCCTGGGCCCGGTGGACGACGAGTGGCTTCGCGCATCGGTTGTTCGACAAGCGGAGTGCCGAGGCGTTTATCTGCGGCTCGTTGAGTGCGCGCCACGAGCGCGCCTTTCAACGCTGCTACCACCCGGCCATGCAGGCCGACTACTTCCGGCTCTGCTACCTTTTTGTCGAAGGCGGCTTCTATGTCGATGCGGACGACGTGTGCATTGGTACAGATGTCGACTGGCTATTCGATGACGGCCGACTGAAAGTCCAGCCACTCTGCTATGACATCGCGTCCGGAACAATGGTGGCTCCATCGGTGTTTCTTCATGGCGATGCTTACAACCCTAGCTGGATTTTCTATTTCAATAACAATCCGTTAATCGCGGACCGAGGGCATCCGATCATCGAACGTGCGCTCCGGCAGGCAACGGATCTTCTCGAACTTTCCAGCGAAGATTTGTTGCCCGAGATTCAGGCGACGACCGGACCTGGAAATCTTTCGAAGTCCATTTTCGAATGTGGTACGGCTTCTGGAGATGTGGAGAGCGGTTTAGTGGTACTGCGCGATTGGGATTCACTTGCCGTTTCAAAATGGCCTCTGAGTTATCGTGGTGACGCCAGAAACTGGCGACGTTCCAATCAGCGAAGATTCCGCTCTGGTGACGAATAGTCCGGAATGAATCTTTCGAAGCCGCTGAGCGCTACAGTCCGCCTTCTCCATTTCTTGTTGTTGCAGGGTCGAAGGCACATGCCGCGCCAGCAATGCCTCGTGTTCGTGCCACCCTCGGCCGACCAGAAATCCGGCATCGGTCCGATCTTCGTTATCAACTTGGATAAGCAACCGAACCGATGGGCTGAGGTCCTTCGTGAGCTTGCCTGCATCTTGGATGCTGACGATAGACCGCTGTCAGAGCGAGTCGTTCGGTACTCCGCATACGACGCGCAGAGCGATGCGCAACCATTGCTCGATGGCGGTTACATCGAGCCGTTCTACACGCTCGCTGACCAGTTGTTCGTCGAACCGCAACCCCTTGCAGTACCTGATGTGTTTGATCTGGCGCACCCGATCAGGATGAGCCCGGCAGAAGTTGCCGTCGCGCGCTCGCATATCGGCGTTTGGAAAGCCATTGCGCAGTCCAGTGCCTCCTATGCTCTTGT
>QHWY01000152.1 GCA_003223875.1 Acidobacteriota bacterium | reverse complement strand
AATAGCGGGTTCGGTTCTTACTGTAGCGGCGCTCTATGAGCGCCGGTTTTTCGCAGAATCAACGAAGTAGCGGCGGTCATAGACCGCCGCTACAGCAGACGAAAACCGCTTTGCGGCAGTTTTGCAACACCCTCCGCAGAGGAGGGCGCGCAGCTTCTATTAAGCTGTCGCGCCACCCCTGCTCTGCGAGGAGGGGAATAATCTTTGCGCTAAAACAAATACTTCAGCGCGAACTGCATGATGCGGGGATCGTCGGAGATCGTCAATAGACCGAAATTGGGATTTGTGATTTCGGTGCTCACGCAATTGGTGCACGTGGTCGCCCGTGTATCGCCAGATGGTGCGAGCAGAGACCGGAAGCTATTCGTGACATTATAGACCTCCCACCTGAACTCGACGCGCTGGTTTTCTTTCAACCGGAACGACCGTGTCAGAGCCACGTTGAAATCAAAATGACCCGGGGCGGCAACGGCTCGGGTGCCGGAATTCCCGATGAGCCCAAAAGTTGGGACGGCTCCTGAATCGGCCGGACATCCAGTAGGCGTGCAGCTGTAGGCGGCGTTGTTGAACCAGCGCGACCGTGGACGGCCGGAATGGTCGCCGATGCGATCTCCGCCAACATACTGCGCCAGTTGGTTGGCGACATTCGTTCCGTTTCGCGCGAAGTCATTACCGCCGGTGGCTGTGATGTTCACGTATTCTCCGGTCGAGTAGCCGTAGATGGTCGATAATCGCCACCCGGAAGCAATACGCCGAAGCATGGGTCCTTGGAAATTCGGCGTCTCGAGCACCGGTGTGAAGTGGAAAAGCTGACGGCGGTCGCTCAGACAATTGCCCCGGCCCGCATCGCGGTTGCCAATATAAGGATTGGGTATCGATGGATTCGCACCGGTATCGCCCGCCTCGTTACTTTGATAAGGAGCAATACAGTGCGACCATGTGTAATTGGCGCCCAGCGTCACGCCTTTTCCGGCGCGTTTCCGCATTTCGAGTAGGAGGCCGTTATAGCTGGACTTGCCGCCACTCCCGACCGGCACGAGATTCGCTACGTACTGTCCGGTGTTCTGAAAATCGGTCAACGACAACCTGCGTCGCAGGTTCGTGTTTCCCGTTGTCGAACAAACGGCGCCCGCTGTTGTCCTGAAAGTGTAACCTTGAGCGAAGCAGTTGCCGCCGGCGTCGGCATTGCCCGGGAAATAAATGGCCGGATTCAACTGTTCCGAACCCAACATGTGGATGATGTGATCGCCGATGTAACTGGCCGACACGAGCCAGTCGTTTCCAAGCTGGCGCTGGATGGACAAGTTCCAGCTCTGCACCTGCGCCGGCTTGATGTTCGTCATCACAGTGAAATTGCCGTTTGGAACGAACGGAGTGTTGGGTCCGAAGCGCACTGGGAACGGGTTGATGCCATTATATCCGGCTCCGGGTGTCGACCATGGGTCGCTGAAAACGGGATTAACAATTGTGGTGCTTGAGCCAAAAGGCGGAATGATCGAAGTCCACAGATGGTATTGCGCGTTCGGATAGTCGTATCCGAGACCGGTGGAAGCCCGCACGGATGTTTTGCCGTCTCCCCGCACGTCCCAGGCAAACCCGAACCGGGGCGCAAACTCCCACCAGTTCCGGTCTCTGCCTGTTTTACCCTGGAATCCCGGATCTCCGGGGAACGAGAAGCCCAGCGGAGCTCTCTGAAATACGGTACTCCGTGTGCCCGCGGCGCGTGCTTGTTCGCTGTACTTCGCGACATAGCCTAGCGTCAGCGTCTCGGCAAGATCGGGCTCCCAACGCACTCCGTAATTCAGGGTCCAACGCTGATTGAGCTTCCAGGTATCGGCAACATAAGCTCCCAGGTACCACTTCCGCATGTAATCCACATTTGGCCCCGCTTGCACAAATGTACTCGGCTTGCCGAGCAGCAAGTCCGCCAGCCCCAGTCCCGTAAACTGCCCATTAAACGTAAATGAGCCCGAGGAAGACACGTTAGCGTTCGAGTTGGAATCAATCCAAAGCAGAGCCCCTCCAATTGAGAATTGGTGAGCGCCACGCGTCAAACTCGCGTCCGAATTGAGACCGCTCGAGAACGTTCTATATGTCGATGTATTGGCCGTTCCGCCGCCCAACGCAAAACCAGGATTGGCAACGGTGAGCTGTAAATACTTCGGCTGATAGCTGAAATAATTCTTCACCCCGACGTCGCCCCAGTTGAAGAATTCCGCACCCAACCGCTGAATGTCGGTGTAATTGGTGACGAGGCGGGAGGAAACCACGGTCTGCGGGCTCAGCAGCCACGTGTCGCCGATGGCATAGGATTGAGCGAAATTACTACGGCCACGATCGAAAGTCGTCAGCAGGTTGTTCGGCGATAGCGAATACGGCACCGGCTGATCTTCCCCGGTGAATAACACTCGCCCCATGATCGAATGCGCCGCGTTGAGCTGGTAGTCCACCTTTCCGACGTATTGCTTCGTATCTAGATTTCCCGGATTGCCGTAGGTGATAAGGCCGCAGGGGTTACTCGTCGTCGGAAGCTTTTTGATCAAATTCAAAGCGACCGGATCGAATCTCAACGGATCGATCCGATTGTTGCCGAAGCCACTCGGCGTGCCGTCCGGAAACGTCTCGTTCAACTTGCGGCCGTTGCACGCCGGTGAGGCGATCCCAGTGAAATCGCCCTGCAGCATCGCTGCAGTTGGGATGAAGTTCTGAACGTTTGCTGGGTCCTGACGATTGATCGTGCCCTGATAGCCGCCGAAGAAGAATAGCTTGTTACGGAATATCGGACCACCCGCCGTACCGCCGAACTGGTTCCGTTTCAGCGTGCTGTGTACTTTCTTACCGGTATTTGGATCGACCTTTGCGAAATAGTTTGTGGCGTTCAGCAAATCGTTCCGGACGAACTCGAACAAGCTGCCATGAAAGTCATTCGTACCGGATTTGGTGACCGAATTCACTTGCGCGCTCGAGTGTTGGCCCTGAGAGGCCGACAGCGCGCTGGTTTCCACTTTGAATTCCTGAAGCGCGTCCGGAAAGGGCAACGGCAGGCTCAAATTATCGTAAGGATTGTTGTGCTGCGCGCCATCCAAAGAATAGTTGACGCCGCTGGGCAAGCCGCCTGCCACGGCGATGGATAGTTGGCCTTGCATGGATCTCGGCTGCGACGCATATTCCGGAATGTTGACAGCCGCACCGACCGTCAAAACCAACTCCGCAGCGTTGCGTCCATTCAGCGGCAGTTCCAGGATTCGCTGCGTTTCCATAGTCTGGCCGACACCAACGGTTCGGGTCTCCACAAGCGCGGCGTTGGCCTGAACCTCGACCTGCTCGGAACGTTGACCCACTTCGAGCGTCACGTTAATGACCGGATTGCTGTTTACCTGCAGCACGATTCCGGTTTGTATGAAAGTCCGGAATCCGGCCAGAGCTGCTTCCAATTTGTAAGGACCCAGCGGCAGGTTCGGCAGAACATACACGCCGGTTTCGTTGCTGACGGTGCTTCGAACGATTCCTGTTTCGATCTGCGTTGCTGTGACTTCAACGCCAGGCAGCACTGCACCGCTCGCATCCTTCACGGTGCCGCTGATCTGCGCGGTTGATTGTGCCCATGCGCTCGCGCTGACGAGCACGGACACGAATAGTGTAAGAGCACAATATCTTGTTATTTCCCTCATACAACCTCCACCATTGAATTAGCAGGCGAAGCTACTACCGTTAGCCGCGAAAAGTCAAACGACCCTCCACGAAAAAACTGGTTTGAAACGGGCACGATACCGTACGCTCACCAGAGGCATGGCTCAGATAGATGGAGAGGAGATGGTATGACAGACAAATTCAACCTATCGCGGCGGGAACTGCTCGTTTCACTGCCCGCGCTTGTCTTGGCTCCGCGCTTCTACGCGCAGTCGAGCAAGCCGCAGATCGCGGTCAAAGGCATCAATCACGTGACGCTACAAGTGTCCGATCTGAAGCGCTCCGTAGATTTCTATCAAGGGCTTTTCGGAACGCCCGTCATCAGCAGGCAGGGGACAACAGAGCTCAATCTTCAAATTGGGAATGGGCCGCAATTCTTAGGACTTGCTTCCGCACGCTCCTCGCCAAACATCAATCACATTTGTTTGGCGGTCGACAATTTTAATATCGATCGGGTGAAAGCCATTTTGCGCCAGCACGGCATCACGGAGAGTGACACGGGCGAGCCCATGCGAATGCGTGTGCGCATGCGCGGACCCGAAGCAGGCGGATCAAAAGAAGGCACTACCGAATTTTCCTTCCGCGATCCCGACGGTCTGGTGGTTCAGTTGCAGGATTCGCGATATTGCGGCGGAGCCGGCCCGCTGGGCAATGTCTGTTCCACGCCGGAGCCATCGCCGAAGAAAGGATTCATCACTCTCCGCGACTGGAGTCACACCACAAACTTTGTGTCCGATCCCG
Source organism: Acidobacteriota bacterium (assembly GCA_003223875.1). Lineage (GTDB taxonomy): Bacteria > Acidobacteriota > Terriglobia > 20CM-2-55-15 > 20CM-2-55-15 > 20CM-2-55-15. Next base: position 17,034 of record QHWY01000152.1, on the reverse strand, counting down.
AGCGGTCGCGCAAGTTCTATCAGGAGCTCTTTGGATTCCGGATTCAGGCGCATCAAGGGCCGGGCTCTCCAGTCTTCAATGTGGGCAAAGGTGGTCAGTTTCTCGTATGGGGTGGCGGCGGCGCGGGCTCTGCCGGGCGCCAGGCGGGCATCAATCACTTCTGTATGACGATGGATAATTTCAACCCGGACAAGGTGATCAAGATACTGGAGAGTTACGGCATCAAACCGAGAGGGAATGCGACGGGAGCACCAGGGCCGTTAGTGCATTACATCAGCATGCGAATGGAGAATCGCGGCGGGGCGAAAGAAGGAACCCCTGAACTTTATTTCACTGATCCCGACGGCCTCGTCGTGCAGCTTCAAGACACGAAGTACTGCGGTGGCGGTGGCGTGCTCGGCGATATTTGTACGTAAAAAAATAGCCACAAAAAGGCACAAAATTCACAAATTGGTTTTTGAGTCTTTTGTGCCTTTTTGTGGCTATTTCCTATTTCTTATCGGCCGCCGCCGCTCGTCCGGCTTTCCCCAACCGGGCGCGACGCGGTGTACGCCACAATGTTGATCATGTCTTCCGCCGTCAGTTTCGCGACGACGGGTTTCATCAGATCTGTCCATTCGCCTTTGCGGGCGCTGACCTGCATGTCATAGAGCTGGCGGACCAGATAGCTGGGGGAACGGCCAGCGATTCCGGGAACCGGGCCGAGTCCCTGCAGGTTCGCTCCGTGACAAACAGCGCATTGTGTCGTCTTACCGGCACCGTTCGTGACAAGCGCTTCACCTTTCTTGATACTGCCGGGAGGCACGTATGCGATAAAGCCGGAATGCGAATTCCGTAGCATTTCCGTGTCCTCGGTTTTTTCCGGGGTTTCAATAATGCGCTGTCCAATCGGTTCCTTTCCGGCTTGGGCTCCTTCTTCGACCAGGAACATTCCACCGGCGATGCGCGTCTTCGGCACGGTATCGGTCTCGACAACGCGAATCCACGGGCTCCACTTTATCGCTCCGAAGTACTGGGCGGCCTGCTTGATTTCGTCGTCGGTCATGTTTTTCGCGAACGAGATCATGCGGTTCGTGTTGGCCTTTCTCGTATCCGAGCTCTTTCTTTTGTCATTCTTGAAGTCCATCATCGTCTGGACAAAATACGAGTAAGGCAAACCGGAAACACCAGCGTTTTCCGGACGGCCTTTGCCGTTCGGATAATGACAGAGGCTGCATGCGGCGACCATTTGATCTCTCTTGCCATGCGCGACCACGTCGGGCATTTGTGGGTGATCACCCGGGAACCAATCCGCCGGACCATACTGATCTCGAATCTGATTCAGCATGAAAGAGAACTGGCTGCCCGGCAGTCTATGCATCGTCGTGTCTGGAGGGGGTGGAGCCGCAGGCGCTGCAGGTGGTGCTGGAGCAGCTGCCCCGGGAGTCAGGGGTGTCGCAAAGCCAAATGCCCATGGAGGCGGCACGGAATTGGATCCAGACTGTGGAGCGGCAACCACTCCGGCCGCGACAACCAACGCTAACGCAATCGTCAATACGGCGAAATTCCTCATGTGGGGTCTCCTCCGTTTAATAGATGACAGATGACAATTGAACATTGAACAATGAACATTTAAATGCTTTGTCATTGTTCAATGTTCAATTGTCAATTGTCATTTAGCTACAGATACATACACCTTGACCATGGCTTATGTCCATGTATTAATGGGCGACCGTTCATCAGACGAGCGGAACTATCACGATGATTGTCCTCCGTGGTGATGGCATCGCAGCTTTGACCTGTGGATATCTGTTGCAGAGCGCCGGTGTCGAGGTGTCCATCGAACGCGCTGCTCGGACCTATGTGCCCGCACTAATGTTGAGTGTTTCTTCACAAGCTCTTTTCCGCGATATCCTGCATTTGCAGGATGCTTTCTCGAGCTTGCCGCGAATTCAAAAACGGGTGGTGAAATGGGGACCGCGGCCGGAACCCGTCGTGCTTCCCCACTCTGCAGTGATTGCCTCCGAGCAGTTCCTTCTAGAGATGGTGGCGCCGAAATTATTCCACGTAAATGCAAGTTCAGACGATGCGGCGGATTGGATAATCATTTCTTCCCGGCCTCTGCCAGAATCCGTCATTGAGTGTGGGTTTGGATCGCAAATCGCGACAGTCGCTCCGGTGCAACTTGAAAAGGGCTCGGATTCCAGGACGTGCTGGATCGAATCACTTGAGGATGGCTGGCTTTTCTTGATGCCGGATGCGCCCGGTTCGGGCTGGTTGATATCTGTCGGTGGTTCGCTGAGTACAAACCTGGAGAGCAGCCGGATGATCGCGAGTCAGATTCGAGGATTGGGCAATCCGACGCGTGAATTTCCGTCATACCCGCGAATCACTTGGCCTCTTTGTGGAGAGCATTGGCTTGCTTGCGGAGCCGCGGCGTTGGCCTTCGATCCGCTTTGTGGCGACGGTACCGGCCACGCGATTCGCGAAGCGATTCTGGCATCAGCCGTCGTGCGTGCCGCTGCCAGAGGCACAAACGTGGACGCGTTAATAGCTCACTATCAAGCACGACTGGTGGCTGGGTTCAAGCGCCACCTCGCCGTTTGTCTCGAGTTTTATCAATCGGGTGGAGTGGGACCGTGGTGGGATTCCATATCGGAGTCTTTGAAAGAGGGCCTGACATGGTGCGAGCACCAATTGAGCAGCGCAGGAGAGTTCCGTTACCGGCTACGTGGGCTCGAACTCGAAGAAGTTCGGGGGGCGCACACCTGAACTCCCGGATTACAGAATTCCGGAGTTCAGGTGTGCGCCCCCCGCGCGGGCTAAGAATTCTCGATATGCAACGGCCGGCGCGTGCGATTCCATGACACGAACAAGCAATCCGGTGCAGTTCGCGATGGCGAAACTGACTCCGTGAAGATTAAATTCCCGAGGCACGCCTGGTATCGAGCGGGGATACGGCGACGCTAGGAAGATTCCATTCCGAAACCTGCAGGCCTTGCGATCGCACTCCGCGTCGGCGTCAACGCCGATTGCTCCTTCCATCATTCCGGGCAGCATGTTGGCGGCGCTTACGACAAAGACTCTCTGGGAATGGGCCCGCCGCAGAAAGTCTTCAAAACGGGGCCGATGCTGCTCATTCGTTGTCCCGATGCTTAGATTCACGACCTGGATTCCGTGCTCCAAACACCAATTGAGACCACGCATCAGAGTTTCTATATCGGCGCTCAGTCTTCGGTCGAAGATCCGGATGGCGTAAAGTTCGGCTGTAGGAGCTTTCTCACGAATCACGCCGGCGACCGCTGTGCCGTGTCCAATTCGATCCACGAAATCCGGGCTTTCGCCTTCCGCGTGGAAGAAGACACCACGCATGACTCGCCCGACGTGTGGATGATCCGGGTTAATCCCGCTATCGACGATGCCGACGCGAACGCTCATTGCGACTTTGCAAACGCTTCCTCGCTGATCTTACCTCCTTCGAGCGTGATGACTTGAGCGGCAATGGAAGCTAGTGAGTGGCGATGTGTAATGACAATGGCGGTCCGGCCACGCAAGGCTGTTGCGAGTGAATCCACGATCTCACGCTCGGTTTCGACGTCAAGTGCCGCAGTAGGTTCGTCCAGCACCAGTACGGAAGGATTCCGTAATAACGCGCGGGCAAGCGTGATCCGCTGCCGCTCGCCCGCGGATAGGGTGAGCCCGCGTTCGCCCACAATCGTATCGTATTGCTGCGGCAGCGCCAGAATGCGTTCGTGAATTGCGGCTGCTTTCGCCGCCGTGATGATGTCCTCGAATGTTGCATCGGGTTTGCCGTAAGCGATATTCTCGCGAACCGTCGCATGGAATAGAAAGGAAGCCTGATCGACCAGCACAATCGCGCTTCGGATGTCACTGAGGCGCAGGCTCCGCAAATCGTGTCCATCGAGCCGGATCGATCCCTGGTCGGGATCGTAAAACCGAACCAGGAGGTCAGCCAGCGTGGATTTGCCTACACCACTCCGCCCGAGAACGGCACATACTGAACCGGGGACAACATGAAACGAGACATCATCGAGGACTGGCAAATTTTCGTAACAGAAGCTGACATTTTCAAACGTGATCTCTCCGCTCACCCTGTCGAGTGGAACCGCGTCGAGCTTGTCACGGACTTCGATGCGAGTATCAAGCAATTCAAAAAGTCGGCTCAGCGACGCGCTGCCGGTCACCAGGCTCGTGTGAAGTGTCATAAGGTTTTGCACGGGTGCCAGCAATCGCAAGTGATACGCCATGAGCGCAACCAACGAGCCTGTTGTCAGGCGTCCCTCGATGACTAGACTGCCGCCATAGAGAAAAATCGCCGCAGTCGCCAGCGTCAGCACCGTTCCCGGTACGGCACCGGCCAAAAAAGATGTCCGTTGCATGATTAGCAGGGCATCGATAAAACTTGCGTTGTGCCGGTGGAATCGCGCAGTTTCCATCGCCTCGGTGTTGCTCGTCGCAACCAGCCGAAACCCCGTTAGCGTCTCGATTAAAAAGCTGCCGATATCTGCGCTGCGTTCCCTCACCGTGCGAGCCTGTTCGGACAAGAGATCCTGATACCGGCGCAGCGCCCATATGCTGGGAGGAAGTGCGGCGACGCTACACAAGAAAATGGGTAGGCTGAACCACACCATGATGGCGGCGGCGCCCACCAGAAATACGACGTTTGAGCAGACGGCCAGCAACGTGTCTGCCGTGATGCGCTGGACCTCTGCAGCGTCATTGTTGATTCGGGAAACCACATCCCCCAAGCGATTGCGCGACCAGAATCGGGGAGAACAGGCTTGCAAATGGCGATACAACGTCAGGCGCATTTCAAACAGAAGATGCGCCGAGATGCGTACATATTGATAGCTCGATATGATGTTCAATACGAAGCCGGCGATCGTACAACCTGCCATAAGGCCCGCAACCCAGACGAGAGCGCGCATATCACGGCGAAGCAACGCGGAGTCGATCAGCAGCTTGGAGAAGTATGGCTGCACTAAACCAACGCTAGTGGCCATGAGGCCTACCAAGGTCACCGCCGCAAGCCGCTTGGAGTACGGCAACACAAAGCGGAGCGCCCGTCCGTATTGTCTCAACCAGATTCGTGTGGACCTGGCAGACATTGTCAAATGATGGTCTCGACATTTCGATTTGACAACTTCCAAATCTGCTGATATAGAAAGCGGCACACGAAACCAAACCGTTTGCTCGCGGAACAAGTGTCCACGCGTGAAAAACCGCTTTCGTCTTAAGACGCCCAAACCGACATCGTCTTAGACGCAAACAGGCTCTTTTGAGGGGGGACATATGTTTTCCAAAACCATTTCTCAGAAGTCAGGCAGCTTGTTGATCCAAGTCTACCTATTCGCCGTCGTCGCAGCGGCTGTCCAGCTTTTCACTGTTAACGGGCTGGCCCAATCTACTTTTGGTCAGTTCGTCGGGACTGTAAGAGATCCATCGGGAGCCGTGATTCCCGGTTGCATGATCAGCGTGAAGAATCTTGGGACCTCAGCGACAAGAACTGCACTCGCGGATGAAACAGGATCTTACACAGTGGTCAATCTCGAGCCCGGAGACTACGAGATCACCATGGAGGCAGCGGGCTTCCAGAAATTCACCCGCACGAATTTACAGCTTTTGGCGAGGCAAACTGTTCGCGTGGACGGCGTCATGCCGCTCCTGTCGCAGGCTCAAACTGTCGAGGTTAGTACTGAGGCCGTAGCTCCCATTTCCACGGAGGTCTCCAATATCTCGGAGACGAAGCTCGGCCGGGAACTGATCGATCTTCCCATAGCCCTCGGTTCTCGAGCAACCGGCTCCACGAGCGCGTTCAGCACGCTGACCACGCAACCAGGCGTCGAGATCGACAACGACGGCCAAATTTCGGTCGCCGGCTCAAATCGCGACATGCTCTCGGTCAGCATCGATGGCATCAGCACCATGAGTGCACGGAACAGCGCTCCCATAACAGAGCTTTTTCCCTCGTTCGACGGCATCGCCGAAATCCGTGTGAGTGAAATCAACAACACTGCTGAATTCGGCGGCATCAGTGACGTCACAACGATTTCCAAAAGCGGCAGCAATCAGTTTCATGGCGGGATCTTCGAGAATCACCAGAATTCCGCCTTTGCTGCGCGCAATACGTTTAGCTCTACGGTGCCCAAGCTGATCATGAACGATTTCGGAGCGTTCGGCGGCGGGCCGATCCGTAAAGACCGGACATTCTTTTTCGCAGATTACGAGGGCTTGCGTTTGCCGCGTCAGCAGGTCTTGGTGGAGAACGTGCCTTCACTGGCGTTGCGCAATGGTGATCTCTCTGTATATCCAACGCAGATCAGGGACGTCGATGGCACGCCGTTTCCGGGAAACCAAATTCCGGCTTCACGTATAAATCCGCTCTCTGCAGCCATCCTTAAATACCTGTTCCCGCCGCCGACGCCGAACGCCGCACCGCCTAACGCGATTTCCAATAACTACGTAGAGAATTTTCCGACCCCCATCTCCAGCAATCAGGGCGATGTTCGCGTGGATCACAACGTCACCTCCGGACATACCGTCTTCGGGCGGTATACTTACAAGCGCCGCGAGGATACACGTTTACCATGCGACTGCACGGATCCGACTAATCTGAATGGAACGGCTCTGCTCGGTGGATTCCAGCGTCCCGAGAACGAGTGGAGCCTCACCGGCGCTCATAACTGGGTAGTCAATCCGCGAATCCTAAACGAGTTTCGAGCCGGATGGACCGGTCTTCACCTCGACCGGAAACATAGCATTTTAGGAAGTCAAATCGAAGATCAACTGGGTCTGACTCCCTACATTAAGCAGGGCCGTGAGTTCCTGGGACGAGAAACCGTCACTCCCGACATTCGCATCGCGGGATTCCAGCGCACCGGCGGCCAAGCATCGAGCCGCCAACAGACGTCAACCCTTCAGCTTCTGGACAACGTCACGTGGCTAAACGGGAAGCACACCGTTAAAGTCGGCGGTGACTTCCGGCACCTCACAGCGCTTTACACTTCCGTGTTCGATAGCCGGTGGCTGGGACGCTACATGTTCACCAACTCCGTCACTGGCCCAGTGATTGGGAATCCTTTTGCGGCATTCCTGCTCGGAATCCCGAGCAGTTCGAACATTGCCACCGTCATCTATCCCGATACTGACGCGTATGGGAGAGCCTACGCGTTCTACGGCCAGGATGACTGGAAAGTCACTTCGCGTCTCACCATTAATTACGGTCTACGTTGGGAATACCACCCGATGTTTGAAGATCGATACGGGAATGTCGCGGCGTTTTTGCCAGACTACAATACAGTGGTCAATGGCGTGAACGTGCACGGGGCTGTCGCAGTGCCAAACGGAAGCCTGAAGCTGGTCCATCCGGCGTTTGCCGAATCCATCGCCCCGACGCCAATCTTGACGGCGGACCAGGCCCATATCCCGAACAGTCTGCGTTATTCGCAAAAGACGGACTTCGCCCCGCGTATCGGCTTTGCGTGGCGCGCTACCGGTGACGGCAAAACGGTGCTGCGCGGAGGATACGGAAAATACATTGACGCGCCGCTTGGCTATCTGATCCTTTCGTCGTGGGCCGTGGAGGCGAGTGACGTGGCTAGCTTCACCAATTCAATCGCGAATGGGCGGGCACAGTACACGTTTCCCAGTCCGTTTCCTGCAAATGTCGCCCAGCCGGGCACGCAGGAGTTCGTTTACTCGTATGCCCTCCACTACAAGGATCCCTATGTCCAGCAGTGGAACTTCACCATCGAGCGTGATCTCGGCTTCCAAACCGGGCTGCGTGTCTCCTACGATGGCAGCCATGGTAGCAACTTGTCTGTGACCACCAATCCCAACCAGGTGCCGGCTAATACCATAGGATTTAACAGGGCAAAAGCGAGCGCTCCTTATCCGCTCTGGTATTCGCTGGCCAACGTGGAAAATAGCGCACGAAGCAACTATCACGCTTTTACCATCTCCCTAAACAAGCGCATGTCAAAGGGCCTGCAGTTCCTCTTCAGTTATAACCACGCCAAGAACCTCTCCAACGCTGGCGGGTGGAACCCTACGAACTTCGCTGGTGAGGGCGGCCTCGAAACCAGTGATTACCACAATCCCAACTACGATTACGGACACGTACCCTTCACGCGCAACCATCGCGCGATTGCGAACTTCCTGTACGAAATATCCAGCCATAGCAACAACAGGCTCGTCAATCAACTGGTCGGTGGATGGGAAGTGGCCGGCAGGCTCATGTTCCAGACCGGACCGTATCTTTCGGTGTTAGCTCCTGGGGCCGACCCTTCCGGCACTAATTTCGCCAACACTGCGGTCGGAGGTGATCCGCGCGCCGACATCGTCCCCGGCGTTCCGATATACTCCACAAACAGAAGCATCAATAAATGGGTGAATCCGGCGGCGTTTGCGGTGCCTCCAGATAACATCGGCCGCTTCGGCACTTCGCCGGTTGGCGCCCTCGTTGGCCCCGGCACGCAGGTCGTCTCGCTTTCCATCTATCGGAGTTTTCGATATAAGGAGCGCTATGCTTTCCGGATTGGCGCGTCGTCGACCAACCTCTTCAACCATCCCAACTATGGCGTGCCCAATATGAATCTCGGCACGGCGCCCTTTGGCACGATCAGCAGCTTGCAGAGCGCAGAAGACAGTGGCCCGCGAGCGATCCAACTTGGCACGCGCCTGACTTTCTGACGAAGACGTTTTGTGAAAGAATGTGACGGCGAAGGAGAGGATGATGACAAAGGTAGCAGGCTTGGCCGTGCTGGCGGTTTTGCTCCTTGTGCAATCGGCGCAGGCGCAAGCACCTGGCAGTCCGCCGGCGGCGGTGCCGGCAGCTCAGGAAAAACCCGAAGAGGGCATACCGGTCACTGATCCGCTCGTGATTGCAAAGTGCGGAACCTGCCACACCAGAGATGACAAGGGAAACCTTTCGCGCATCTCCTGGGAGCGCGCTGCACCGGAGGGCTGGGAAGAAGCCATCAAACGGATGGTGCGCCTTAACGGTTTAGAGATCACTCCGGCCGAAGCCCGATCGGTTCTGAAGTACCTGAGCACCTATCACGGTCTCGCGCCTGAAGAAGCCAAGCCCGTCATGTACATGGCCGAGCACCGTATCCAGGACGAGCCTGTCCCGAATGAAGCCGTGCGAACGACATGTATGGGATGCCATCCGTTCGGTCGCGGCTTATCCTGGCGCCGCTCGAAGGAGGACTGGAAACTACTCACGAACATGCACGTGTTTTTGTACGCGCAGGCCGACGTCGCCTTCAGGCGTGGCTTCTTCGGCACGGGAAACGCCCCCTTGATCGCGCAGGTTGCGGAGGATGCGCCCCCGTTAGTGGATCAGACGCTCGATTATTTGGCCCAAAACGCTCCGTTACACACTCCAGACTGGGCGGCGTGGCGAGCCCGAATGCGGGCGCCCAAGCTCGACGGCCGCTGGCTCGTTTCCGCCCATATCGCTGGCCGTGGAAAATACTACGGCGAAATGGTCATGGAGCGAGGCTCCGCTGAGGATGAATTCCGAACACGTGTCAAGCTCCAGTCCGTCACCGACGGCTCCACTCTCGCGCGCTCCGGTCAAGGCTTGGTCTACGCCGGCTATTCTTGGCGCGGACGATCCAACGCCACCAACCCCGCGGGCGCCGCTCCCAACGATCTTTCCAAGGAAATGCGCGAGACCATGTGGATCTCGCCCGATCAACTCTGGGCCGAAGGTCGCTGGTTTTGGGGCGAATACCAGGAATTCGGGGTCGATGTGAAGTTGGTGCGCGCTTCAGCCGAGCCGACGCTGCTCGGCGTGGATCGCACGATGCTCAAATTGGGCTCGCAGGCCAACCGTATTCGCGTGCTTGGCGACAATCTGCCCTCCCAAATCTCGGCCGCCGATCTGGACTTTGGTTCCGGCATCACATTGCGGCGTATCGTCTCCCAAACTCTGGGTGAAATCGTCGCCGAAGTCGATGTCGCGTCGAATGCCGTTCCCGGCAAACGCGATATCGCCTTGCGTCGCTCGGTGCTCCAAAGCGTTATTGCTGTCTATGATCGAGTCGACTATATCAAGGTGGTACCCGAAGCTTCGATTGCGCACTTGGGTAGCGATGTCCACCCGAAGGGTTATGAGCAGTTTGAAGCTATCGCATACCAGGGGGGTGCTGACGGCAAGTTACACACCGCCGATGATGTCGAGCTCGGACCCGTCGACGTCACCTGGTCTGTGGAGGAGTATCTTTCTGTGTATGGCGACGATGACAAGGACTTCGTAGGTACTCTCAACCCCATGGGCCTTTTCACACCTGCTCTCGACGGACCAAACCCCAAGCGAAAGTTCGGCCGTAACAATTACGGCGATGTTTGGGTGGTGGCCACTGCCAAAAACGAGAAAGACAAGGACGACAAGCCGCTGACCGGCCGCTCTTATCTGGTAGTTACTGTTCCGACCTACATTCGGTGGGATCAACCGGAGGTATCCAAATGACGGCGGCGGAGACGCGCGTCTATAAGCTCGGTGAGTTTCACCCCTTTTCGGCGGGCAGCCGGCGATTTTTGTATCTGGTACCGGCGGGCGCGATCTTCGAATTGGACGCGGCCGCACAAAGCCTGATCGACAGGCTGGCGAGCAGGGAGGCTTCGCATGACCAGTTGGTGGCGGAACTGACTGCCCCGGGGTTTGCTGCTACGGATGCGCACGAACTGATTGCCGAACTGTACCAGTCGCGCGTCATCGTCGCCGGGGATCCGACTGTAGGCGCGGTCTATGACCGCGCGGTCATAGACCGCACCTACAGTTGCGATGATGCTCCCACTGACTTCCCTCTGCAGACTTTGGTTCTCAATCTCACCAATCAGTGCAATCTCTCTTGTCAATATTGTTACGAGTTCGGCTCGGACAAAGTCGCAACGCCCAATGGCAAGCCGAAATTCATGGACTTCGAGACGGCAAAGACGTCGGTGGATTTTTTGCTGGACCAATCGGCTGGACGACGCAGCGTGCACATCACTTTCTTTGGGGGCGAAACGCTGATGAATTTCCCGCTCCTCAAGCAAGTAGTGACCTACGCCAGAGATCGCGCTGCGGGACAAGGCCGCTCCATCGACTTCAGCATGACCACGAATGCCACACTGCTGACGCCCGCCACTATTGAGTTTCTTTCCGAAAATCGCATTGGCGTTACGGTCAGCATGGATGGGCCTGCGGACTTGCACGATAAGCTCAGAGTCTTCGCCAATGGGCGCGGCAGCTACGATGTCATCGAGCCGCGAGTGCGGGCCCTGATTCAGAATCATCGCACTCGGCCGATCACAGCACGAGTCACGTTGACCTCGGGCGTCACCGATGTCATCCGAATCTTCCGGCACTTAAAGAATGATCTCGGCTTTCACGAAGTCGGCTTCGCGCCGGTCACCACTTCGCCGAATCGGCTCTATGCCATTAACGATCGCGGGATGGATCAGGTGCTCGAGCAATTCCACGTGCTGGCCGACGAATATCTTGAATATGCCCTTCGCGGCGAAATGCACGGCTTCTCGAATGTAAGCGATACCTTGTCGGAGTTGTGCCAGGGCGTCAACAAATCGCATCCTTGCGGCGCCGCGCTCGGCTTGGTTGGAGTTGGGCCTTCGGGCGATATCGCCCCATGCCATCGTTTCGTCGATTCCGACAGCCATGCTCTGGGGCACATCTCGACTGGTATTGACCGGGAGAAACAGAGAGACTTTCTGCGCCGTGGGCATATCAATTCAAAATACGATTGCCATACCTGCTGGGCTCGTCCGCTTTGCGCCGGCGGCTGCCATCACGAAGCGTACGTCCGTTACGGCGACACCGGCCACCCCAACCTGCACTACTGCGATTGGATCCGCGACTGGACGGATACGTGTCTGCGAATCTACGGCGCGATTAGCGTCCACAACCCGGAGTTCTTGAGAGTGTTTGGGGAAAGGAAGGCATTATCATGAAACACCTGCGACCGTTGAACCAGAAGGCCAGCCGCATTGCTGGCCAGACCGCGAGGCCAGACGAAGAAGACGTGGTCGCATTGCAGAACGCGCCGCAGCGCCCGCTCAGGCCCCACATCCCCATGGGCTGCTCTCTTTCGTTTTCGCCGGGTTGGGAAGTGGATTCGGCTGGTGGCACGGCTGGGCTCTGCCAGCCAGTGGAGCGCGACATCTACGATTGCTACGTCACGTGTTTCTGGCCCGCGCAGGTGCCCGATCATCTCAACAACTATCCCAATTGGGCCAGCAAATGCGCTGCCGCCACCAAAGACTGGCGCAATCTGGATCTAGTCTTCCCATAACCGGGAAAGCACGATGAGGCGAGCACACTCCCCTCCTAAGTTAGGAGGGGCTTTGCACAAAAAATCCTGGGCGGTCATAGACCGCCCCTACAGTTTGGGGTTCGCAACTGTAGGGGCGCTCTATATGAGCGCCCACGATGTATTTTTTGTGCAAAGCCGTTAGGAGGGGAGTTTCGCGGCGAGTTCAGGAGTTCGGAATTTATGAAGACATTGCTTTCAGTCCTTTCGCTACTTACTGTTTTTTCTGCCGCCGCCGAGGGCGCCACACTCTTTATGGGAGCGTATCCCGACTCCATCATTGTGTTCGATGAAGCGAAGGGCCAGGTCGTCGATAGGATCCGGCTCAGCACGGGACTCCCGACGAGCATGCGTCTTTCGCTGGATCGCAAGAAGATCTATGTCACCACGAACGATCATAGTGGCGTCGAAGTACTCGATGCAGCCACGCACAAAGTGATCAACCATTTTGTGCTCAATACCCCTACCAAACGCTACCGTTTCAATGGCGGCGTACCCGATCCCCAGGACAAGCTCTTCTATACGGTCACCACGGAGATGAACAAGCTGAACGATCGCTATGAGATCGGCAAGCCCAAGTACACCGTAATTGATCTGGCCGAGCAAAAGATAGTAAGGACGGCCGACATCGCCCGTGAGGACGAGAATGCGAACGCCGGTTACTACGGCCGAGCTGGCTTTGAAATCTCACCGGACGGCAAATACCTCTATCAGTTCCGCGACAAAGTCGTGATCCTTAGCACAGACGATTTTAAGGTGGTAGATCGCATCGACCTTGCAAAGCCGGATTTTCCCGGCATGGAGAGTGTTGGCTTCGGGGGGCTGCTGGACTCGATTAGCGAGCCCGGCCAGCATATTTCGTTATTCAATTCAGCCGATCCTATCGTGCACAACCGCGTGTTTGGCATCGCCCGTTTCGATCTGAGCACCCGGCAGGTGAACTTCACGCCCATCGGCCCTTCTCCGGAAGGGATGGCGGGCCTTCAGGTCGCACCCGACAAAAAAAACGCTTATACTGTCATCACCAACGGCACACACGGCAACAAACGGTGTGAGTTCTGGACCTTCGATCTGGCGACGAATCACATCACTCAGACCTCCGCAGTCCCCTGCCGATCACGATTCAGCTTCGGCATGGCCGGAGACGGCAAGAAGCTCTACTTCTACGGTGCCGGTTTCGAGATTGAAGTCTACGATGCGGTAACGCTGAAATACGAGCGAACCTGGGACCTGAATAACGATGTCACGGGCGCAGGAATGATCGTCATTAACTAGTTGGCCGTCAGAGCTAGTACTGCATACGCGGTCGCCGCATCGCTCATGAACCTCCCGGGGTCAGAAGCCGGATCTCGCTCCTTGTTCAGGGAAGTCGCTGGCCACAGACCTTCGGCTTTGTTCTGATTTTTCACAAGCCAGGCGAGCGCCTGCTTCAACTCCGACCGCGTTGACAGACCGGCCCGCTGCAGGACGAACGAGACTAAACCCGTCGCGTAGCCGTCGCTCTTCTTCTCTAACGGCGTTCCGTCCCTTCGCTTCCACGTTGCGGCCATGAGAGACGAGGTGCTCCAGCCTCCATCTTCCTGTTGCTTGCCAAGAACCTCATCAATGATCGACCTTTGCTGCTTGGCCGCTAATAGGTCCGGAATCTTTGTGGAAGCCCAAAGTAGGAAGAGGCGGTTCAAAAGCGGTTGCGTCCGTTCTTCTTGTTGAAGATATTCGGTGAGCAGTCTCAGCTCACTCACCTTCCCCGACCGATAATCCTCCGGCGTGTTTCCGATGGCAAGTGCGGCGAGCGTTGCTCCCCAGAACTGCGAATCATCCGCTTCCCATGGTTCGTTGTGAAAATTAAGCCAGATCCAGGCGCCTTTCTCCTGACCAGACTTCAGCTGCAGCGCCCACATGTTATCTAGAGCCAGCCCGGCATCGTCGCTGAGCTTCGTGTTACCCGCCTCATAGCTTGTCAGAATCAGGGCGTTCAATACCGCTTCAGTCCCGCGCGCTTCCGCCGTCTTCGGCGCGCCGTTCTTTTCATCGCTGTAGAACGGCAAAACTTCCGCCCACAGCCGGACGCGTTTCGTCACGTTTTCCAGAAGCCGGCGCTCGTTAGCTGATGGACCTTGCTCCCTCAGGACCGCTCGTAGCGCGGGCCGGCCGAGCGCATATGGTAACGCGGTGTGGCAGGAGATGCAGAAAGTCCCGTGATCGCGCTCGGCATTTTTCCAGGTGATCCACCAGCTCAATCTCTGATCAAGGTACACGGCGGCGCTCTTGCTATTCCAAACGCCCGCGTCGTTTTTCGCGACCTGTGAACCAACGGCGAAGAGGCGCGCCGCAGACGAATGCCCAACAGTAGCCAATTCGCTTGCGACGAGAGCAACAGTGAGAACCAAAGCCATGCAATTCGACATGACTCCCCTTTCCTCGGCAGAGATTCAAATGACAATTGAACATTGAACATTAAAAGCTTCGTCATTGTTCAATGTTCAATTGTCATTTAGTTACAGATACATACACCTTGACCATCGCTGAGGTCCATGTATTAATGGTTCCGTCTCTTCTGGAGCTCGCAATGAAGACCCTGGTGTTTCTTGGTGGAATCATCTTTCTGGCCGGTTTGACCCTTGCACAGAATTCCACGTCCAGCCCCCCGCCAGGCGCGCTGATCGATCAGTATTGCGTCACTTGTCATAATGAACGAATAAAGACCGCCGGCCTGATGCTCGACAAAATGGATCCCGCGCATATCGCGCAGGATCGAGAAGCATGGGAAAAAGTGGTGCGCAAGCTTCGAGCGGGCATGATGCCGCCGCAAGGCATGCCCCGGCCGAACGATGCAACTTATGAAGCGCTGACAGTGGCTCTGGAAAGCGAGCTGGATCGGGCGGCTGCTGCAAAACCGAAACTATCCACGGCTGGGGTGCACCGGCTAAACCGCACAGAATACGCAAACGCCATTCGCGAGCTCGTGGGGCTGGACATCGATCCGGCCATCTACCTCCCCGCCGATGATTCCAGTTATGGCTTCGACAACGTGGAAAGCGGGTTGCAAGTTTCGCCTGCCTTGGTGGAAGGCTATGTTTCGGCGGCCGCGAAGCTGAGCCGGCTTGCACTCGGCCACGAAACCGCTCCGAGCAGAAAGATTTACTACACGCGGGAAGATTATTCGCAGGAGGATCAGGTTGAAGGTCTGCCCTTCGGCACTCGAGGGGGTTTGCTCGTTCATCACTACTTCCCGTCGGACGGCGAGTACCTCATTTCGTGGGTTCCGGTGAGAAACACCGTCGGGGCGCTGTACGGAGGAGATTCGGAGAATGAACAAATCGAGCTGAGCATCGACGGCACGAGGGTCAAGCTCTATCAGATCGGAAGGGACATTCCTCTAACGCGTAATGTTCAGGCGGATAAGAATGAAGTACGCGTTCCTCTAAAAGCCGGCCAGCATTCCGTTGGTCTGGCATTCATCGCGAACACATATATCCCGCACGTTTTCCTCAATCGCTCGTACCGGCGCAGCATTCTCGACGACAACCCAATCGAAGGCATCATGCAGTCTCCTCAAGTGAGCCAGATCACCATTCAGGGTCCGATCAACGGCATGCTGCCCAAGGATACCCCAAGCCGCAGGAAGATACTGTCGTGTGCGCCCTCGAATCAGTCGCCTACGGAATCCGACGAAGCGAAATGCGCGCGCGCCATTCTTGGCACGTTAGCCGGCAAGGCATATCGCAGACCGCTCACCGAGTCCGACCTCAGCACACTCATGAATTTCTATCACGTCGGCAGGGAGACCGGCGATTTCGAGTACGGTATCGAAAAAGCGCTTCAATTCATTCTGGCGCACCCGGAATTTATCTTCAGGACGGAGACCGCGCCCGCCAGTGTTAAACCAGGCGAAGCTTATCGGATCAGCGACCTCGAGCTGGCGTCTCGCCTGTCGTTCTTTTTGTGGAGCAATCTCCCAGACCAGGAATTGATCAACTTTGCCGCTGAGGGAAAACTGAAAGAGCCCAACGTGCTCCAACAGCAGGTGAAACGGATGCTGGCGGACCCTCGCTCGCAGGAATTGGTCAAGAATTTCGCCGGACAATGGCTCGGTTTGAGAACGTTGCAGAATGAAACCCCGGAAGGAACGATTTATCCGGATTTCGACGATAACCTGCGCCAGGCCATGCGCACGGAAACCGAGATGTTTTTCGATAGCGTTCTGCGCGAAGGCCGGAGCGTGCTCGAACTGCTGACAGCGGATTACACGTTCGTCAACGAGCGTCTTGCCGTGCACTACAGAATTCCGAATGTTTACGGAAGCCAATTCCGCCGGGTGAAGCTCGACGCGGACTTTGATATGCGGCGCGGGTTGCTGGGAAAGGGAAGCTTCCAACTGGCGACGTCAAACTCCGACAGGACATCGCCGGTCTTGCGTGGCAAGTGGATTCTGGAAAATCTTTTGGGGACGCATCCACCCGATCCTCCGCCGAACGTTCCTCCGCTGAAACCGAATCCGGCGACAGGACCGCAAACCATGCGGCAACGCATGGAAGAACATCGCGCGAACCCGGCGTGCTCGAGCTGTCACCGGATGATGGACCCGATTGGATTCGCTCTGGAAAATTTTGATGGGATCGGAAAGTGGCGCACGAAAGAGGCGGGCCAGAGACTCGATATATCAGGCCAGCTTGTCGACGGCAGTAAGATCGATGGCGTTGTCAGTCTCCGCCAA
>QHWY01000303.1:6402-10917 GCA_003223875.1 Acidobacteriota bacterium | reverse complement strand
ACGGCGATACTCCAGGTGTGGCAGGCCGGACCCTCGAAGCGATTGCCTCGTGGCCACCGGGTCTTCCCGTATTCGGATTACTGACGCCATATCCAGCAACCCCACTCTATCACCGGCTAAACAAGGAGGGGCGTCTGATCGCACCGGAGCATTGGCTTGATATTCGTCCGTTCAGGATGGCCTTCACGCCGCGGAACATCAACGTCGAAGAGGCTGAAGCGGAAATGAAAGCAGCCTGGTCGCGTTCTTATGACCCGCAGGCCATTGCGACAGCACTTCAGAAGATCGCGCATCGACCATTCAAAGAACGGGCTGTCATGTTGTTCGCTCGGCTCGCCTTTCGCGGTATCTACTTTCCTCAGATGCGACGCCGCGATTGGGTCCGCCTCTTAGTGGCAAACCGCAAGAACCTCCTTCGACTTCTAGCGGAGGCCCGTGTCGAATACAGAAGACAGCCCAATCCGGCGCCGCGCGAACCGATTCTTATCTCAGGCCCACTGGTGAGCAGCGAGGTCGAAAAAGCTTCCGGACTTTCAAAGAAGGAGACAACCAGCAGTTAGGAGATTCGTCGATATGCTTATTTTGACTGTGCGCCGTGCAGGTTATGAATGCGAAACTCAGAGCTTTCGAGCCTATTTCGGATTGCTATTCGCTCAGTCCCACGGCACGTTGATGGTGACAATTCGACGATCTCCCTTGAGGAACAACAGCCCCGCTAACAAATTCCCCATTTGATTGTGGAGAGAGAATCTGTTTCTACGTAAACACCCATCTTACCCACAGCCGGAAGGCGCGGTGCACCAATCGGTTACGCGGGCAAGATAATGGGCAATATCCTCGCGTCCTCTGCCCACGGCGGAGGCGGTCGTGATTGCCATTGGTTAACCCGGGCACGGTCTGTTCGATTCTCAGTTATTCCGCTTGCCGAAATGCCATTCTATATTCGTGAACATTCACATCTGCGCCGATTACGACGGGATGAGCGAGCAGGCAGCCCGCATTGTTGCGGAAGAGATTCACGCTAAGCCGCACCTCGTTTTGTGTCTGCCGTCAGGCAACACGCCACAGGGCATGTACCGGGAACTGATTCATATGCACCGGCACAATCGCCTTGATTTCTCGAAGGTGAAGTTCTTTCTTCTTGATGAATATTGGGGGTTGCGTGCCGATCACCCACAGTCTTTTCGGGCATTTCTGTGGCGCGTCTTTCTAAATTACATCAATGTGCATCCCGCCAACGTTTATCTGCCGAACGAGACCTACGACGGAACTGTTCAACGTGCAGGGGGAATTGATCTCTTAATATGTGGGATCGGCGTGAACGGCCACATTGCGTTCAACGAGCCAGGATCAGCGCTGGACTCGCGCACCCGCATTGTCGAACTTGCCGATTCTACGATTGAATTGATGAGGAGCAGCTTCTCGCCTCATGAACTTCCGCACCAAGCGATCACGATGGGACTAGCAACAATTCTCGAAGCTCGCCGCATCGTGCTTCTTGCGTCGGGAAGCAAAAAGGCACAGATCCTCGCTCAAGCCTTTGCTGGAGAGATTACGACGCACGTTCCCGCCTCAGTTCTTGGTCTGCATTCACACCTAACCGTGATGGCGGACGAAGAAGCCGCTGCCATCTATCGGCACACCGCACTTGCTAAACCCGAGCCGATTGGGTGATGGCTGGAGTGTCACCACGTCACTGGCCGTGTGTGGGCATGCGCACGCCGGTATATATACATAAAAACAATCTACACTCATTCGAGACATACTCGAACTGAAATCCGGTTTTGTGGCAGCATATTTGTTCACTTCAGCTTCTCGAAATTCCGGCAGGTATTTCACCATACCGGTGACCGCCTCCAAAGCTCCGTCATGCAATGGCAACACTATAAACTCGTCATGAACGCCGTATTCATTTTGCAGACCGACGCCCGCCGCTCCTGAAAATCCAAAGCTCGAATAGTTAGGCCGGATCACTTGTGAGGACCACCGCGCCAACTGTTAGTTAATTGGCTAGTGTTCCCTGCGCGGTCAGCGGCACTTCTACGGTAACCCGACTATACAGCTGAGCATGCATTCCCACGAAGATCGATGTGGGAAGCAGCCGCCGTTTAACATCGCGTCGATTCGATCGTCCCGTAGATCGAAGGCCACGGCGAACCAGAAGGGGCCGCACGATGCACTGAAGAAGGATCAGCAAGAGGAGTCGGCAGCCGCCTGAAAAGTTTCCGGAAATGGGCTTCACTTCCCATGGCGGACAGGTGCCCACGTTGCTAGGATAGGGATGTGAAGCCAGCTGACATCAACGTCACTGCCGCGGTCCTTCCACGGAGCAAGACGCGTGTCTTTATTTCGCACGCTGACTGGGATCACCTCTCGCGCAAGAACTTCACGCTCGCACACGACTTAGGCCACGCCCGCCTCGGATTCGTCCTTGACGAGGTCCAGGACGATATTGATCTTCTCAATAGTCTGAGGAAGGACATCGATCTCTCTGTCGCAGGCGCCGGGAACGACGACTACGAAGGATACGATGCCTTGATTTCCCCCCAGTATCCATCCGTCCCGCCGCAATTCTTTGTGTCCGGCCATTTCGGCGTCGGCAAGACCACTGCCTTCGCCGCGGTCGTCGGATCGTTCCAGACCAGGGCTAACGCCTTGGCCGGTGTGTCCGACCAAGATATCCTCGCGGTGGCTGCCCGCGAGTCCTTGCGCTTCACTCCGATGTCTCGTGACGAGCTCGCCAGACTCGATGTCCAGAAACACATCCAGGAGCTGCATCAAGAGATCGCAAGGCTGCTCAGCCTATCCCGCTTCTTCCACGGCATGCTAGTCGCCGTGATGAGGCGGTTCAAGGTAGCCGATTTCTTCCGAGACACCCTTCTCCGCGAGTGCCCGTGGCATCTCGTCCACGGCACTCATCCGCCTGACTCTTTCGCTTCGTTCGAAGCGAGAGGGTTTGCCGCACCATAAGGCCGGCAAAATTCACGCCCTCCCGCTGCGGGAGGAATTCATGAATTCCGAACACGTTACGAATTTTGTTCTTGCGCGTACCGTGCGCCAGCCCAAGCGTTTGCGCGCCAACAACGTCGCCAAGCGCCTGAAAGTGACCGACCGAGAGGTCCGATATCTCGCGGCATCCGGCAAGCTGCGCGGCTTCAAGGTCGGCAAGCTGTGGTTTTTCTGGGAAGCCGATGTGCTCGAGTATGAGGCATTGTCTTCCCACTCGCGGAGGCACCATGTCCACTAAAAATCACGACGGACACATGGTGGTGGTCCACTGCAAGGCGAAGCCTAATGGCGAGAAGGAGACATTCTTCGGCATCAGCAAGGACGCCGTACCGATCATCAAAGAGGTGGTGAAGTGGAGCGCCATCATGATCGGAGCGGGCCTGCTCTTGGCGTACGGGCTTGCTCCTGAAAAGGTATCGAACTTCTTTCTTCACTTGGCAGCACGATAATGGCGGACATTCTCTTCGGGATGGTTCGCCCCATCCCGAAGCAGTTTCAAAAAGATGTCGAGCACTGGGCATCTTCTGATTTGGAATCTCACTTTCCGGGATTGCGACTACACGACAGTGACAACGCCGCCGACTTCCCAGAAGCCGTTCTTTATTTGTTCGCGGTCGGGGGCTGAATCGCTGCCAGAACACCTCGGTTTACACGGTGACTTCACTGAAGCTGATATAGCGTTATGACTCCCTCTCCTCCTTCCGCAACTGTGTTCCCATCTGGAGCGATACTGTAGGGGTAAGCGCTGATGCGTGCTGTGGCGGGTTTGGGCATCAGGTGCTGGGTTTGAATGTCCCATTCCGCTAGTTTCTTGCCGGTCTGCAAGTCATAGATCACCCGACGGCTGTTGCCGTAGTAGAAACTGGTGTCTGCAAGCCGCTGTAGTACTTTTGGGACCGAATGAACGTCCGCTTCCTGCAGAGCGATTCGGAGTCCTCCCGAACGGATTCTATCGGGGCTGACTTGGTAGGCTACTCTCAGCTGCGATAAGCGCTCACCAGTTGAGACAGACCAGCACGTCAATTCCGGAAGAGATTTATCAGCAACAGAAATTCGGGAAACGGCGCAGAATCGCTGGCCAGACTCAGCAAACACGCCGTCGTACCACTCTGCAGCTGGAAGCGCCCATCGACGTTCTTCTTTACCGTCTAGGTCAATAAGATTCATTTCGTGACGAGCCATGAGTTGATCTGCTCTCGGATTCTGTTTGTCGACAACCAGCCGTCCAGTACTAGCGTCGATCGCCTTAATACTCCCAATCCCTGGCACTTCAACTTCGCGCTCTACGCTTCCATCCGCCGAGAAGAAGTGCATGTAGGTCTTCTTGTCTTTGGAATTGAAACATTCCGCCACAAGACGAAATCCCTCGAGGAGCCCCTTCAAATTACAAGTGCCAACGTCTATCGAGCGTTCGATGCCATCACTTGTGCGAAGGAGATGCACCTTGTGTTCGCCGTCCAACAAACTGACGGACTGGAATGCAATCGAATCCGCATTTGGACTCCA
>QHWY01000303.1:4821-6362 GCA_003223875.1 Acidobacteriota bacterium | reverse complement strand
GGGGCATCTGGATCTCGAAGCGCTTCTTGGATACGTCGGGTTGGCGCGGATCAACGACAAACACATACGATTTAAACGGATATTGCACCGATCTAAACGGCACCGACGCTTGCGGCTTGTTGGATTCGATGAACCCTGCTGCAAAAGCAAGAGACCGGCCATCTGGAGAAAAAGCAAGGGCCCATATCGAAACCGGAATGACGCTCTTCTGCGGAGCATCCGCGTACTCCTGGGTGACATGGATCTGCCGGAGCTTTTTCAGATTGGGTTCCTTAGCCGCAACCAACAGTGCCGACAGCGCAACGCAAATTAGAACCAACGTCAAGATGATTGCCTGTCTGTTTGTCGACCGCATGTGCGTCCGGGATGATGATAATCGCGATCTTTGCGGATTGCACCGAATGCTTGAACGTTGACTTCCGTGATCTGCCAGACAGCTCTCGGGGCAAGACGAATGCCCGGACGCGGGCGCGTAGCGAATGTAGGATCAACTCTAGAATGGGCCCTAGAATTCGTGCAGCGTCTCCAAATCGCGCTACCCGCTCCCAGTGGCCGTAAAACCGCCAAACCACAGATGTGCTGTCGGGACGGCAAGTCGAGATTCACATCTACGGTTTGCCGACTATCCAAGAGTTGGCCCAACTCAGCGGTTTGAAAATGTCCCGGAGCAAACATCCGGACCTCCGAACTCTATGTACTGGTAAGAAGACCGCGCCATCGCTTCCCGGTAAAACCGGGAGCGACGGCTACTTGACCGGATAGGTAATCGAGATGGCGCGCACCCGGGGATTAATCGCCTACATTGCTGGGTGACCCGAGGAAAATTCGAGCCCCCGGATCACTTGCCGCAAAAACATTCCTACCAACGAACCTCGCCCCAAAGGCACACGCAATGGTCCAAATCTTTCGACGAAACGGGCTGCTTGAAGACCATAAAAACGGAGCCACGCGTGGCATCATTGAATAATAAAAAACTGGCCGAATACCCATGCGGTGTGTATAAGCGTACACCTCGATCCAAGGTTCAGTCCATGACGCGTGCGGGGCAGTGGTGCAGGAAGCACTCGACGCAAGGAGGAACGAATGCGGATGCTCGACGAGGAGCAAAGAACCGTAAACCGGTGGCCCGTAGCGGGAGTGATCCTGCTCGCGCTGAGTCTAGTCTTGGGTACGCCATTGCTTTGGGCCCAGGCAGGACTGCAAGGGCAATGGACAACCTTGCCGTATCTGATGCCTATCAATCCCATTCACCTGGCGCTTTTGAACAACGGCACAGTGCTGATCGTTGCGGGTTCGGGGAACTTCCCGACGGAGACAAACTTCAGTGCTGCCCTCTGGGACCCGAAGGCCGGAACGATTTTCACACAAGCAGGGCTGCCCTGGGACATGTTCTGCAACGGCATGGTGGTATTGCCCGACGGCCGAGCGTTCATCAATGGCGGCACCTTGCAATATGATCCATTTCACGGGCAGCAGCGGAGCTCCGTGTACGACCCGGCGACCGGCCTGTTCACGGATGTGCCAAACATGGCGCACGGGCG
>QHWY01000303.1:0-4792 GCA_003223875.1 Acidobacteriota bacterium | reverse complement strand
CACTCTCGGTGATGGCCGTGTGATGACATTTTCCGGATTGACTGAGACCGGCGGGACGAACAGCACCGTGGAAATCTATACGGCCGGTTCGGGTTGGAGCCAGGAGTATGCCGCAGGATGGACTCCGCCGCTGTATCCGCGAATGCACCTGATGCCGAATGGTAATGTCTTTTACTCCGGATCAGGGACTGGAGCCAGGATCTTCAATACATCGACGAGAACGTGGTCCGGCGTCGTGGCATCGACCAACTATCCCAACACTCGAACCTACGGAACATCGGTCCTGCTCCCCTTGACCCCGTCGAACGGATACAGGCCTCGCGTGATGATTATGGGTGGCGGCAACCCGGCGACGGCGACCACGGAAATCATCGACCTCTCAGCGTCTCCTCTCCAGTGGCAGTACGGCCCATCGATGTCTCAGCCGCGGATCGAGATGAACGCGACGATCCTGCCGAACGGCAAAGTGCTGGCCGTCGGTGGATCGACAAATGATGAGGACGCAGCTACCGCGAGCCGGAATGCCGACCTCTATGACCCGAATACGAATAGTTTCAGTTCGGCGGGCGCGAACGCTTACCCGCGGCTCTATCATTCCGGTTCGCTGCTCCTTCCGGATGCTACTGTGATGCTGGTTGGCGGAAACCCGACGCGCGGTTCCTACCAGTCACAGATCGAGATTTATTCTCCGGCGTACCTGTTCAACGGAAATGGAAGTCCCGCCGTCCGTCCCACCGTGAGCGGCCTGAGTTCCAGTACGTTCGCCTACGGCGCCCCGTTCCAGGTGCAGACACCTGACGCGGCGAACATCACGTCCGTCGTGCTCGTCCGGCCCGGTGCGCCGACGCATGCCTTCGACATGGATCAGCGTCTCGTGGAGTTGTCTTACACATCCGGAGCGGGTGTGCTGGACGTGACCGCTCCGCCCAACAGCAACATCGCGGCCCCGGGTTATTACATGCTGTTTGTCCTGAACTCGGCTGGCGTGCCGTCGCTCGCAAGGTTCGTTCAACTGCCGACACCTGTTCCCGGTCAGCCTCCCAGAGTGGCGACGCCTGCCTCCGCGACTCCTAATCCAGTGACGGCGACGACGACGAATTTGAGCGTTCTCGGAGCGGATGACGGGGGTGAGGGGAGCCTTACCTACACATGGGCAACGACGGGCACGCCGCCGGCTGCAGTGACATTCAGCGCAAACGGAACCAATGCCGCCAAGAACGTCGTCGCGACATTCACGAAGGCGGGCAGCTACAGTGTTCAGGTCACGATCAGAGATCAAGGGAATCTGACGGTGACGAGTTCGGTCAACGTTACGGTGAATCAGACGTTGACCCGCATCAACGTTGTTCCGCCGAGCGCAAGCGTAGTGGTGGGAACGACGCAGTCCTTCAACGCGACAGCGCTGGATCAGTTTGGTGTAGCCCTTGCTTCGCAACCCATATTCGCATGGTCTGTGAACGGCGGGGGCACCATCAGCAGTTTGGGGCTGTTTACCGCCGGAAGCACGGCCGGCGGTCCATTCACGGTTACGGCCGCGAGCAGCGGCGTTAATGGTACAGCCATTGTGACAGTTATCACGTCTGTTTCCGTCTCTTACGTGCAAGGGGCGGGTGCAACCAACGACAGTGGGGGCAATTCCATTGTCCAAGCTTTCACGGCCGCGAATAGTTCCGGCAACCTGATCGTTGCGGCGATCTCGTGGGGAGACGGCTCCTCGGTGACCTGTTCGGATTCGCAGGGCAATACATACTCCGTCGCAACCACTCAGTACGACGGAGTCAATAATCAGTCGCTGGCGATTTGTTACGCGGCAAACGTGAAGAGCGGAGCCAACACCGTGACGGCGGCGTTTTCAGGGAGTCCACTGTATCGCCGTCTGTTGATTCACGAGTATCGGGGAATCGCTTCGGCCAATCCGGTGGATGTGGTAGCGAAAAATATGGCGAATGGCACAACTAGCGCAAATGCGATTACCAGCACATCGGCGGTGACGACGGCGAGTGACGATTTGATCTTCGGGGCAGTCATGGACGACTCCGGTGTCAGCAGCATCACAGCAGGAACCGGGTTCACACAGCGACAGTCGGTGAATAACAAAGATCTGGCGACGGAAGATCTCGTCCAGACCGCCTCTGGCTCAATTGCTGCGACCCAGACTTTTGGCGCCGCGCATCGCTACCTCGCCCAGATGGTGGCGTTCAAACCTAAGTAGACTTGATCGGCGGTTTTGCACAGCGTGCGGGAGCGGAAGTTATCAGCGCTTAGCAACCGCAGAGTCCTAGCAAATTGCGCGACATGGTTAATCGTTCGACCGGCTCTTATCCTCTTCTATGGAATGTAGAATGACCACCGGTATGTCCCGATCAGTGATCTCTTGATACCGCTTGTAACCAGGATACATCGCTGTCAGGCGAGGCCAGAGACGTTGCTTCTCCGCCGCAGAAGCTTGCTCCGCCTTAACTCGTCGTCGAACATCCTTAATCTGTATCCAGGCTTCAGACGTGGTTTGCAGATTGAGCCACCAAGTGGGGTGCCTCACGGCGCCGCCATTGGAAGCTACCAGCACGACGTTGGATCCATCCATCAAATATAACAGCGGCACCGTAAATTGGTTGCCACTCCGTCGTCCTGTGGTGGTGAGCAACAGTACCGGGCTATTGGCGATTCTTCCCCCGATTACTCCGTTGCTGCTTCGATAAAGCACGCTGTGTACCTTGGTCACCGCATTCTGTAGGGCGGCGGCAAGTCTCGAGGGACGTCGGCCAACAGGCTGATCGTGGTTTGTCATACTTGGTGTGACCTCCTCGAAAACGCAGCAATTGAGAGGGACATTGGCCAGGATAATACACTGCGGAATTTACGCAACGTTCCTTAGCTTTGGATCTGAAGGTGACCCTTCGTTGCGAAAGCAGCGCTCAGACGCTATCCCCGTAAACCGGGATGGACGCCCCGCGAACAACCTTAGCGTCCTCACTGCACAAGAACAGGATGACTCGGGCGATGTCCACCGGTTTAGGCCACTTTGCGAAGTCGGCATTGGGCATGGCCTTTCTGTTCGGTTCCGTATCGATGATACTGGGGAGAACGGAGTTCACACGCACACCCGTACCTTTAAGATCTGCGGCCAGAGAGTTCATCATCGCGATTGCCGCCGCTTTCGAAGCAGCGTAGGCCGCGGCGCCGGCGGGAGCATCGAGCGCCGCTTTGGCCGCAACATTGACAATCGCTCCCCCGCCTTGTCTCAAGATCGCCGGCACTACCGCACGTGCCAACGCGTAACCTGAGCGGAGGTTGAGGTAAAGCATCTGATCGAGAACCTTCGAGTCCTGCTCCCAGAGCTTCATGCCGGCCTTGTACCCCCCGACCGTGTTCACAAGTACATCCAAGCGCCGCTGATTGGCGAGAATGGCTTCAACCATTTTCATCACTGCGGCCTCGTCGGTGACGTCGACATCGTGCCCGGTCAACAACGATGCCTCCCTGCCTGCGGATTCTTTCAACGCATCGAACTCTTCTTGTACCCGAAACGTGACGGCGACGCCGGCGCCTTCTTGCAGGAATGCCAGACTCACTGCGCGACCGAGGCCGCCTGTTCCACCCGCAACTAATACGAGCTTGTTTGAAAATCTACCTGCCATTGTGATCGCTCCTCTTTGATCGTTGCCGTCATAAGTATATGTTGCACAGCTCCTGGAAGAGGTAGCAGTCGTGGGTTTGTCAAAGGATTAAACCCCAAGAGTTCAGCTACGGCTGGAACCGCTTGACCGATGTTTCCATACCTATAGTCCTCCCAAATTTTGAGGCGGCGATAGTACTCAAAAACTTAAAAAAGCAGTTAAGAAAGTCGCGCGAACGAATGTCCACGAGAGTATACTTTCGCCGATTTGTGGACAGCTTCAATGGACATGCCCGCCAAAGTAGAGTTTTTAAAGAGCGCCATTGCTAGCCAGCAAATTACACTGAGTTTGCAAACAGCTCTGGCTGCGATGCTCTTCGTACTGGGAATCACGGTGGTCATTCTGAGTTTCGTGAATCCTGGCCTGATTCTCGCAGAAACCTTGAAAACCGGCCAGACGTTGGGTGGGACAGTGGTCGCCGCCAGCGGCTTCATTCCCATTTTCTTCAGTCGCCGTGACAAGATCGTTGCCCTGCGTTCCTTGCTTCATAGCTACCAGCACCAGCAAGTGGGCGGTCTGAGTCCGGACGCAAAGCTCGATCAGTATTTCGATCAGTATTTGGCTAAGGTTCTGGGAGGCTAGGATGAAAGTTTCGAATTCGTTATCGCCTGGCGACCAACTTCCCGTCCTGCTCGAGCGCATCGAACGCCAAGAGAAGTCTGCGCGGATCCGCGCCGTATTGTATTCGCTCCTGCCTGTGGCTCTCACCGTTGTCCTGCTCGGTTACACGGCCTCAAGCGTACGAAACGCCCAAAAGCAGGTGGACGCCTTGAAAACCGCGGCGACGACTTACACCACTCAGATTGACACACTGAAGAAAGATGCAGAGACCTACAAGACCCAGTCACAATCGCTGCAAGGGGACGCCGAAAACTACAAAAACCAGGTGACTGAGTTGCAGGCTCAACTGGCCGAGGCGCAAAAGGCACTCTCCGAAGCTGTGAACCTGAGCCGAGCCGTGCGCACTATCGATTATGTGAACGCCAAAGAATTGGCCAGCCGTTTCCCTGGTAGCGAAAGCCTGCTGCTGGACATTCTCGATCTCCGCCAGCGGCGTATCAAATGGAAGCTTGGCGGGCAATCTCCCCAGGAAGGGTTCGATTCTCCCAGTTTCG
>QHWY01000302.1 GCA_003223875.1 Acidobacteriota bacterium | reverse complement strand
TTTTGGCCTTCCGCAGCCAGGTCGTCCGATGTCTTTCCAGGAGTTCCTGAAATGGGTGCATCCGGAGGACCGAGAGAGAGTCGCGCTCTCGGTTAAAGAGTCGGTCAGCGGACTCCGGGACTATGCTATCGATTACATGATCGTGCGGGCCGATGGCGGGGAGCGGTTCGTCCACATCGAAGGCGAAGTGCTTCGGGACGAACTCGGCCGACCTTTGCGGGCGTTTGGCATCCTGCAGGACATTACGGAACGCAAGGGGGCCGAAAACACATTGCGGCAAAGCGAGAACCAGCTCCGGCTCGTGATTGATACAATTCCCGCGATGGCTTGGATCCTTCTTCCTGACGGGACCATGGATTTCATCAATCAGCGTTGGCTGGATTATACGGGCCTCTCTTTGGAGGAGGCGATTAAAGAGCCGACCCGCTCGATGCATCCCGCAGAGATTCCAAGGGTCATGGAAAAGTGGGGCAGGGATATGGCTGCCGGGGAACCGTACGAGGACGAAATGCATTTGCGTCGCGCTGACGGGGAATATCGCTGGTTTCTGATTCGCACCGTGCCTTTGCGCGACGAGCAAGGAAATATCCTTAAGTGGTACGGAACGAGCACCGATATCGAAGATCGTAAACGGGCGGAAGAAGCGTTGCGGGAGACTCAGGCGGTGTTGGCTCGCGTCACGCGCGCTACAGTCGTGGGTGAGCTGACAGCGTCCATCGCGCACGAAGTGAATCAACCTCTGGGAGCGGTCGTCACCAATGCCGCCGCCGGTCTCCGCTGGCTGGACGGTAAGCGGCCAAACTTGAACGAGGCTCGACAAGCCCTTCAACGAATCGTCCGTGACGGGAATCGGGCGAGCGAGGTTGTCGCACGAATTCGCGCTCTTCTGAAGGATGGCACGCCGATCAAAACCCAGTTCAACGTTGGTGAGGTAATTGCAGAGATTGTCGCGCTGACCGAAGCTGAGGCGCAGCGGCGCCAAGTGTCCGTGCAAACACGAATGGAATCCAATCTTCCCCGCGTAACTGCGGACCGCGTGCAAGTTCAGCAAGTCTTGGTGAACCTGATGCTGAACGCGCTGGATGCGCTGGAGGAAGTCATTGACCGACCGCGTATTCTCACGATCCGAGCGGGTACGGACTCTCCAAATTCCGTGCGCGTTGCGGTGCAGGATACCGGCATCGGCGTTGATCACGAGCAGTCCAAACGTTTGTTTCAGGCATTTTTCACCACCAAACCGAACGGGTTGGGGATGGGACTCGCGATCAGCCGCTCGATTATCGAGGCGCACGGCGGACGTCTCTGGATGACACCTAACGATGGGCCGGGCGTCACGTTTCAATTTGCTTTGCCTGTCCAAAACGGGGGCGCGGCGTGAAGGCACCGGTCAAGCAAAGCCCTTCGGTGGTTTTCGTCGTGGACGATGACACCGCGGTACGCGAATCGCTCGACAGCCTGATCCGCTCCGTTGGCCTGCGTGTTGAAACCTTTTCGTCGGCACACGAGTTCCTCCGCCACGAATTGCCCGACGTACCCGCGTGCCTGGTCCTCGACGTTCGCATGCCGGGCCAGAGCGGACTCGACCTTCAGCACGAGCTTGGCGCCAAGGACAGAACCATCCCGATTATCTTCATCACCGGGCATGGCGACATTTCAATGAGTGTGCGGGCGATGAAAGCCGGCGCGGTCGAGTTTTTGACCAAGCCTTTCCGAGATCAGGATTTGGTGGATGCGATTCGCGAGGCCCTTGAACGCGACCGCGCCATGTTAAGGCTACGGGCAGAATTGGCGGAACTGCGCACGCGTTACGATTCGCTCAGTCCTCGTGAGCGTGAAGTGATGGGACTGGTCGTCAAGGGCCTGCTCAACAAACAAATCGCCGCTGAGCTGGGCACAGCCCAAATCACGGTCAAGATTCAACGCGGCAACGTAATGAAAAAGATGCGGACCGTGTCGGTCGCCGACCTGGTGCGGATGGCAGAGAAGCTGGGAATCGAGCCAAATTTGTAGGTCCGGCCGTCGCGGTTGCGTGCTGAACAGCCACGGCTTACGCCGTTTAGGGTGCGGTAAACACCACAGTGGCATCGCTGGGTCTTCGACCATCGCCGCCCCCCGTAGCCTCGTCCGTGGCTCAGCGGCATCAAACCAAGGTATGATTGAATGCAACCCGATCCGGGCTGACCCTCCACCGCATTGCGATCGCGAACATACGGACGTTGGACGTCGACTCAATCCTCCAGACCGCTCGTGGCCATCGTGGACGATGCTGAGTCGGTTGGCGAAGGCGAGAGAGGTCTGATGCTGGGCATCGGCTATCGGGCGGAGATTTTTGCTTCGACGGAAGAATTCGTGACATTGTGAAGCCTGAACTTTCATCGATTTTGCGACGTAACGCCCCGGCTGAGTTGTTATTGGCGTTTGTTCAGATGAAATGCACAACTCGTTACGTGGAATAAATGAGCAAACCCCTTCGCGTTCTGATCGTTGAAGATTCGGAGAACGACGCTCTGCTTTTAGTCCGAAGACTCGAACGGAGCGGTTTTGAGCTTGCCTGGAAACGGGTGGAGACAGTCGAGGGTCTGCGCACTGCACTCGCTGACCAGACTTGGGACATCGCTTTTTCCGACCATTCCATGCCGAGATCCCGAGGCCGGGACGCCCTGGCGATTGTGAAGGAGCAGGGCCTGGACATTCCTTTTGTCATCCTGTCCGGAGCCATCAGCGAGGAGGAGGCCGTCGCGGCTATGCAAGCCGGAGCGGTGGATTACGTCAGGAAGGATAATTTAACCCGCCTGATTCCAGTGGTTGAACGGGAGCTTCGCTCCGCGCAAGAACGTCGGAAGCGTCAACAGGCGGAAGCGGCACAACGGGAAAGTCAGGCGCGCAAAAGCGCGATGCTCGATTCGGCGTTGGATTGCATCGTTACGATCGACCATGAAGGCAAGCTGTTTGAGTGGAATCCCGCGGCGGAGAAAACCTTCGGGTTCCGGCGCGCTGAGGTGATCGGCAAAGAACTGGCCGAGTTAATCATTCCGCCCGCTTTGCGCCAACGGCATCGGGAGGGGCTGGCGCGCTTTCTTGCCACCGGGCAAAGCACCATCCTCGGCAAGCGGATTGAAATGACCGCAGTGCGCGCTGACGGAAAGGAGTTTCCTGTTGAATTCAGCATTACGCGGGTTCCAACCGAGGGTCCGCCGATTTTCACCGGGTTCATCCGCGACATTACCGAACGGAAACAAATTGAGCAGCAACTGCGCCAGTTGCAGAAGATGGAGTCAATCGGTCAACTTGCTGCGGGTGTTGCGCATGACTTTAACAACATTCTCGCGGTCATCCAGGGGCACACGGACTTGATTCTTGGCGAGATGGTTGAAGGCAACGAAGCGAAGGAATCACTTATACAAGTAGCCGCCAGCGCGAAACGCGCCGCCAACTTGACTCGGCAGTTGCTTGCGTTCAGCCGCAAACAACAGATGCAGGCGCAGGACATTAATCTCAATGAAGTGGTCAATAATATGTTCGCCATGTTGGGGCGTTTGCTCGGCGCTCATATTGTCGTGCAGCCCGTTCCAAAACCGAACCTGCCCGCGGTTTTCGGTGATGTCGGCATGATGGAACAAGTGCTTCTGAATCTCGCCGTTAACGCGCGCGATGCCATGCCGCGGGGCGGGCAATTGACAATCCGCACGGAGACCGGAAGGATCGACGAGACACAGGCGCGGCGGAATCCAGAAGCGCGTTCTGGAGATTTCGTTTGTCTGAGCGTGAGCGATACCGGCTGCGGCATTGCGCCTGAAATATTGCCGCGAATTTTTGAGCCTTTCTTTACCACGAAGGAAGTTGGCAAGGGAACGGGACTTGGTTTGGCCACCGTCTATGGAATTGTGAAGCAACACCAAGGCTGGATCGAAGTCGTGAGCCAACTCGGACAAGGAACCACTTTTAACGTCTTTTTGCCGGCCAGCTCTGGAACTGCCCGCCAGGCGCAGGAGTTGATTTCTTCGGCTTCGGCGCGAGGGCGTGGCGAAACAATTCTGGTTGCCGAGGATGAACTGGCGCTCCGCCTTCTGGCCGCGCGCATTTTGCGGAATCTGGGCTACGAAGTTTTGGAGGCCGCTTCGGGAACGGAAGCGATTCAAGTTTGGGAACAACACGGGAGAAACGTGGACTTGCTGTTGACCGACCTGGTGATGCCAGACGGTATGACTGGAAGAGAACTGGCAAAAAGTATGGAGACGCGCGAATCGGCTCTCAAAGTGATTTACACCAGCGGTTACGCTCCGGAAACTGGGGAAACCGCCTTCGTATTTCGAGGGGGCATCAACTTTTTGCAAAAGCCCTACCAGGCTCAAACGCTCGCGAAAGCCATTCGCGATTGTCTGGACAAGACGTAACGCCCACCCACCGACCGTATCGATTGTTCGGACGATCACCAAGTAGGGAAAGCGCCCAGTGCCCTCAGTGTTTGCACGCCGCTTCGTTCCGTTCGAAAACCACCGAGACAGGCGGAACCGTGAAGGGCCACGAAAGACAAGTTAAGGGCTCCGCCAGACTGCGAGCCTTTCGCCACCGCCCATGCGGGCTCTCCGCTTTGCGCCTTGGTCGCACCATAGACACGGAAGCCGCCGCCCTGCCCGGCATAGGATGGCGGAGCTCGGCTGGACCAGATTTTTGGTGAGGGCCAATCTAGCCCGATCTGAACCGTGATCAGAAC
>QHWY01000151.1 GCA_003223875.1 Acidobacteriota bacterium | reverse complement strand
AATCGATGGCATTCAAGGAATGAGAAATGACCGTCATTCCGGCGGCGTGCGCCTCGCGCGCAATCGCGGTGAAGAAATCCCCTTTCACGTCTTCGGTCAGCTTGACGCAATCCGTTTTTCCCTTCAGCGCTGCGATTGCTTGTTTCGCATCGGCGGGAGATTTCATCGCGGCAAGATTGCGGCTCGCAAGCGCTCCGGCCGCGGCTGCACCGTCCGGCTCGTTCCCGATTGTGATTCCAGAACAGAAATAAAAGCGTGGCCCGCGAATGTTTCCGGAGTTGAGACCTTTCTTAACGGCCGTCTGCCACGCCAGCGGGTTGCCGAGATCGTAGATAGTGGTCACACCGTGAGCAAGAAACATCTCCCCCATGTAAGGTCGATAGTGAACGTGTGAATCGATGAGTCCGGGAATGACGAACTTGCCGCGGGCATCCACCACCTGCGTGCCTGGCGGCACGCTCGGCGCAGGTTCGGCGCCGCTCCATATTCGGCGGATGACGTTCCCCTCGATGAGAATTCGCGCGCCGGCAAGTGGCGCTTTGCCGGTCCCATCGATCAGCGTTGCGCCCTGAATTAGAAGATCAGCGGCGTGAGCGCTACTGCAGAAAAGCAGCAGGATTGCCAGCACTTGTAAAGGGCAGTAATAAAAAGTCGCGAAGCGGCCGAAGCGCCGCAGACGGGGAGGTCGCTTCAGCGAAATATTTAGGCCTGAAGATTTCGCCGAACTGACCACCCCGACGCGCCAGCCGGCTGGCTGTCGCGCCACCCCTCCTCTGCGAGGAGGGGAATGTACTTGCCTGTAGTTCATTCCTTCCTAAAAAACTTCGGGAACGCGAAATGTCAGCACCGAATTCAGCCGCTTATCGCTGGCGATGATGCTCTTATTTTTCACGTCCAGCGTGACGCCCCGCGGCATCTGGAAAATTCCTTTAGGTCCGCCGATTGTCCACAGTGGCTTTCCGTCGTCGCTGCTCTTTTCGTAGCTCCACACTCCAAGATAGGAATCGTCGCCGGCCAACGACTCGCTGGCAGGCCGGTTCGTCGCCAAAATGAACTTCCTCTGCGGATAGATCGTGAAAGGGCCGCCCATCGCATTGGGGCCCTTGATGATGATCTTGGGTTTCACATTGCCGTTCGCGGTCCGATCAAACACAAAGAAACGAGTTCCTCTTCCGAGATCGCCGCCCCCTCCGCCAACAGCAACAATCAGAAGATCATTCACCGGATCGATCGCCAATGCATCCAGGCCACGCCCGACGTCCGGTCCTTCGATTGCACGTTTGGGCGCCACGTTCCCATTGCCCATTCGGTCGAAGACAAGGACCTTGTCCCCCTCAGGAACAAAAATCTCGTTGTTCACGGCATCCACCGCGACGCGGTCCGGAGCTTCGAGTCGAGTGCGCGAACCTTGGATGACTCGCAACGGCGGCGTTTCTCCCTCGGCGCCTCCTGCGAAAGTCAGGATGGCCTGGGCGAACTGCTGCGGGACGGTGAACTCGTCGTGAATTTCATCGTAGGTAAACCCATGCATGGTCCGGCCCAGCAGAGTTCTTTGACCTTCGACCTTTCGAACCGGCTGCGCGTTCTTATCCGCCAACCTGGCGAATACCGCGATCTGCGGATGGGCCACTCAGTTCGGCACCAGGATCTGCTCCCGCTTCGAATCGTATGCCACCGGATGCGGATTTCCGATCCCCAGCGACGGCTCGTTCATCGGCCCGCTCCGGATGATTCGGAGCGGCGCCACGTCGCCGGACGCATTCAGCGGATACACCGTCGCGGAGTGATTCATGAAGTTCGCGGCCCAGACCTCATTATTTTTGAGGTCGACCCAGACACCGGTCGGGTTTCGCAAGTTGGTTTTCGGTCCTTGAATTACTCGTTTCGGAGCGACGTCGCCGCTATCGTTCACGTTGAACACCAGGATCGAGTTGCCGATGTCGTTCGCGACATACAGCTCTCCACGCTGCTCATCGATCGCGAGACCTGTCGGCCAGTCGAACTGTGTCTTCGGCCCCTGGATCACGCGGAGTGGTGAAACGTTTCCTTGCGCCTTCATGCTGTGGACGATGATCGATGGCGGCAGGCTCCTTCCGGAACCCGGAACCGCAGAAGCGCGCTCTAATGGCCAGTTCTGCTTTTGTCCGGCTCGCCGCGAAGCACGCGCGTCCGGACGCGCCGCTCGGGAACTCACCGCGCCATGGTTCGCAATGAAAACCCAGCCATTCTTCGAATCCAGCGCAATGCCGTGCGGATCCGCAAGTCCCGTGGCCTCGCCTTGTAGCAGGCGGAGCGGAGACTCATCTTTTTCGGCGTACTTGCGGAACACGACCATCGCGCTGTCGTGCTGCAGCGTGAGGAACATTTCTTCCGAAGCTTCATCGACGGCAATGCCGAATGTTCCGTGCGGCGTGTGCAGCTCACGGGTTGGAGGGACGTCGCCTTTGGCGTTACGGTCGAAGATCACGAGAGTATCCACCGTATCGTTGTTGACTGCATAGATGTTGCCCGTCTTCGGATCGATATACAGGCCGCATTGAAATTCGATCTTCGTCTTCAGCCCTGCAATGATCCGCTTTGGCTCGGTCAGCCGCGCCGAAGGAGGAGTCGTGGTCGTCCGGTTGTAGACCATGATCTGAAACAGGTTCTCGTCCGTCATCACGACTTCATTGTTGATAGGGTCGACGGCGACCGAGCTAAATGCCGCGTACGGGTCATGAATCCATCTCACGGGCTTCAGCTTTGAGCGGTCCTGTGTCGGGGCATTTCTGGCTTCGAGCGAAGCGGCTCGCGCTTCAGCGCTCTGTTCGAGCGCCGCCATCAAAATTGCTTCTCTGTGGCCCGGATCCGCCGCCGGAACGGATTCGCATATTTCGCCGCCGGCTTCGGGCAAGGGATCTACCGAAACAAGTCGCTCGTTTCCGATCACCTTTGGCTGTTGCCTGCCGACAATCTGCGTCGCTGTTCCAAGCAGAGCAAGCAGGGCCAACAATTGAATGATTCGCGAAGTACGCCAAACTCGATCCATATGAGCCATCGTCCTTCTCCTTTTGTGATGGCGAAATTATCATTTACGGGTAACTGTTACAAGTCGAGCGTATGATTTCGAGTCTAACGCCGCTTCGCGGCTGAATTTATGAATAAGTGCATCGCGATATTGGCTGCTCTGTGGTTTCTGGGTTCGAATGTATACGCACAGGGCGGCATCACCGGCACTGTCATCGATCCCGACGGCAATGGAGTCGAAGGCGCAACAGTTAACGCAAAGAATGTAGCAACCGGAGCAGTAGTCAGCGCTGTGAGTTCAGCGAAGGGGGACTTCAGAATATCCGGCTTGGCCGCGGGCACCTACGATTTGGCCATTCCAGTACTCGGCTTCACGTTTCGCCCTTATAGCCGCTCAGGTCTCGTCGTCCGTGCGGGTGAGACGCTACAGACGGATATTCGCCTCGAGTGGGCGCTCAATCTTGGAACCATTGGCGATGATTACTACCTTTCCGTTCGCAACAAATATGCGCGGCTGACCGGTCCCGCACCTCGTATGCCGGATGGCAAACCTGATCTCTCGGGCGTTTGGCAAGGCAGTCCCGATACCAATGCGCAACGGCCCTCGCTATTGGAATGGGCAGGGACGATCGCGAAGAAGAACGTCGAAAACAGTCTTAGAGATTCCCCCACAGCGCTCTGTTTACCCGGCTGGGTAATTCCGGCTCAGCCGATCCTGTATAAACTTGTTCAGACGCCAGCGCTCATCGTGATGTTGTACGAATTGGAGCCTCACAACCGGCAGATTTTTATCGATGGCCGATCGCATCCTGCAGATCCGGATCCGACATGGGTCGGACATTCCATCGGCAGATGGGAGGGCGATACACTCGTCGTCGATACAGTTGGATACAACGACAGGAGCTGGCTTCCCACGGCCATACCTCACACCGAAAAGCTGCATGTCGTCGAACGGTATCGGCGGCCCGACCTGGCACACTTGGATGTGGATGTGACGATTGATGATCCGGGTACGCTCACAAAGCCATGGAACCTTCATATGACTTGGACTCTTGCGCCGGGCGAAGAAATCCTAGAGACGGTCTGTGAAAATGATAAATACCGCGAGCGCGTCCTCGGAAAATGAAAAGCCTAATTACTTCGCGCAGGTCGAGGCGACCGACTCCAGCCAGGTAACGCTCAGGCCTTCGCCTTTTTCATTACTGAGCAAATAACCTTGGGCATGCAGCTTGTGCCCGACATGGTTTTCGGGAAGAAAGCCCGGGCTCAAGGAATCGAGATACACCAAGCGGAAGGTACCGGTGCCTAGCGGCTTTTCTGCGGAAGCTTTGACCTCTCCGTCGGCCGGTTTTTCTTGGCGCGTTCGGACGGGAGCCGAAGCATTCTCCAACTTCCATTCATCGCCTGCTCGAGCCAGGCAGCCCGTGAACGTAATCAGCGTGAACTTCGGAATGGGCGCCGGGCCATCTTTCCCCACCAGATCAATGCTGCCAAGCGCATCGGCGCTCAGCTCGGTCGATCCGCTTGAGTACGTGTTTGCCGAAAGAATGTAGCTGAGGATATCGACGTACATTTCCGGCTTCAGACTGCCCGGAGCGCGCTGGGGCATTCGAGTCTGGATAAAAGTGAAGAGACTTTTGAGGCTGTCCTCCCGCCAGTTATCCAAGAACTGCTCACCTTTGAGTGCGGGCGCCGCAAGACCGCTAAGGTCTTCTATGTGGCACGAACTGCAATGAGCCGCGTACGCCGCTTTGCCACGCTCCGCTTGAACCGCAGTGAAGACACCGTCCAGGACGGTTTTATGCTTCTCATTTCCCTGTGCCACTGCGACCTTTGTAAGCGCAGCTATGATCACGATTCTGACGATCCAGCGAAGACGCAGCATTTCAGAAGACCTCCGGTACTGAAAACACCAGCACGCCCTGATTACGCATATCCGAAATGATCACTTCCTTATTTTTCGGATTCAGCACGACACCGAACGGTTTTTTGAGTTTCGTGCGGTCGTTTGCCGGGATCTTCCACTTCGGCGGGATATCGCCGTTATCGTCGTAGCTCCAGACGCCTAAGAATGCGCTGTCGGGCTCCATGCTATCGATGACGCCGGGCATCGCGCCAACAATCAGCTTCTTCTGTGGATAGAGCTGCATCTGGTTGATCCGAATGATACCGGATTTCGGTCCGCGGATGACGCCTCGAGGTTTCACGTTTCCGCTATCGGTCCGATTGAATATCAGGATGGCACCCTTCTCCAGGCTCTCCGTGTCTTCTACCGTGATGGGTTCGTCCGATCCGAAATTGCTGTTCAAGCCAATCACCAAGATATCGTTGATCGGATCCACGGCAATCCCGTAAGGACGCTTTAACTGGGTATCCGGACCTCGAATAACACGAATCGGTGCGACATCACCATTCGCTTCGCGCGGGTAAACCGTGACCGTGTTGCCGGTATACGTGAAGATCTCGTTGTGGATCGGGTCCACATCCAAGCGGCTCCCGATGGCCCCGGTTTTCGGACCCTGGATGATTCGAATTGGAGCTTCCTGTCCATCGGCTCCGCCGCGGAACGTCAGGATCGCTTGGGCGTAAGGAACGGGTACGACGATTTCATCATGCACGGCGTCGTATCGCACATCGTGCATTGTTCGGGAAAGTTTGCTGGCCTGACCATAGAGTGCTCGAGCTGGGGCTTGTCCGCCGTTCGCCAACCTGGCGAATATCGCAATCTGCGGATGGGCCACTCAGTTCGGCACGAGGATCTGTTCGCGTTTCGTGTCGTATCCAACCGCGCCCGGATTGCCGATCATCAGACCAACGGTACCCGCGGGTCCTCCGCGAATCGTTCGCGACGGGGCGACATCTCCATTTGCCGTCACTGGGAACACCGTTATCGACGGCGTTCCCATGTTCGCCACGTAAAGCTCGCCCAGTTTGGAATCGAGCGCAATGCCCGGCGGGCTCTTAATGCCGGTTTTGGGACCTTTGACGACGCGGATGGGCGCCACATCGCCTTCGTCGCTCGCGTGAAATACCAGAATGGAATTGTCCGCATCATTGGCGACGAACAATTCCTGCCGCTCTTGATGAAACGCCATATGCGCCGGCCAATTCATCAGCGTTTTTGGTCCCTGAATGATGTGTACAGGTTTGATATTCCCAGAGCCTTCCATCGGGTAAATGGTGATCGAGGGCGGCGCAAATGTTCCGTAACGCCCGCCCGTTCCCCGCACGTTGCCATTGCCGAAGTTGCTGACGAAGATCAGCCTGTTTTTGAGATCGAGTGCAAGTCCGTGCGGGTCCTCCAGACGCGTGTCATTGCCGCGGATCGTCCGCACGGGTTTTTCTCCTCCGGAAGCCTGCTTGCGGTAAACCGAGATCTGGTTATCGCTCTGAATCGTCATGTAAAGGAGTTGCTGGTCCTCGTCCGCCGCCAATTGGAACGGATGCCCTGGAATGTTCAACGCGCGATTTGGCGCTACATTTCCGCGAGCGTCTGTAGAGAAAACCGGCATCCAGTTCTGCGTATCGCCATTGAGCGCATAGATCTCTTTCGTCTTCGGATCGATATAAACTCCGCAGATCATTTCGGCCTTCGTGTTTGTCCCCGAGATGATCCGCTTGGGTTCGCTCAGACGAGCTTGAGGAGGCGTGTTCTCCCGCCGGTCGTACTCCATAATCCGGAACATGTTTTCGTCCGACACCACAAGCATGTTGCTTTCGGAATCGACCGCTACGGCGCTGAAACTCGGATTGGGATCTTTGATGAAGCGCAGCGGAGCCCGTTCGATGACGACGGGTTTTCTGTCGGCTTGGGCTTGCATGAGGATTCCATACGCCAGCCAAACGAGAAGCCCGGCCAACACCAAGCGAAGAGTTTTATTCATTATTGCCTCCTACCTACCATCAGAAGATTTCCGGAACCGCAAACGTCAGGACGCTGTTCAGACGCATATCGGAGAGGATGACTTCCTTATTTTTCGGGTTCAGCACCACTCCGAAGGGTTTCCGCAGCGTCGTCTTCGACCCGATGGGGATCTTCCATTTCGGAGGAACATCCCCGTTATCGTCGTAAGTCCAGATTCCGAGAAATGCGTCGGGCGGCTCCATCTGATCGACAAGTCCCGGCATGGTCGCGACGATTAATTTCTTTGGAGGATAAACCGCCATCTGGTTGATTCGAATAATCCCCGATTTCGGGCCGCGGATGATAGCTCGGGGTTTCACGTTGCCGCTGTCGGTGCGATTGAAAATCAGCAGTGCGCCGTTCTCGCGATCTTGCTCACCTTTATTAAACCCAACGACGAGGATGTTGTTGATCGGATCGACCGAAAGCGATTCCGCCCTCGTGAGCAACGTGTCCGGTCCTTCGATAATACGAATCGGAGCGACGTCGCCATTCGCTGTGCGCGGATATACGCGGATTCTTCTGCCGTCGGGCACGAAGATTTCATCGTGGATCGGATCGACATCTAGCCGGTTGCCGCCGATTTTGACGTGAGGACCTTGAATGATTCGAATCGGACTTTCCTGCCCGCTGGTGCCTCCGCGGAACGTCAGGATCGCTTCCGCAAACGGGTTCACAACGAAAAATTCGTCGTGCATCTCATCGTAGCGGATGTCGTGCATTGTCCGAGACAACTTGCTGCCCTGGCCGTAGACCGTTCGCAGCGGAGCTTGTCCTCCGTTCGCCAGCCTGGCGAACGCCGCAATTTGCGGATGGGCCACTCAGTTCGGCACCAGGATCTGGTCACGCTTGGTGTCATAACCGACTGCGCCTGGATTACCGATATTGAGAGCCACCTGGTTGGCGGGCCCTCCCCGGATGATTCGCAAAGGCTTCACGTCGCCATCGGCGGTTACCGGAAAAAACAGCACCGCGTGGGTGCCCATGCTGGCAACCGAGACCTCACCATTCTTGATATCCAGCGCAATCCCGGGAGGATTTTTGATTCCCGTAGTGGGACCCTTAATCGCGCGGATAGGAGCCACGTCACCCTGATCGCCGGCGCGAAATACCAGGATGGAATCATCGGCATCATTGGCGACGAAGAGTTCCTGGCGCGGTTCGTGAAACGCCATCTGAGAAGGCCAATTCAGCCGCGTCTTTGGGCCTTCAATAACCCGGAGCGGCTTTACATTTCCCGACGCGTCGAGAGGATAGACCGTAATGGATGGCGGCTCGAATTTACCGTAGGTATCCGCAGATCGCCTGCCGCCGCTTGATCCCGGCGGGCTGATCTGGGCGTTGCCGAAATTGCTCACGAAGATCAGCCGATTTTTTAGATCGAGGGCAATTCCGTGCGGGTCTTCGAGTTGTGTATCGCTGCCGGCAATCGTCCGAAGCGGCTTCTCCTCTCCGGCTGCCTGCTTAGGGTATACGACGATCGAGTTCTGGTGCTGGACCGTCATATACATTTGCTGCTTTTCTTCATCGACCGCTATGCCGAAAGTGCCGTGCGGGGTCGCCAAGTATCGCGACGGCGTCGCATTCCCCCGCGCGTCGCGGGAAAACACGGGCAGCCAGTTCTGTGTGTCATTGTTGAGAACATAGATCTCTTTTGTCACCGGATCGATGTACACGCCGCACATCATCTCCGCCCGCGTGTTGGGGCCGGAGATGACACGCTTCGGCTCGCTCAAACGCGCTTGAGCAGGTGTGTTCTCGCGGCGGTCGTATTCCAGAATCTGAAATAGATTCTCGTCGGTGACGACCAGCATATTTTCGTCGGGATTGATCGCCACTGCACTGAACGAAGGATATTGATCTTTGATGACCCGCTGCGGCGCCCGTTCAATCGTGATCGGTTTCCGATCTTCGGTCCGCGTTTGGGCACCCAAAACCAAACCGGCCGAAAGCACCGAGAGCAGCCACAACTTTCCACCGCGTTGCGCTTTAATCATTCCAAACCTCCTCCCATTGGAGAGCGGATGAACATTGGTTGTGATTATTAAGACACTTACTAGCGAAGTCAAGGTGAGTGCGGGCATGATGGCCAAGTGATTAGTTTGCCGTGACGTTCTGAACAGGGCCGTGTACAATCAGAACAAATTGTCGGGAAAAATGTATAAGGAGCGAACATGGGTACACGGGCTTGGTTCGCGGGGTCAGTAGCTGCTGTTCTTTTGATGTGTGTGGAAGCGTCAGCAGCAGGAGGCGCCGTCACATTCAGCAAAGACGTGCTGCCGATTCTTCAAAAGAATTGTCAGGCATGCCATCGACCAGGAAATATCGCGCCAATGTCATTCCTGAGCTACGAGACGGCACGGCCCTGGGCCAAGGCGATGAAAGCGGCCGTCGTTACGCGGAAGATGCCGCCATGGTTTGCGGATCCTCAGTATGGCCATTTTTCGAACGACCGTTCGCTGAAGCAGGAAGAAATTGACACCATCGTGCGATGGGTAGACGGCGGCGCTCAACAGGGCGATCCGAACGATGCACCGCCTCCGATTCAATGGCCTGAAAACGGCTGGACGACGAAGCCGGACATGGTAATAAAAGGGATACCGTACACGGTGCAGGCGGCTCCCAACAAGAACGTGATTGAATGGATGACGCTAGTAACACCTACTGGTTTCACCAAAGACACATGGATCACTTCCGTCGAGGTCAAACCGAGCGAGTTGGCAGTCACGCATCACATTTGTGTTTCTTTTGTTCCGCACAGGCCGGACACGGTGTACAACACATTCCTGTGGGTGGACAAGCAGCGCGACGAAATTGGCGCGGAAGTAGCTCCGTCCGCGCGCAAAATTCTGGCTCCTACCCCCGATGGAAGAGGCCGCGAGCTTGCTGGGCGTGCTGCAGAGGGTGTTAGTCCCAACACGGGGACCAACACGAATGCCGAGCAGAACATTAGCTGCTACGTTCCGGGACGCTCTCTCTCCGACTTCCGGCCTTACAAAGCAGCCCTTTTGGTTCCCGCCGGCTACGATGTCTCGTGGAATATCCACTACACTCCCAACGGGGCAGCGGCCACGGACGTGCCGGAGGTGGGTCTCACAATTGCAAAAGAACAGCCGCAACGCTACCTGATCGAGACCGGCAACTCGGTAGATCCTACGACTTTTGCTATTCCGGCCAACGCTGCCAACTATGCCCCGGAACCGGCCGTGTTCACGTTCCTTGCGGATGCGGAACTGCACTGGATGTCACCGCATATGCATGTGCGCGGCAAGGATATGAAATACACCCTGGTCTTTCCCGACGGCAAGGAACAGGTTGTCTTGAACGTCCCCCGCTACGATTTCAATTGGCAGCTCGGCTACGATCTGGCTCAACCGATCAAGGTGCCGAAAGGCACCAAGATGGTTGTCACCGGGCACTACGACAACTCGGCGAACAACAAGTTCAATCCCGATCCGAACAGGACCGTCTACTTCGGCAATATGACCTGGGAGGAGATGTTTACGCCTTTCTTTGCGATCACGGTCGATAAGAGTGTCGACCCAAAGAAGGCTATCAAGTCCCCCCGGAATATCGATAACGGCGCGTGAGATTGCCTTGACTGGAGTATCTTCCCTTCCTCGCAGAGGAGGGGAATGATGCGCGGAGCGCGAGCCCGACAGGGCGAAGCCTCAAGAGATCGGCCGAACTGTTTCGCCGACCTGACCACCCGGCACGAGAGCTTCTATTAAGCTGTCGCGCCATCCCTGCTCTGCGAGGAGGCGAATGCGTTATGCCACATGAAGACTCAAAAAGCTATCGCATGGCTTGCGCTTCTTGTCACAAGCCTTTATGGTGCTGCGCAAACGCGCGCCTCGGTTGAGCGATACGTTGCAGACCACCAGCAGGAGATCCTTGGGGAATTCGTATCGCTGCTGTCGATCCCGAACGTCGCTTCCGACAAGCCCAACATTCGAAAAAATGCCGAGCAGCTCCGCCAGATGCTCTTGCGCCGCGGGTTCGCCGCGGACATACTCGAAACCGACGTCAATCCCCTGGTCTATGGGGAACTTCGCGTTCCCGGCGCATCGCGAACCATCCTCTGGTATGCGCATTACGACGGACAGCCTTTCGACCCAAAACTCTGGAAGCAAGACAGCGCCTTCAAGCCCATCATGCGCGACGGCCGCATGGAGGACGGTGCAAAAGAAATCCCGGACTTTTCATCCCTGAAGACGTATCCACCCGGCGCGCGCGTTTACGCGCGATCGGCCTCGGACGATAAGTCTCCGATCATTGCTCTCCTTGCCGCGATCGATGCATTACGCGCGTCAGGACAGCAACCCAAATCCAATGTCCGCCTGATTCTCGATGGAGAGGAAGAAGCCAGCTCGCACGGTCTGATCTCGTCGCTGCCGAAGTACAAGGACAAATACCGCGCCGAGATGATGCTCGTCCTCGACGGGCCGGTTCATTCTAGCGGCAAACCCACGGTCGTTTTCGGCGGCCGCGGTATTGCGACGCTCGAGTTAACGGTTTTCGGGCCAAAGTTTGCGCTGCATAGCGGCCACTACGGAAACTGGGTTCCCAACCCGGCAATGGATTTAATTCAGCTCATCGCGTCGATGAAAGACGACAATGGCCGTGCTGTTGTCGAAGGTTTTTACGATGACGTACCGCCGCTGACTGCCGAAGAGAAACGCATTCTCGCCTCCGTACCGGATGACCCCCAAGAGCTGATGCAATTCTTCGGAATTGCACGCACCGACAAAGTCGGCGGCAGTTTGCAAGAAGCCCTGCAGTATCCGTCGCTGAATGTCCGCGGCCTTCGCAGCGCCTACATCGGTTCGGAAGCCCGCACGATCATTCCTGAATCCGCCACTGCGTCGATCGATATCCGCCTTGTGAGGGAAACCGATCCGGATCGGATGATCCGG
The DNA here is from genome assembly GCA_003223875.1 of Acidobacteriota bacterium. GTDB lineage: Bacteria > Acidobacteriota > Terriglobia > 20CM-2-55-15 > 20CM-2-55-15 > 20CM-2-55-15. Next base: position 4,297 of record QHWY01000151.1, on the reverse strand, counting down.
CGCGTGATCGATCACATTCGCAAGCAGGGTTTTTACGTTGTCGACAAAGACCCCGACGATGCGACCCGAGCAAAGTATCCACGCATCATACGAGTGACGAGCGGCTCAGGTGGCGCGACGTTTGCCGGAACGAAAGCATACCGGACGGAGATGAATCACCCCGCCGCTGTAGAAATCACGAATGTCATCCAGCGCACGTGGAACGAGATGCCGATTCGCATCCGAACGATGGGCGGCACGGTCCCGATGGCTCCATTTGCCGAAACTCTCGGCTTTCCGATCATCTCGATCCCAGTGGTGAATTTCGACAACAATCAGCACAGCGAAAACGAAAACCTGCGTCTGGAAAACCTTTGGAAAGCCGTCGTGACGTTTGCCGCGGTCCTCGCGATGTAATTCCCCTCCTCGCAGCTTTGCACAGAGAAAGTCGAGAATGGCCGCTACAGCGGGAGAGCCCGACATCAAGCACTTTTTGTGCAAAGCCCCTCCTCTGCGAGGAGGGGAATGCATCAGCCGGCGTACAGCAGACTGTAGTCGTACTCCTGCGCCCGTGTCGTTGCAACAACGCCGGCAGGAACGAAACGGCCGTTTGGAATCGCGCTAGCTATCAATTCCTTATAGACGCTGTCTTTGGTGGCTCCCGTATCCTGCGCGATCTGCGTCGCGAAGAAATTCGTGGCCATGTCGCAGATGGCGAACCGGGTCCCGCGGTCGATAAGCGATTTGAGGGAGACGCCGAGATTCGGCAGCGCGAAACCATAATCCGCAGAATTCATCAGGTTCGAGGACGGCGGCAATCCGGTCTTCGGGTCCTTGAACTGCATGATATTGGCGAATGCCTTTCCGTAGTTCTTCCACGCAGCATCGTTATAACCGAACGGCGTGGCAAAGTGTCGGAGGCAAACAATGATCGCAAGGTCTGCCGGTTTCACTGAATATCCTGAATCGTTCGCCATATAGAGGTTGTTCGCATACAGGAGTGCCTCGGCTCCTCCGGAAGGGGTGGCCGAGTCGATAAAGACGCGATGCTGTCCCTTCAACTCGTCCATCCAACTGTCATTGGCATGCCGGGCCGGCCGGAAGTTGTTTGCTCTCGTCTGCGCCCCAGTGCTTGCTGGAACAAGAACCGCTGCCGCCGCGGCCGCGCCCAAACCTGTCATTAATGAACGGCGTGTATTCATGGCTTCCATATCGTGCTCCCTCCTCCAGAGCTCCTCAATCCTAACGCACAGCGCAAGTGCCGGGGTACAATCGTGGCATGCTAAAGTGGCTGGACCTCATCGAGCCGTAACTTCAAGGCAATAGCGAATTCCTTTACAATTTGCATCCCAAGTCGCAGAATGGGGCTCACTCTAAAATCAGTTTTACAGACAAGTGGTTCAGTGCCGCTGAGCTAGGGCTCCCGACTTTGCGGCAGCCGTACTAACGTTTTGGGAAAGAAGAAAAGGAGACGAATATGTACAGGATAACCGCCAAGATGGTGCTGATTTCAGCACTCTGCGTGTTGGCTATGGCTCTTGCGGCAACCAGCGCGTTCGCCCAGGCCGGGGGAAGGGCCGAAGCCGCTTTCAAGGACATCAAGGTGTTGCAGGGGACCGCAGCAGACCAGTTGATTCCGACGATGCAGTTTTTTGAGGCTTCGCTGGGCGTCACCTGCAATCACTGCCATGCGGCTGATCGTGCAGCAAACACTCCGATCAAGGAAACTGCGCGCCAAATGATATCGATGGTCAAAGCCATCAACAGGGACAACTTCAAGGGCGCAAAGACGGTCACCTGCAATACCTGCCATCGCGGGGCAACGGACCCGGAGGCAAACCCGGCGCTGGCGACCGCAAATTACAAGCCCTGGACACCGGACAGCCCGAACGGCGCTCCAAACCTGCCTCCGGTACCCGGACCTGCAGCCAGCCAACTTATCGACAATTATCTGAAGACGTTCGGCGGAGAGGCAGGACTGGCTAAGATTCAAAGCCGCGTCGTGAAATACAGCGCTACCAACAGCATCGGCATCGTCGCCAACATGGAGATGGTCAGTAAGGGAGATAACAGCCTATCCATCACCCACGCAGATGGGGGCGACGCCATAGTCGGCCACGCCGGCAACAGCGCCTGGCAACGTGCCCCGAACGGCGCCACGCGCGATGCCCGGGAGGACGAATTCGACGGTTTGAGGCTTCAGGATCCTCTTTATGTTGCCACGCATCTGAAGTCCCTTATCACCAACATGGAGACCCGACGCGTCAGACTCAACGATCAGGACGCCTACCAGCTTCGTGGAATGGCATTTGGCCGCGTGCCGGTCCGGCTTTTCTTCAATCCGAAGTCAGGTAATCTCCTGCGCCTCGTTTATCTTCTGCCGAATGTCGTGGGACAAAACGTCGTGCGAATCGATTACTCCGATTTCCGTAATGTGCAGGGAGCCGCATTCCCATTCGCCTGGGTCATCGCGCGCCCACTCGGTTATCAAACCGTCAAGGTGGAATCGGTTCAGCAGAACGTTCCACTGGAAGACAGCAGGTTTGCGAAGCCAACTGCTCGGGCAGGCGGACAGTAACATCGTGGTCGCGGGCTAAAAGCCCGCGACCCGCACTCCGCATGAAAAAAGCCTTGCTCTCGTGTTCCTGACCGCTCTGATTGCCATAACGCCTGCCGGTGCTCAGGAGAAGGTCGACAGCGCGACGATCACGAAGATTCGCGCCGAAGGATTGCAGCGCTCGCAGGTCATGGACGTTTTCGATCATCTCTCTTTCATCGCTGTCGGTTTGCCCGGATTCCAGGCAGTGCAGGACTACAACAACTATAACGTCCGTACGCATCACACGAACATGGACACCTATGAGCGTTTCAGCGCCGACGCGCTGAAACGAGCAGCGGTCGTCGCTGCAACCGTGCTCTATCATGCGGCCATGAGGGGCTTTGCACAAAAAGTGGATGATGTCGGGCTCTCCCGCTGTAGCGGCGGTCTATGAAGACACCCATGAGCCGCGGCTCAAAGTGAAGGATGAAAATGCGCGCCCCAACGCATCTAAAGGACTTACAGCGATATTTTCGTTACAGCTGTGAATGAATTGATGACACGCAACTCCCCTCCTAAGTTAGGAGGGGGGCCTGCGAGGACAGAGTCCGAGCAGGCGGGGTGGTTCCCCTGCCGTTACTGGCAGTTGAGGGAACCACCCCGCCCTCGCTTACGCTCGGGCACCCCTCCTAACTTAGGAGGGGAGTGGCCGCACTCCAATTCATTCACGTCTTCTATGACCGCCGACAATCCAGCAATTTGCGAGATCGCCGGCGGTCATAGACCGCCGCTTCTACAGTGGCCATTCTCGACTTTCTGTGCAAAGCCGCGAGGAGAGGAATACGTTCTGCCAAACTTTAGCTCTTGGATAGTTCTCGCAGAAACGCCAGCGTGTGCGTGACGCATTCGTCCGCGTTTGCCGCCGCGATGTGGTAGGCGTCGCTCTGGATCACAACGAGACGCGAATTTGGAATTAGTCGCTGGTAGGCTCGCGCCTTCTCGACCGAATGCATCTTCGATTGATCGCCGGTGATCACCAACGTCGGCGCCGTGATTCTTTGAAGGACGCCTTCTTTTGCCAGGTCAAAATTCGACATGGCTTTGTTGAGGCCGGCAACTCCCTCGTGGTTCGCCGTAGAGAAGATTTGATTCCAGTAGTCAACCAACTCCTTCGATGCCCGAGACCCCAGCCTGTCGCGCTGGGGAATGGGCGAGGGGTTCTCGATGTTGACCGGCAGCACCGGACCTCCCGCCACCACCAGTGAGCGCGTTCGGCGCGGATGGTCTGCCGCGAGCCGCATCGCCACACTTGCCCCGGTCTTGGCGCCAATGATGTGCGCGGATTCGACGCCCGCCTTGTCCATGACTTGCGTCACGAATGTCGCGAGGCTCGAAAGCGAGTACTCGAAGCCGGAAGGGATCTTCGAGTGGCCCAGTCCCGGCAGATCGGGCCGAATCAGGCGATATTCCCGCGCCATGCGCGGAACCCACGCATACCACTCGGTGCTCGATTCGTCATTGCCATGAATGAGCACGGCCGTCTCGGGCTTGCGCCAAGGCTCTCCAAGCCAGTCCTCGCGATAGAACAGATCCTCTTTGTAGTCCTTCGGAATACTCCTGACCGGCACGCTTTGCGCAAACACACGGCGCGCGGCGAGCGCGGCAGCGGTGCCACCGCCGGCGCGCAACAGATCTCGACGCGATATCTGGAAGCTCATGTCATTCACCCTTTCTGGATCGAATTTTATCGCTCAACTCACCAAAAGGCATAGCCACAAA
>QHWY01000331.1 GCA_003223875.1 Acidobacteriota bacterium | reverse complement strand
ATCGATTCGATGCTTCAACGCCCGTTGAAGAAACGCTGCGGGCGCTCGATGAGGTCGTGAAGGCGGGCAAGGCGTTATACATCGGAGCATCCGCGATGTATGCGTGGCAATTCATGAAAATGCTCGCGACGTCAGACCTGCTTGACCTTACTCGATTCATCGCGATGCAAAACTACTACAACGTGATCTACCGCGAGGAGGAGCGGGAGATGCTGCCGCTGTGCCGCGCCGAAGGTATCGGTGTGACGCCGTTTAGTCCGTTGGCCCGCGGATTCGTTGTCGGCAATCGCCGAAAAGAGGACTATGGCGAGACCGTTCGCGCTAAGACCGACGAATTTTCGCGCCGGCAATACTACCGGCCTGAGGATTTCGCGATTGTCGATCGCGTGACGGAGTTGGCGAAAAAGCGCGGCGCCAATAACGCGCAGATCGCGCTGGCATGGGTTCTGCATCAACCCGGTATTACGGCACCGATCATCGGCGCAAGTAAACAAGGCCATCTTGAAGATGCGGTGAAGGCGCTGGCCGTCAAACTGGATGCCGATGAACTGAAGTATCTTTCCGAGCTTTACAAGCCACGGGGCGTCCTCGCGAACGTGTAGGAAAGGGAATGCATCAGGCGCGCGACTTGCAGTAGCACAAATTCCCTTACTTTCCGATCCCCATCTCTCTATCTCACCGCAGACGCGCGAACCAGCATCACGGCGGAGCCCGACGCCATCGCATCATAGTAGCCGGCGAAACGTTTCGCTTCCGAAGCGTTGTATGGCTTCAGATTATTGGCCCAGCGGAAGGAAATCGGTTGAAACCAGAACTCGGCCTCTACTTGGAACGGGCCTTCCGCGTTGCCGGTCGGAACTGAATAAATCACCTTGTCGCCACCACCGTTAAAGTCTGGGTCATTGGCCGCACCGCCTTGCGGCAGGGTTCTTGGATCCGCGCTCACCTTATTGAAACCCTTCGGCAGTAGCCTGTTATCTTTGATGAAGCGCACAGCCGTAAGAAGACCAGTCGTCGGCATATTGTTTGCGCCCACCATGATGTCTTCGTAGATCTGTACCTGGTCGGTCGTGTTGATCTCGGTGTAATGCGACTCGAAACGATTCGGATCCGCGTCGTTATCGTTGCCTCGGATCGAACCATCGGGATTCAGCGCTCCCGACTCAAATACCGTCCGCCCGGCGCGATCTCTCACCGTCACGTGTAGCCACGCGCGGCGTGAAGGATATGCGGTCGGGAACTTGTGGCCGCTGAGATTTTGTACAGAGATCTCAGCCCGTAGCTGGCCCGGAGTCACGTCGACGCGGTCGATCGAGAGTTGCGCGGTCTTCGATTTTAAATGTTCGATCGTGCGTGTCGCCGCTGCTTCGAATTCTTGAGGCAGTCCGATCACGCCAAGATCGGCGCGATATCGATTGAGTACTCTCTGCACGAAGAAATTCCCGCCCACGAATGTGTGACGCGACATTCCTTCTCGAAACTTACCCAGCGCATTCGTCACTCGGACCATTTCTTCAACAACCGGCATGTGACAGTTTTGGCAGGACTGCTTTTCGCGGAAGTCGCTATTCAGCCATTCTTGATATGGCATCTGCTCCGGAAGTTCGCCGATCTTTTGTCCTCCGGGCCCCAGAGCCGTTGTGATCAACGTATGACAGGTTGCGCATAGTTCGGACTGCCGGATCTGTTCGCCCTCGGTGGGACGATAACCGCCCGAGGACGTTCTCATGATGCGATTCTCGCCATCATCGATTTTGAAGGGACCGTATTCTTCGCGTTCGCCTCGATTACGAGTTGTATCGACGACAAAACCGCCGACGAGACTCTCGGGCGTTCCCAGCTTTTCTTTCGTTATCTGATGGCACAACGAGCAGGAAACTCCGTCCTGAGCCATTTGATCCAGGCGATTATCCGAGCCAAACTGGAGGCGTGAAAAAACTTCTCCTTCTTTGCCGTCGAATTTGGATTGATATCGCGCCATAGGCATGTGGCACTTCGAACATTCGTCTTCGATCGCGGCCTTCGACTCGCTATGATCGATCGTTTCGCGGCGAACGCCGGCTTGCCAATAAGGGTCGCGCGCCGAGTTGGCCATCATCGTCGGGCGCCAGGACAATCCGATCGAGATGTCCTCGCCACCGGATGTGGAAAGTCCATTGTGGCAAGCGAAACAGCGGTCCGACGTCTGAAACAATTCTTTTTTGATTTTCTCGTCCGCCGGCGCACTCAGCATGGCGAGGAGAAATGTGTAGATCAACGCGCGCATATCACCAGCCTTCCCGGAGACTGCCGTCGAACCAGTCCCACAGCACGTAAAAAACAAGTTGGGTCGTCCTGCCAAACGTATTGTTGATCGGACGCCGCACACCGACGCTCGCCAGAATGTGTTGACGTTTACTCAGAGAGAATTGGACTTCGGGCACGATATCCCAATTCGTTCTTGCGGATGTCTCGAGGTCGCGATCCGCTAGAAATTCCACCATCGGTGTCCAGCTGCGGCCAAAGCCGCGATTTTGCGCGAAGGTTTTGCCCACTGCGGTATGGATAAAGACTGCTTGCGAGGCTTTGTTCGTGTTCGTCGGCAACTCGGCGCCGCCCTGTACTTGAAGGAACGCGAAGCGCGGCAGCCGCTGACCGAACGCGGCGAAGGTCGCGAACGTTGTAACGCCCGATCCCAGATTTTGTGTTCGGTTGCCTGTCGGCATATCCACTTCACCTTGCAGGCTCAGTATTGAGCCTTTGCCGCCGCTGTGAAACAGGACACGCTTGTAACCGAGTACCAGGTCGCCCAGACCGCCAACCCAGCTACGATTGTCGCGCTCGAAGAATCCGAACGGCGCGGCGAATTCGAGTTGATTCCTTGCACCAAAGCGACGTTCGTAAATGAGTTCTCCTGCGACTGCGCCGGGGCTTTTGGTATTGACCGCCGTAGTCAACACCCATTCGTCTTCAGGGAAAGCCTTTTCGGTGAAAAACGGTCGCGGCAGATTCAATTCGCCGAGCGGCCATGTCTTATCGTCGCAAAGGCTCCGAATATAATCAGTGACCTTCTTGATTTGATCCAACGTCAGCGCTTCTGAAAAAGACGGCATGATCTCGGAAAACCCTCGGCCAGGTCCGCCTTCATGAATGGTCGCGGTCCAGTCAAAGACTCTTTCTCTCGTCGTTCCGTTGCAGTCGGAAAAATCCGGGAACTGGGGAGGTTTCTCAAAGCCAAGCGTGCTTTCGGGTTGCCCTTTGCCGTTCGGACCATGACATCCGATGCAGGCCGCTTTGTAGATCTCTTCGCCGGTGTCAAGCTTCAGTTCGTTGCTCTGCGCGAATAAAGATGCCGGCAGGGACAGCATCATGAGAAGGACGTAAATGAAAGGCGAGCACCTCATGCGAGTCCGCGAATATAAGCCGCTGGTTTGAGAGCGTCAACGGGGTCAATGTTGGAGATGAAACTCATTCTCTTTATTCCCCTTCTCTGCGTGGAGAGGAATGCGTTGCGAGAGTACGTCTTTATGTTGGCACCGAAGATCGGTACAATCGGCGGCTATGGCCAATTCATCTTCTGTCGATCAAGCGTGCGAAATTCTTCGGAAGCACGCAGCTAATATCGATTCCACGGCAAGCTGGCCGGCCGAGTCACTCCGTGCAATCTCTGATTCGGGATTATGGATTCCCTGCAGCATGCGCGAATTTGCGGATAGCACCCGGCGGTTCTCGCAAGCCTGTACGTCATCCGCAATGATCTACCTGATGCACGTTTGCGCAATACAGGTCATTGCCGGTGCCCCGAACAAGTATTTATTCGAAAAAGTGAAGAGCGAACGCGCTCTGAGCACTCTGGCATTCAGCGAAAAGGGAAGCCGCAGCCATTTCTGGGCGCCGGTGAGCCGGGCCCAGCAAAACGGCAAGGGCATCCAGATTAACGCCAACAAGTCGTTCGTGACGAGCGCAGGACGAGCCGACTACTATGTCCTCTCAAGTGGAGCGATCGGCGGCAAGAGTGCGACCGACTCGACACTCTATCTCGTAAAGGGCGGAACCTCCGGTGTCGAGACTCTGGGAGAATGGAAAGGACTAGGGCTGCGGGGAAACTCCAGCGCTGCGATGACATTCGCCTGTACCTTAGACGAATCCTCGCGTCTTACCGAAGAAGGCGGTGGCTTCAAAGCGATGTTGGACATTGCTCTGCCTTGGTTCCAGATTGGAAGCGCGGCTGTATCCATCGGAATTGCCGAAGCCGCGCTCGCAAATACCCTAAAGCACACGACGTCCGCGCGCCTGGAACACATGGGCGGGAGCCTGGCAGAGATCGTTCCCGAGATCCGTGCGAGGCTCGCCCGTATGCAGCTTGCTGTGGATTCAAGCCGCGCTTTTCTGGATCAAACTCTCACGAAGATCGAGGCGCAGGCGCCTGATGCGATGTTGGGAGTGCTTGGCGCCAAAGCCGTTGCTTCCGAGAATGCGGTTCGAGTCACCGACGAAGCCATGCGAGCATGTGGCGGCGCCGCATTTGGCAGCCAGTTGTCCGTAGAGCGGCATTTCAGAGACGCTCGCGCTGCATCCGTTATGGCGCCGACAACAGAAATTTTGTACGACTTCATCGGAAGGGCAGTCGCAGGGCTGCCTCTATTTTGAGAGAGGCATGACATGGCCGAACGAATAGCGGTAGGCGCGGTCGCCTATGATCCAAAGGTCGTGACGATCTGGGAAATGATCAATGATTTTTTCAGAGCGCGCGGAATTCCGAGCGACTACGTGCTGTTCTCGAATTACGAAGCT
>QHWY01000330.1 GCA_003223875.1 Acidobacteriota bacterium | reverse complement strand
AGAAGAGGTTGAAGCGTGAATTACGAACTGATTTCTATCGTTGGTTTTCTGGCTTTGCTGTTGATGGCCGGGGTTGCGCTGATTGGGGACGCAGGAGCCCGCGCGTTTCGAAGCATTCTAATCAGGTTGCATGCTCGAAGGTCGTGAACTCGTGCTCCGGAGAGATTTTCTTACTCAGTGTGGGGCGGGCAACGTCCGCCCCCTGTTCCCCAAGATACAAGAATGAGGTTTCAATGCTTACGAAAATTATGATGTGGGTTTCGATCGCGATGGTGCTTCTGGCGTTGTTAGAGCTTCCCGTTACGAGTGAGCCATTACTGCTGGAGATTGTGGTTTGTGCCTCCGGTTTGGTGGTTATGTGCCGGGCGGTTCGCTCCGGCCAGTACCTCCTTGCGACCGGATTCCTTCCACTTAGCCTGGCTTTCAGTCCGATTTCGCCCATAGCAATTTCCGGGTGGGCTTTTCTCTGGCTGAATTGGATCGGCCTTGCGGCATTCCTGGTTGCCGTTATTGCCTTGAAGACGGACCGGGTGCTCTCTATGCCTTCGATAACAAATCGAACGCCGAGACGCGAGTCACTGTAAGCCCTCGCCGTTGAGCATTGCAAACGGTCGAAGAAAGATTCGATTCGCGGCGGTTCGATGTTCTCCGGCGTGTCTGTGCGAAATCCGGTAAACCCAAGTCAGCCATTCAACCAAGGTAATGGAATGCTTCTTTTGTTTACATTGATTTTAAGTCTTTGCCTGCTCACGACCACAACTCTTGGCTTTCAAGAACAGTCTGTCCCCGCGGTTCAACATGAGAACCCTCCGAGCGTGGACCAAATCTTGGGCCACATGAAGGTCCATGACGAATGGCAGGAGCGGTATCTGATCGAATACCGGCACAACGGAACTTCCATGCCGCAAATCCGAGATTTGAAGAAGACGCAACGCTTGAAGTAAGGACAACATTTCGTCGGCCGGATACCATCGAGTCCCAAATATTGCGAGCCGAAGGCTCCAGGCTCATACGAGAGCGGGTGTTCGACAATATCCTCAAAGCGGAGAATGAGACTCACTCCAAGCTGGCCAAGCAGCAGGTGGACATTGTACCTGCGAATTACAGCTTCAGCTACATCGGTCAGGAGCTTTGTGATGGTCGGAAGTGTTATCGGCTTGGGATCACTCCCAGACGAAGAGAAAAATATTTGATTCAGGGTCAGATCTGGATCGATGCGGAAGACTGGAGCATTGTTCGAATTCAAGGCTCGCCTGCAAAGCATCCTTCATTCTGGACGCGGCAAACTCAAATCGACCGTCGATACAAACGGATCGATGGGATGTGGTTGAACGCCAGCCTGGAATCCACCAGCGACATTCTCATTGCGGGGCGTTCTACCCTCAAGATCCAGTACCTGTATGAAGCAATCGAAACCGACGGCAGTATGGAGCACCCCGGAGAGGTCCCATGTCGGGATTGATGACTGCTTTGCGGAGCCATGTGGTACACCGTCACATTGCTGGGTGGATAATAGGGATGCTCGAGCGGGTCAATTAATGAACGAAATTGGCTTATGACCCGCATGACTGTCATGGAGGTCCGAGACGAATCAAGCGTAAGACCGAATCATGTCTTTGTGATTCCACCGGGCCGAAACATGATCATTAGCGGCGGGACGTTGCAACTCCTGCCGCGGGAATCGAGTGGGCTGCACCGATCCATCGATTACTTCTTCCGGTCCCTGGCAGAGGATCAGGGCCACAAAGCGATCGGTGTGGTTTTATCCGGGACCGCCACTGACGGTACGCTGGGGCTAGAGGAGATCAAGGCCGCAGGTGGAATCACGTTTGCCCAGAATGAAACCGCCCAACACGACAGCATGCCTCGCAGCGCCATCGCTGCCGACCGTTAGCGCAAGCCGCATGGACTTGTCGCTCGCGTTCCTGAGGCCGGATTGATGAATGAGGATCATTGGGAAGCCCGGAGCCAGGCGCTTCGACCCTTTCGGATCACAGCGGTATAAGAGGAAGTCCAGTGGCAGTTCGGGCAAATATCGATACACGTACTCGATCCGTTTCTGCTTCTGATCAAAAACCCTCCTCGCCAGTTGAACCCACGCAAGTGTTTGATTCGTCGCAGGCAGGTCTGGCTTCTGGACTTCCCCCAAAAACAGATGTTTCTGACACACCTATTGAGCTTTTGGAAATCATTCCTTCGACGCTCGACGAGTCCTGACTTCCTCCGACGCCGTTTCTGGGGCAGTCGAGGGAACTGTGCCCCGACATTATTGTTCTGGAAAGAAAAGCACGATGACGATGGTCGCCCGGTGAATCAGTGTTTCTGGTTAATCAAACACTCCATCAGTGAAAAAACCGTCCGGTCCGCGCGTGATAAGCCAGTGTATCCATTTTAATTACTCTTGGATTCTTCCCCGCAATCCCCGCCGTCCCATATTGCTTCCGCGGCACCTCTGACGGTCAAGTCGCGGTTCCATTGCTCAAATCCTCGGCCGGCCGGTGCATCTCTCGTCCGGGGCACATCCATGGGGTTTAAAGCGGACTAAACGATTGTCACCGGCTTGCAAAAGGGGAGACGGTGCCGATATTCCAGCCGCGCCTCCATTTGTCTTTCACTGGCCACTAGCAACCGCCAACTTGCTGGCGCCTTTGGCTTCCAGGGTCTTCTCGCCGTCAACGGTCACCCTGATCTGCTTGGGCTTGGCTTCCACCTTCTTCGCGAGGCGGATCTTCAGCACGCCCTTGTTATAGTCGGCGCTTACTTGCTCCAAATCCACCGAGTTGGGCAGCGTGAACGAACGGGTGAAGCTTCCGTATTGCCGCTCGACTCGCTGGAAATTCTCCTCTTTCTCTTCCTTCTCGAGCGTGCGCTCGCCGCGGACGGTAAGCGTGTTGTTCTCGATGCTGACATCAATGTCCTTTTCGTCGATACCCGGCACTTCAATCTTCAGGGTAATGTTGTGTTCGTCTTCGTAGACATCCACGGGCGGTGCGAAATTGGCGGTTGTCAACGCGTCGCCCGGGCCTTCGGGGCTGTACGACTCCCGAAAAGTACGGTTCACGCGGTCTTGCAGGGTGGAAAATTCACGATGTGTCAAAATTGTCATAACTCGACTCCTCACTCCAAAAAAGTCTTGGAAATAGGGTTAAAGCGTCAATTCAGTTGGGATAACTGTTGAGTCTATGTTTATAATAAAATATTAGTGATCCATTGTCAATAATTATCGTTTTTCATCTCCAGCGAAGCGTCAGCCATCCCAAGATTCGACCAGCGGACCGACTGTTTTGCGTGTGTCTGCGGAAAGTCTGGAAGGAGTGGAAGTTAAGTTGCCTTGATGATTGTCTGGCCCGAAACCATTCTCGACTGGCAAAGGAGGCGTTTCAGACGTTACTGGTCCCAATTATCCCAGCACAAGAGTCAGGCCGGCCTGGGACCAACGCCGACATCCGAAAACTGGTGAAGACGATGGTCGAAGCTAATGTGGGCTGGGGCGCCCCACGAATTCATGGGGAACTGCTCAAGCTGGGAATCGAGGTTTCCGAACGTCCCGTTTCCCGACTCATACCGAAACGGAGCACCGCGCCGTCCCAGACGTGACGAACCTTTCTCGATAATAACGTCCGAGATCTCGTGTCGATCGACTTCTTCAAGGTGCCGACAGCCAGATTGCGCGTGTTGTTTGTGTTCGTGATATTGCGAGCTAACGTTTCGTTCACGGATCCGCCTTCGCCTTCCCACACTGAAATTCTTTCCTTCATCTCTACCTCCCCGAGAAAACGAACGCGCTTCAATCTAGGCCGCCGCGAATTGAGTTGTCCCAAGCTGATCCAGCAAATCCAAGAGGTTCGCGGAAACGTGATCTTCGGCGATACGGCCTCCGGAAATCCGAAGCAGATGCGTTTCGGTGAACTCGATTGTCCGATTGGTAGGAGCGATTCCCAACAGGTTTCCGGTGTGAGTTCCACTCCAGGTCCATCGAACGGCAACCCTCATTCCATCGTCGATCAACTCATCGATGTCGCACTGGAAGTTGGAGAATCCGGATCTAAACTGCTTCATCCAATCCTCATATTTTCCCCTTCCATGGATCGGGTAACGACTGTAAGGAAGGTACGCGACAAAGTCTTCTGCCAGCACTGATTCGCCCGTTGCGGCGCCATGCGCGTTAGCAAAAACCCCGACGAAACTCCTGGCAAGCAGGTCGGCGCCTTTCACCAGTCCGGTCGCTCCAGCAGGACTCATCAGCCTCAGGGCTATGTCCGAACCCATACGGTGGGATCGGCCGAGTTCCATCATGAGCATCGCAAGAGGCTCGATGTACCGGGCATTTTCCAGAGCGCCTGCGTCGACCGGCTGAAGGCCGGCATCCCGGATAAGTTCGGCGGCATGGCTCTTTGCGTCGCGATCGTCGCCGCAATAGAAGACTGTCGGCATGTTGCCGCCGAACAGATGTGCTCTGGAATGAAGAATGGTCGCAAATGTCGTATTAAATGCTTCAACGACCGCGGCGTCGGGGACGAGCCTGGATATTTCTTCCGCGGCGGAAGTGTTAAGGCCGACCTCAAGGCCTCTGGGTCCAAACGGATTCACGCAACTGATGAGGGTTTTCCCGTTCATCACGCCGGCGGCGGAGAGTGCATCCTTTACTTCTTCCCATGGGACAGCGAGAAACAGCACATTCGCAAAACCCACTGCATCCTGCGGTCTG
>QHWY01000315.1 GCA_003223875.1 Acidobacteriota bacterium | reverse complement strand
GCTGCGCGCAAGATCGCGCAAGGACTTGGGGCACACTTGGAGAACCTGAGCAACGTTGTCGAAGTTTCCGGCGAACAAGCTCGATTGCTGCCTGTCGCCGAACGTGCATGCCACCTCTTCGGAAAAGACGAAGGCAAGGTCACGCAGCCGGGGCGAAAAATGCGCGAAGCCCAGATGGATTTGTTCAAGGTGCTTCAGGAAGTCGAAGAGACGACACCCTCGTTCGGCGAAACAAAAGTCGGGCGGGTTGGCGAAACCGTCCTCGACCGCATCCATCAGAGCATGATTCTGTTTGCCGCCGGCCGCGGCGAAGCGATGAAACGTCTCCTGGTCGAAGACGGCGTAGGCCGTGACCAGCGTTTCTGGCGGCTCGCGCAAGCATTGGCAGCGCTCTATCCTACAGGAACCGACGAGAGGCGCTGGGTCGAGGGCGTCCTCGCGCGAAAGAGAGGCTTGGGCCTTTGACATCTGAAGTGTCCTTAGTGGATCGATTTCGAGGTGCCTTCTTTGGTGCCGTCCAGACGGAGGAACTTGCGCCGCAATTGAAGAAGGCTTCAGCAACGGCCAATCTTGCGGCATGGACGCGTGCGCTGACGGATGCTGTCGTAGACGCCTGCGATCAGGTTGGGTTGTCCGCAACCGCGAATAGGCACAAGCTGGAGTTGCTCCCGATTCATCGAAGCGAGTACCTCGCACTGGATGTGGTTGCCTTCGCGGAAGGCGAGAAACGATGGCGTTTCCCGTCGGCAATCATGGAATTGGAAAACAGCTCTCGCGAGGATCAAATTGCGTATTCGCTCTGGAAGGTGATCTCAGTCCGCGCCGATCTTCGAATCGTTTTTTGTTATCGGATGAACCGTGATGAGATTCCGGATTTGGTTCGACACCTTCGGGAAGAAGTCATTGAAGCCATGGGATTAGCGGGCAGGATCAAGTTAGATGGCAGAACATTGCTCGTCATTGGTACGCGCAGCGAATCGGAAACCTTTCCATATGGCTACTTCGGATGGTGGGAACTCGACACAAACACGGGAAGATTTGAGCGGCTATAGAAGACGATAGCGACGAAACTGAAACCATCGGAGAATAGCAGGGAAATGAAGCTGAAGCCATGGTACGACGTTGCCAAACCGCGAGAAGACCTGCGGGAAGGCAAACCGATCGATGCCGCCGAATTCGCCGTGCATCTGGACAAGGTTCGCGCGGGAACCGCTCCTAACGACTACAAGAATCCGCAACGGTTCTTCGACCGCACCTTCCTCACTGAGAATCTCACCGGCCTCGCGGCCGAGGTATTCCGCCGACTTTCGGGTACTGTCACCGAGACCAGCGCGGTGTTCAACATGACGACGTAGTTTGGAGGCGGAAAAACCCATGCGTTGACGCTCCTGTATCACCTCGCGAGGAACGGCTCGACCGGAAACGGCTGGCGCGGCGTTTCCCATATTCTCGAAAAGGCTGGCCTGAAGACCATACCGGACAACCGTGTTCTCTACCGCCTCTGCGTATCGAACGAAACTACAGAAAAAGCTGTGATCGATTGAGCCTTCGCGACACCATTCGTCCGCTACAGATTCGTATGTGATTTCGTTTTGTCCCCGCCTTTTTTACGGCGTGACCAATTTCAGACCTCCTGATCTCAGGGAATTCAAGATGAGCCAGTTTTGAAAAATAGCGTCAGGTCGGTACCCGGAAAAACCGTTTGGGTTTCGTTGAGCGCGGAGCAGAGTTTGTCGAGAACCTGGTCGTGAGCCGCTTGCGTGAGGTGGTGAATCCGAACGGTCAACGTTTTCGCATTCAGGTCCGGCAGAAGATCCGCTTCGGTTTCGAAGATCTGCCGGATCAGAGTGCGCGCATCGTCAGAACGCGCCAGGTGTTCACGGAGCAAAGAAACCAGACTGGTCTCGGCGCGATAAGCGATCATTTTGATGGTATCGATGAAGTGCTTGCGCTGGGTGCGCAGGCGCGTGAAGCGTTCCTCGTCGGGTAGAGATTTGATGGGAACATGATGCGCGGTTTGCTTGCGCTGCTGTTTGAGATCTTCGATCTCCACGTCCAGATGCTGAATCTGTTCCTGCAGTTGTCCTTTGCGTTGTTCATACCTCTGTACTTCGTTTTCAGAAAGACCCTCGGATAAGGCCACGGCTCCGAATTCCGCACTCCGACGATAGCGTTGTCCAGTCTTGGATCGAATCTGGCTGTCGAGCCGGCGCCACTGCGGATTGACGACTTCAAGCGACTCAGGAACCAGTTCAGTTCCATATTCCACGAGGCGATCCAAACCATAATGTTCTCTCATATATCGAAAGAAGTTTTCCTGGGACCATCTGGCGAAAAGCGACACGGCCAATCCCCCGATCGATGCTTGAAAGTTGGTAGTCAACAGCGCCGTCTGATGCCCACTGTCGGTGAGCTTGCGGATCTCGCGCAGCCAGAGCTTGTTGGATAACTGTGAGCCACGCTCGGCCAGTTTCATCGTCACGGCCTGGCCGCCAGCAAGCTGCACGCGATGGGCGCTGAACTCTTCCACAGGCCAATCTTGTCGAGGAAATTTGTGGTAGGTCAAAATCGCGATCCGCTTTTCAAACAACCGCGCGAAGAATTCTGGGCTGTAGCCTTCCCGATCAAAGACGACGGTGAACCAAGCAGCGCGGGGATCTTCGGCTAATCGCTGCTCGATTTCAGCCGTCTTCGGCGCCGTTTTCTCCAACCACGGAATCACATCGTTGCCCAGCGTGGCGATCAGGCCCGGATCGACTTCCTTGTTGACGTACAGGAATGGCTGGCCATCCATGGCATTCACCCAGTAATCGGCTGTCGCGCGCAGGCACAGCCGTTCCCGTGCGACGTAGTGACGCGGTAATGGAGTTTGTTCTCCGTGATAGACGCGCACGTGCCCATCACAGTAAAAATACAGATCGGCGCTGTCCTGCCGCGCCATCCATTCCTTCGCCAATTGGGCATTCCATTCCATGGCCCGTCCCAAGTCCCGACACAGCCGTTCGATCTTTTCGCGCAGCGTTCGGACTTCCGGGATGCGGTCCAGACCCAAGACTCTGCCCCATTCACCCGGTGCTTGGTAGCGCAGTTGTTCCACCGATCGAATCCGTGCCAGCGCCATCAGCGCCAACAACAGAAAGATGCTGTCGATTCCGTAGAATCCTTTGGGCAGCTGGTAGCTCTTCGGACGGTGGCGCAGCAGGCCCTGAGCCAACAATGCCGGCACCGCCATCAACACGCCGCCGCCAGCGACATCGCTGGTCGCTTCAAACTCAATCGCCGTCGATTCCAGTACTCCGATCGCCGCCGCGACCCGATCCAATGTGCGCGTCGTGGCGTATCCCATCGGCGCTTGGCTGTCGATTTGACTCCGTTCGCTTTTGGTGCTTACTTCAACCCAGGGGCGTTCGCTTTTTTTTGAGGCTGTCGCAGACGTCCTGCACGGATCGCCTTGTGTAAGGTATTGGCTAACACGTCCAGTTGTTTCGCCACTTCTGGAACATTCTGCCCTTCATCTAACAACTGCTGCGCTCGTTCCAGCACTCCACCTTTCAGCACCGATGCCGAACTGTGTCGCGGCTTAGGCCCATAAAAGCCTTTCGCTCCAGAATCCCGATACACTTTCATGTATCTCTTCACCGTGCCCATCGGCACCCGAAATGTCTGCACGATTTCTTTCGGCTTCGCCGTCCCGTTCACGATCATCTGACTCGTGAACATCCGGAAGCTCCACACATCCTTCTCCTCGTGCTGAAACACCGGCAGATGTCCGTGGATATAACAAACGCGACCGTCCTTGGCTTCAACGGCGACTCGCGTGTTGATTTCCGTCACCCCGGCCGGAAATATCGGTAATTGCAGTTGTGGCATGCCTTCTCTTAACAAGCCGCATGCCTCTTCCGCAATTCATTTTTGGCTCATTCTGATTTCATTGAGCCGCCCAATTTCGCCGGTGAGATCAGGAGGTCTGACGTTCTAGCGTGCTGTAGAAAAAGCACGTGTGCCTGATTCAAGTCCTGACGAGCTATGGAAGTGGCGCCTGTGTCTCATTCGAGTCCTGGCGCGCTATAGAAAAGGTGCGTGCACCTGATTGAAGCCCTGACCCGCTATAGAAACGGCACATGCGCCTTACTCAAATCGCGACGGGCTGTAGAAAAGGCGCACGCGCCTGATTCAAGTCGTCATGTGCTATGAAAAAAGTGCATGTGCTTTACTCAAGTCGCGGCGCGCTGTAAAAAAGGCGTGCCCGCCTGCCCCAAGCCGCGACGTGCTACAAAAAAGGCGCGCGCACCTTATTCAAGATTCAAGCCCTGACGGGCTATAAAAAGGACGGCCACGCCTTTGGGACTGATCCGCCAGGCGACGATTTAGGCGAAAGTATTCTGTGCGGGCGCCGTTTCCGTCTGTTGTGTACGAGACGCAACTGCCGGCGGGAAGACTAGTCATCCGCTTCGCGCCGCCGCGTCTGCGCAAGAATGTTCCTGGAGCGCAGTGAGACGGTGCTAAGGGACAGGCTTCGCTGGCTGGTGCTACTGACCCTGCTGCATGATACGATTCGGCGGATGGGCCTCACCTACATCGACGGAATAGTGAAGGCGCCCGGCCGCCGTCAACGCGCCAAGCGCATCCGATTCTTGATCGACTCTGGGGCCATATACTCCGTGCTTCG
>QHWY01000320.1 GCA_003223875.1 Acidobacteriota bacterium | reverse complement strand
CTGCAGATCGTGAAGCAGCTTCAGGGATACGAGATCTCTGCAGCCGCCTGGGAATCGGAGGTCTTGCGGCGCCGCGTCGCACGGTATACGCCGGATTTGCTCGATCGCCTGTGTTTATCGGGTGAAGTGATGTGGGGACGGCTATCACCACATCCATCCTTATTATTAGATGATGCGACCCTGCGGAACCGCCGGATCCGTCCGACCCGAGTCGCGCCGGTCGCGATTTTCCTGCGGGAAGACGCGCCATGGCTTTTGGATTCGCCGGCTCAACGAAATGGCTTATCCCAATCCGGCCGCGAAGTTGCGGACGCGCTCGAGCGCCGAGGCGCGTCTTTCTTGCCTGAACTGGTCAAGGCCACCGGCCAACTTACGAGCCAAGTGGAGGATGCGCTCTGGGAACTAGCCGCCGCAGGACTGGTCACGGCCGACGGTTTTGAAAATCTGCGCGCCCTGATCGATCCGAAACGCCGGCGCGGCGAGGGCAGTTCTCGTCTGAAGATGCCGCGCCATGCCGCAGGCCGCTGGGCATTATTGGATCTTCCGCACACGGCCCCTTCCCCCGATGAACGGGCCGATACCTTTGCCCGCCAGCTCCTGCTCCGCTGGGGTGTGATTTTCCGCGATCTGCTCGCGCGCGAAACTCTCGCCCCCGCATGGCGTGACCTGCTGATGGCGCTCCGGCGGATGGAAGCGCGCGGGGAAATCCGGGGCGGCCGCTTTGTGTCGGGCTTTCTGGGCGAACAGTTCGCGCGGCCCGAAGCCGTGGACCTGCTCCGATCCATACGACGAACACCTTCGGATCTGGCGTTGAAGATCGCCGCGGCCGATCCCCTCAACCTGGCCGGCATCATTTTGCCTGGATCCCGAATCAGTCCGCTATCGGCTCAGTCTGTGGGCTTTGCACAAGAAATCCTGGGCGGTCATAGACCGCCCCTACAAATTGGGGTCCGCAACTGTAGGGGCGCTCTATGAGCGCCCGCGATCTGTTTTTTGTGCAAAGCCCAGTCTGTGGAGTTGCTTCAAGCTTCAACACCGGCCGTCGAGCTAGCGTTGTAGGGGAACGAGACCACAAAAGACACAGATTTTGTGCTTTTTTGGCTCCTTTTGTGCCTTTTGTGTACGGCTCCCATTCCCCTTCCTAACGACCCAAAACCTTGACGCGCTCGCGACACGAGTGGTAGCCTTCCACACCGAAAAAGGGGAGTTAATAAAAATCTCGCTGTAGTCGTTGTGAATCGGTTTCCGTGAAGCGGCCGAAGCCTACGCTGCGACCGTGGTTTCGGACGGAAAATGAGTCGCATTTAAAGAAAGGTGGGTCAACGTGAACAGCAGACGAAGTCATTCCCTCGCCCTGCCGACGCTGGCAAGTACGATTCTTCTAATCCTTGCGTTCGCAAGCACGCTCGCATTCGGACAGAATTTCTCCGCGGCGATCTCGGGCATTGTACGCGACGCATCAGGCGCGGTGGTGCCAGGAGTAACAATAACTGTTAAACACATCGAGAGCGGCTTGACTCGGACCACTCTTACCAACGAGACCGGTGGATATAACATGCCGGCACTTCCGGTTGGCGCATACGAAATCACTACAGACCTTGCGGGTTTCAAGCAGCAAGTGCGTCGCGGCATCAACCTGGTGATTGGCCAGGATGCGGTAGTCAATTTGACGCTGGAAGTTGGAGGCGCGTCCGAGCAGGTACAGGTCACGGAAGAAGCTCCGCTTGTGAACACGACTCTAAGTTCGACATCCGGTCTGATCAATGAATCACAAATCAAGAGCCTGCCCCTAAACGGCCGCAGCTTCGAACAGTTGCTGACGCTCAACACCGGCACGGTAAACAATAACTCCCATTCCGGGGGGTCGTCTTTTTCGGTTGGCGGGAAGCGTACGGAGAGCAATCGCTTCACGATGAACGGCGTAGACTACGTGGGCGATAACGCTACCGGCCAATACATCGCACCGCAAGGCGCCAGCCAGCAGTTGTTGGGCGTGGACGCAGTCCGCGAATATAACGTGCTCGGTTACACCTATGGCGCTGAGTACGGTAAGCGCGCGGGCGCCCAGATCACCGCGGTCACCACCTCGGGTACGAACCAGTGGCATGGAACCGCATTCGAATACCTCCGCAACAGCGCGCTGGATGCCCGGAATTTCTTCGACTACCAGGATATTGACGGGGACGGAAAAGCGGATCCCGCGCCATTCAAGCGGAATCAGTTCGGCGGTTCGCTGGGCGGTCCGATTCTCAAAGATAAGATGTTCATCTTCGGTAACTATGAAGGGTACCGCGAACGGCTGGCGATGACCAGTACCGCTGTTGTCCCCAGCTTGCAAGCCCGTCAGGGGCGCCTGCCGAATCCGGCGGGGCAGTATGTCGAAGTTCTCAATCTCGAACGCAGAATGCTGCCGTTCTTCAGGTACTGGCCGGAGCCGAATGGCCCCGAGCTATTGTCGGGAGGTCTTCCAACCGGGCTTGCCTATAATTACAGCAACCCGTCTAAAAAGGTGAAGGAAGATTTCGGTCTGATCCGGTACGACTACAACGCATCGAGCAAAGATACCTTTTCGGTGAATCTCACCGAATCGCAGGGCCTGCGAAACATGCCTGCTGATGATCCGATCTTTCGCGGCAACGATCGGCGAGTTCTCTACACGCTCAGCTTGCAAAACACGCACATTTTTTCTCCTACGGTCCTGAACACCGCAATGTTCGGCATCTCTCACGCACGTGGAACGAATTCGAATTTACCCCTCGAGGCGTTCCCCTCGAGCTTGCTGTTCATGAGCGGTGAGGGTAAGGGCGCCCCAGGGGCGATCGTCTTTGGAGGCTCACAGACGACGAATACAGCCAGTTCGATTGTGCCGCCCAATGGCCAGAACCTTCACTACAATCAGCGGCGGAACTATTCCTGGTCCGACGATTTGAAGATGACGCGCGGCCGCCACAACCTGAGCATGGGTACGTGGTTCCAGCGCCTTCGCCAAACCGCGTTCTCCTCGGCACAGAATAACGCCGGTACCATCAGTTATCAGGGCCTTTTGGAATTCCTGCAAGACCGGCCAACGCAATTTTTGGCGGCGGTGAATCCTCAGCCGTTGACGTTCACTTCGCTTGAAGCCGCCGTGTACTTCCAGGATGAAATCAAGTTGAAACCGAATCTCACCGTGCGGCTCGGATTGCGCGATGAGATGACCAACGGCTGGAATGAAATAAACAATCATGCGTCGAACTATCTTACGGGTCCAAACGGGATCTTGCTAACGAACCCAAACATTGGCCGTTCACCATTCGTGGAAAACAACGCCAAACTTCTATTGCAGCCTCGAGTCGGTATAGCTTGGGACCCGAGCGGCAAAGGGACCATGTCTGTACGCGCAGCGTTCGGAATCCACAACGATCTGCAGGATAATCTGGCGCATCGGCTGAATGCCAACCAGCCCTTCAACGCGCGTCTGTTGATCACCGGCAGGTCGCTGCTCGATATCATTCCACTGTCGGGTACGACAGCGCCGCCGCCGACCTGCAGCGCAGACTCCCCGTTACGTGAGCCGCAGTGTGCGGTCTATACCGTTGGCGGTCTAGACCCGAACATGCACACTCCAGCGGTCCAGCAATGGACTTTGGAACTTGAACGGGCGATTACCTCCGATCTCGCGTTGCAGGTTGGTTATGTCGGCCACGAGTCGTATCACGTCTCGACATCGCTGGATAAGAATACGATTCGACCGATAGTGTGCGACAACCCCGCCGGGTGCCGAAGCGGCGGAACGCGTCCTGCCCGATTCCAGGTAACAGTCCCGCAGGGAACGCTGTATGTTCCGGTTGGACCGAATGGAGCGTCTGCAACGCGGCCGAATCCCTATCTCGGTTCCACCAATAGCTGGTACTACATGGGAACTGCCAGCTATCATGCGTTGAATGCCTCGTTAACGAAGCGTTCCCGAGGCGGGTTGAGTTACAAGGTCAACTACACCTGGGGAAAGATCATGGATCTCAATTCCGCGATCCTCGGTCCCTCCGCGGATAACGAACTTGCCACGCTTCGCAACCCATACGATCCCAAGCTCAGCCGTGGTATTGGATCCTACAGCCTGACGCACCAGTTCAATACCAACTTCAGCTACGCGTTGCCGATTGGCAATGGCAAGGCCATTGGCAAGAGTGCGACAGGAGTCGTCGATAAGCTGATCGGCGGCTGGCAATGGAACGGCATTTTTAACGCCCAAAGCGGTTTCCCGATGACTCCGGTCGTGGGTCTCAATCAAACCGGCAACGGCGATTCCCGAATTCCGGACGTACCCCTCATGAATCCCAACTTCAAAGGCAATCCGATTTTGGGAGTCGATGGCTTCAAGAAGACGGGCAGATATTTCGATCCCAATGCATTCTTGCTGCCGACCACCGGCACCTTCGGGGATGTGGCGCGCGGCAGGTTTACGGGACCGGGATACTGGAATCTCGACATGTCGCTCTTCAAGAGGATTCCCGTGAGAGAAAAACTGAGTCTGCAGTTCAGGGCAGAGGCTTTCAATATCCTCAACCACGCGAACTTCGTCAACCCGTCGACGACGGGAGGCGGAATTGTCGTGTTCGATACTTCCGACCCGACGAAGTATGCCGGCTCCGCCGGTGCGATCACCGAGACCGTAAAGCAGAACGAACGTCAGATTCAGTTTGCGCTGCGGTTGGAGTTCTAAATTAACTTATTCCCCTCCTC
>QHWY01000150.1 GCA_003223875.1 Acidobacteriota bacterium | reverse complement strand
CCACGCCACGTTAAAATTTCCCCGACTTAAGATCGCCGCACCCTGGACATTCCTCGATGTGACGCCGCTTACTGTGGATTCGGCGACTCCGGCGATCTCGAATCCGTAGATGTTTGACCCGCTTCCGTCGAGGGTGATGTTTCTTATTGTAACGCGTGTGAGGGGTCCTAATATCTTTCGCGCAGTCGCGGCATTCACCGATGGGTTATAGGTATCATGCAAGGCGGTCGTCACCGTGATCGTGTTTCCTGAAACTGAGGCGACCTTCAAGACCTCTCCGCGACAACCCGACGGATCACAGCCGGTGTCTCCGCTGCCGTTAGAACCGTCTTTGCCGCCCTGCTGCAGGTATAAATAATCTCCAGGGCTTACTCCTAGACTCGAAACGGTCGTAAAGCTTGTGTCGAGTTCATTCGCGGTCGCGCTTAATGCGACGGGCGAGCTGTAGTTGGGGTTACCGTTGCCGCTGCCCCCGATGACCATGACGGTTCCCGAGCTGGTGTTACGGATGGTGGCGCAACTGGAACCATCCACGGTGACATTGGTGACGTTGATGAACAATTGGTACGTGGTCAGGTAGGTTCCGCAGGGGAAAAGGAGCGTGTCTCCGCTGGTGAGGGTCGCGATCGCGTTTTTGATGGCTGCCGTGTCGTCGTTCGTTCCGTTGCCCTTCGCACCAAAGGTAGTCACATCGACAAGATGCCCATTTGAATTGACAGGGGGTCCACTCAAGGCGACGGTCGCGTACATAGACGCGTTATAGTTGTCCGTACCTCCTATCGGTCCATAGTTGGTGGGCCAAGTGCCGAACGGCCCCAGGCTGATCCACGTGGAAGGGGCTCCTCCGGCATCATATCTGAGGTTGTTTGAATTTGCGGCAAGACCGTTTGTGTTGTAGGTGAGCCAGTAGTAGGCGTTTGCCGCAACCGGAGCGCTGATCGGTACCGTATTCCACGCATCAGGGACGATGGCTTGTGATCCGCTGGACGCAAGGAGCGCGCCTGGCATGCCGTTCTTGTCGTCGTAGATCGCAACCTGGAATTGGTTATTAGGCGCGGCGGAGACGGGCGAGGCGATAAAGACGGACATGGAGGTTACTGTGCCGTTCTGGCTGGCCATTTGATATCGCGTCGCCGAGACAGTGTTTGACATAGTGGTGCCTATGGCTGCGCCTTGGAGCCCATAGCCGAAGACTACAACCGCGGGTGCCGGGTTGACGGTGATCGTGACATCCCCGGTCGATGCTACGGCGCTGTCGCTCGACGTCAACCGGAGTAAATAGGTCCCGGCAGCGGAGAAACTGGCCGTGGTACTCAGTGCGTTCGCATTGCCGAAAGTGACGGTTCCTGGCCCGCTGACCTTCGACCACGTTGTGGTTAAGGTACTGCCCGCAGGCAAGCCATCGTCGGCAGCGGTTCCATTCAGGGTTGCCGAGGAGGCCAGCGTTATCGTCTGTGCTGCGCCCGCGTTCACCGTCGGTGGTTGATTCACCGCCGGAGCCGGATTGATGGTAATCGTGACATCACTGGTCGACGATACAGCGCTGTCGCTCGCCGTCAATCGGAGTAAATAGTTCCCGGCAGTGGAGAAACTGGCCGTGGTACTCAGTGCATTCGCATTGCCGAAAGTAACGGTTCCCGGCCCGCTGACCCTCGACCAGGTAACCGTCAACGTACCCACGGGGAAGCCGTCGTCGTCGTCGGTTCCATTCAGCGTCGCTGAGGACGGCAGCGTTATCGTCTGAGCTGCGCCCGCGTTCACTGTGGGTGCTTGATTCACCGATTCCCCATTAACGCCTTGAGGAGTTCCGTAGATCTGTAACTCTCGAGCTTCTGTGTCTCCCGTCAAAGGATTTCCAAAAACCTCCACGTGCACGTAGCGTGCAGTCACGGACAACCGTTGAGTGGACCAATTATTAAAGAAGGCATTGATGTTGCTGAAAGCTGTGGACCAGGGATCGCCCGCGTTCAACTTGTATTGCAGGGTCCAAGTCTTACTCCACCAGGTGCCTTTGGCATCTCCAAAAAGCCGTGCTGCAGTCAGGTTGTATACGGCGCCAAAATCAAACTCCACCCAAAATGAGCCAATCCCCATCCCGCCCGCTGTACAGGAAGCGGAAGTCGTCCAGCAGCGATCCCAAAGATGTTGTACAGGATTCGCCCTGTAAAAATTAGCTGAGTTCCGAGTCATGGTTTTGGAATTTGCCAAAGAGGTCGTGTTGGCGGATACGGATGCTGCGGTTACGCTATCTACGACATTAGTGACTAAAGAAGGTTCTGGCACAATATTGATAGGACTTGTAACGTCCAGCGGTGCAACACTACTTTCGGGAGCAGCGATGACGTAAGAGCCGAGCTGCGTTATTTCCGCGGATGCATTTCTGCCGGATTCATCGACGGTGGCCAAGAACTGTGTGCGGATGTATTCCCCGGTTGCAGCATCGTAATACAGAACGACAAGTTGCGAGCCTGGGCTCGCTTTGAATCGCAACGGAAACGTCAAGCGGGCTGGAATGTCGAATTGAGTTTGGGGTGGAGCTCCTTGCGCGCCGCCGATTGGCACTTCATTGGTTGATGTACGCGGCAGATTTTGTGTTGCCAGCGAAGAAAGATCGATCTTCGTGTCTGTGCTCAGGGCGAATGGCGGAACAATTAAGTAAGACCCGTCCGCTGAAAAGACGTTTGCCCCCTCTACACTGGTAATTACTTGTCCACTGGGCTGTGGTTTCAGCGAGTTTCCTCGTGCAGGCACGTTCGCCAGGAATTTCGATTGAACTGAACCAAATATCTCGTAGGTTAGAACAGGACGTGTTGAAGTTAGGTGAGCGTAACCACCCACCTGGCTAAAATTCGGAAGCAGCTCTCGGAACAGACGCGCACGGCGTTCTCCCGGTTGCAGTGTGAAAACACTCGAGCCTGTACGCCGTCCAGTGCTGTCAAAGGTATCCAAAGTAATGTTAGCCGGTCCATCGTTGGCATTCAGAATTGCAAGGCCGGTGTAGAAACCCAAACCGTCGGCCAGTTGTGCAAACAAAAAATCAGAATAACCGTTGCTCTGCGGGGCTACCGAAGCGAGAACCGCTCCGTCGGTCGTTCCGTAATCAACATAACCTACCAGACCGCTCGAGGTCGCATCGACAGCATATCGGATCTGGCCGGTGATCAGACCTATTGCGGGTAGATTGAACATTTGTGCAACAGACTCTGACATCCTCCCATGAGGTGGAATCGTTCGTTGAACGGTCACCGACGGCAGAGTCTGTGCCGTGCCGTTGACCGCGAGAGCTTCTGCGGTGATGGCGACTATCTGAGGGACAGAATCCGGGTTGACCAACGTGATTCTGCTGTCGTATCCGCCTTGTGCGACCAAATGAGCGAAATATCCCGTTCGCGACTGCTCTGATAAGGCGATTGCCTTCACCATGGCGACATCGGAGAGATTTTTGAAAGTCTCTACGCCTACTAGTGTAGGCAGTGCCACAGCAGAATTAGGTTGAATAAACAAAGAACCGTCGACGAGCGATGTGCCAGGAAAGAGATCGCCAATGGTCCCCGAAAATCCGGATAGTGGAAACAATGTCATCGCTCGTTGCGCGACTAGGCGACCATCGTTGGCGTACATGGATAGTAAAACGTCTTCGTTTTCGGAGCCCGTGTGTACGAATGTGAGAATGCTGGACTGCGTTAGGTTCGGAAAGATGAGCCGGTCTGATGGCTCATCGACCAAATCCGCGCCGTCGACTAAGCTGAGCTGCGAATCCAAAATCAGAAAGAAACCCGTGACAGCTGCATTAGAACTCGACAACTCCACCCATCCCGTCCTTCCTGAGATGCCAGGTCCGAACACATCAGTTGTCATGAGTGCCTTCTGGCTCACCGCTGGAATATTCAGCGTAACTGGATTCATGATTCCTGGGCCCTGGACAATGCTCCCACTGTAGTCGCGCGCTGTGAGCGTCATTGTGGTGTCGCTGCGAGTGGGATTAACTAGAGCAAGTCCCACAGCCGCGGCGTTCGCTCCCTGCAGTGTTGGAAGATACAGAATGTTTTCCCCGTGCAATGGAAGCCCACCCACAACGAGTGTGATGGCGATCGCGAACATCATGATGCGTAAATTAGGCAATCGGAACATAGATCCTCCTGGTCTTTCCGTTCTAGAGTTGTCCCGAGAGTTACGCTTCCTGATGACCAGAGCTTTCGAGGGGAGGACGAGGCGGGTGCGGTGATCGAATTCTCCGTAGAGGGTTGGCGCGTCTTCAGCAATCAAGTAGATAGGTAATTTCAATAAAGTTGCTCGATAATTTCCTAAGCCTCTCTGCTTCTTTGCCTCATTTCTCCCTCCTAACATGGCCTAACGCGAAGACTTCTGGCGGTCCTCGTCGGGTCACGCGGTCACGGTTCGTCGCTGCAACTTGTGCGACGACCCACTCTGAGGCAAGCGGTCTGCCAATGGTTTTGTCGTGCGCGGCCTCATCGCTCTCCGCCGGTTACCACAAACAGCATTTCTAGAGACCGACGCAGCCTGACCGCGGCCACACCCCCGTTTATCCTTCCTATCCGCCTTATCTGGTTTGACGGTAAGTACCAAGCCGCTGGCGCGGCGGACGCTACCGCGTAGCCTGCCTGCAACTTAGTGAAGAGACATAGAGTGTGAGCCTCAAAGGAGGCTCACATGACAAACCATAAGACAGCGGATGGTGGAGGAACTCCAGCGCCGCAACTATTCACCCGCCACAATTCGCGGCTACATCCTCGCGGTCAAACAGTTCGCCGACTATTTCGGTAAGCCGCCGGACCGCTTGGGAGCCACGCATGTTCAGCGATTCCAGTGGTACCTGCTGCAGGAAAGGAAACTCACGCCGGGCACGGTGGATATGAGAATGTCGGCCTTGCGGTTCTTCTTCAAGAAGATACTCAAACGCCGCGACATGCATTTCGACGATCTTTCATTCCCAAAAACGCCGCGGAAGCTACCCACCGTTGTCAGTCCTGAGGAAGTCAGTCGCATGATCGACGGAACCACGAATCTCATGCACCGCACACTGTTGATGGTGCTCTATGGGACGGGGATTCGTCGGACAGAACTCTCACTGCTGAAGTGGCCGACATCGACAGCAAACGCATGGTGATCCATATCCGGCAGGGTAAAGGCTCGCGTGATCGGGATGTCCCGCTCAGTCCGAAACTGCTCGAAGCCCTGCGCGAGCATTGGCGTTGGAAGAAGCCGACGATTTATTTGTTTCCAAGCACCGCCGGCCAGCGCGGTGTGGACGCACCGATCTCCGACAAGGTGGTCTGGTGGGCCGTGCGAGAAGCAGCACGCCGCGCCGGCATCACGCGAAAGATTGGTCCACACACCTTCCGGCATTCATTCGCCACGGAGTTGCTGGAGGCCGGAACGGATCTTCGAACCATCCAGCTTTTGATGGGTCAGGCACGATTGGAAGACACGACCCTTTACTTGCATCTATCGCGGCGTCATCTGGAGATGACGATTAAGAGCCCCTTTCATAGAACCTGCAGCGCCCCAATATTGGCCCGCGCGCCCGGGCGCGCGATGGATTTAAAACAGAAAATTTTCGGGAGGCGGCTCACGAATCAAGCTGCGTTCGAGCTCGGCAACGGCGCCGAGCACGGTGGATATCATCTTTCCCATCGGCGTTGATGTATCGACACTCTCATTGAGGCTAATGAAGTCGACTCCGAGCGACTGAAATTCTTCGAGCACCGAGTTACGCGACAGATTTGGAGACATCGTCGGTTGTTGCATGGCGGCCGGCGGCCGACGAATGTTTCTCATGCGACGAAGCATCTCCGAGCGGAATGCCATCACGCTGTTGTAGAGTTTCGTTGACGGGTCCGGGCAATGGTGTTTGCCACTGCGTCTTCTTTCCGCCGTACAAACGAAGTTGGAACCGGCGGTTAATCGACACCACGGTAGTTCTACTACAAGACATCCGCTCGGCAATTTCTTTGATCGTCATATCTGTTGAAGAGAGAAGTTGCCTAATTCGGCGAAGCTGTTTTTCTGAGAAATACTGTCCCTGACTGCCCATTAGCTCCTCCTTGATGCTATCGCTGAGTCGCGGCGTGACTCAAAAATATCGTACGGTAGCAGAGATATAGGAGGTCCGTGCAATTTTCATGGCTTATGCGTGGTATTGGTATGCCATTCAAAGTTGGCGCCCACCTGTGCGTTAATCCAGTGGAACGAATGGTAAAAATGCCCGTCACCGGTAAAAATGCCCGTCACCAGACGGCCTCCACGGTGCCGGACTTCCTCGCGCTGTGAATCTTGAGTGGGGTGGAGACGGAACCCGCATTCACACGAGAACTCCATTTCACAGCCCGTTTCACGAAATGACGCACATTGAGCTACGCCACACGTTCGAAGCCGTGCAAGACTCCGAGTCATTGCCCCGCAGCCTCAAAGAGGCGGAGGCCGAATGTGTCGCACTTTTGCGTTGGAAAAGCCTCGGTTCAACGTCCGTACTGAAAGACCTGGTTTCGTCAATGACAATTGATCGTCGATGGAAAAATAGCCCAAAAAGCACAAAATTCACACAAAGGCAGAATTATTTGTGTCTCTTGTGCCTTTTTGTGCCTTTTCACGCTTTGTACCAAATGGAATCCGCCTCTGGAAATGATCGGCCGAATCGGCTAAACTAGCACTTCCATTTTCTTGTAAAGGATCCTTCCAACAACGTTCATATGACAACAGAGCCCGAAGTCGAACAGGTCTCAGAGCCGGAGACGGGGAGTAGCACACTGTCCACCGTAGTCGGCGAAATTCGCGGATGGGCCCGCGATGTATTTTTCGCGATCGGCACAGCGATCATGATCGTCGTCTTTCTCTACCAGCCGGTCAAGGTCGAAGGCACGAGCATGTTGCCGGAACTGGTCGACCAGGAACGAATCTTCGTCAACAAATTCGTCTACCGGATCGAAAAGATTCAACGGAAAGATATTGTTGTTTTTTGGTATCCCCTCGATCCAACAAAGTCCTATATCAAGCGAGTGGTTGGCATGCCCGGAGACGTCGTTGAGGTCCGGCGTGGAGTTGTTTATGTGAACGACAAGCCGCTGGATGAAAACTACATCCTGCCCGAGTACATGGACCATCGGACCTACCCGCCGGTATACGTTGAGCCGGGCCACTACTATGTTCTGGGCGATCACCGGAATCAATCGAACGACAGCCGCATGTGGGGCCTCGTACCGGAAAAATATATCTACGGAAAAGCTGTCTTCAGATATTGGCCAATCGACAAAATGGGTAGTTTGGATTGATGTGGAGGGACCGGCCAATGCCATTCAAAGAGGCCGCCGCGAAGCGCAAGCCCGTTAGGGCGCAGCCTCGAACAAAGCGGTGTACCAACTACGGCTGGCCGCGCGAAGCGCAAGCCCGTCAGGGCGCAGCCGAAACAGAAGGCCCGACATTCCCTAGATGAAAAAGCAAGCGACGTTGCTGCTGGAAGATGGGCGTATTTTTCGCGGCAACGGACATGGCTTCGAAGGCGAAGCCGTGGGCGAAGTTGTTTTCAATACATCGATGACGGGTTATCAGGAAATTCTCACCGACCCGTCTTACGCCGGTCAGATCGTGACGATGACCTATCCGTTGATCGGCAATACCGGAATCAATCCTGAGGACGTCGAATCGAGAAGGCCTTTCCTCGAAGCGTTCATCGTCAAACGCCTTTCTCCTTTACCGAGTAACTGGCGCACGAGCGAAACGCTGGAGGATTACCTGACCAGATACCGGATTCCTGTCCTGTCCGATATCGACACACGCGCTCTCGTGCGCCACATCCGCGTCAAAGGATCGATGCGCGGCATCGTGTCGCTAATCGATCACGATCAGGCTTCTCTACTGAAGAAGGTCCAAAAAGCTCCGGAGATGATCGGATGGGATCTGGCGAGCGCGGTGACTGTCGAGAAGAGTTACCAGAACGCCGACAAAAATGTGAACTTCGTCGAATTTTCCGCGCTTTCAGATTTCGAACCGTGTCCTTTTCATGTTGTGGCTTATGACTTTGGAATCAAGTCCCACATCTTGAGGAATCTCGCACGGTGCGGGGCGCAAGTGACCATCGTTCCGGCGACGACCCCAGCAGCCGATGTATTGGCCTTGAAACCGGATGGAGTTTTTCTTTCAAATGGTCCCGGTGATCCCGAACCTCTAGACTACGCGATCCAGAATGTCCGCGCGCTGCTTGCTAAGAAGCCCATTTTCGGAATCTGCCTGGGCCACCAGATTATGGGGCTCGCATTCGGCGGGCGGACGTTCAAATTGAGATTCGGGCATCATGGCGGAAATCATCCCGTGTTGAACATCGACCGCAACCAGGTGGAAATTACGGCGCAGAATCACGGTTTCGCTGTCGATCCGGAGAGTCTCAACGCCAATGAAGTCAAGATTACTCACGTCAATCTGAACGACAACACCGTCGAAGGCCTCGAGCATCGCTCCTTTCCTGCGTTCAGCGTTCAATACCATCCCGAGGCGTCGCCCGGCCCGCATGATTCGTATTACCTATTCAAAAAGTTTTTCGAGCTGATGAGGAATGCCAAAGCGGACTGACATCAAAAAGATCCTGATCATCGGGTCGGGTCCGATCGTCATCGGCCAGGCCTGTGAATTCGATTATTCCGGAACGCAGGCCTGCAAGGCGCTGCGCGAGGAAGGTTACCAGATCGTTCTCGTGAATTCGAATCCCGCGACCATCATGACCGATCCGGAATTGGCCGATCGGACGTACATCGAACCGCTGACAACGGAGTCCGTTCGCTCGATCATCAAACGGGAACGACCTGACGCTCTGCTGCCCACTGTTGGCGGGCAGACCGCACTGAATATTGCAGTCGAACTCGCCGAGAGTGGAATCCTCGACGAGTACAAGGTCGAGACGATCGGGGCGAAAGCCGAGGCCGTAAAGATGGCGGAAGACCGGCTGCTTTTTAAAGAGGCCATGGCGGATATTGGTCTCGCGACTCCTCGAAGCGAGGTGGTCGGAGATATTCGCGAAGCTCTGCGGGTTATACAAAGTATTGGCTTCCCCGCCGTGATTCGGCCCTCATTCACTTTGGGCGGAACTGGCGGCGGTATTGCCTTCAACAGCGAGGAATTTGAAAGCATTGTCCAACGCGGTCTTGACCTGAGTCCGGTCCATACGGTTCTCATCGAAGAGTCGGTTATCGGATGGAAGGAATTCGAACTGGAGGTCATGCGCGATCTTCAGGACAACGTTGTGGTCATCTGTTCGATCGAAAATTTCGATCCTATGGGTGTTCACACGGGCGACTCCGTAACGGTTGCGCCCGCGCAGACACTCACCGACCGCGAGTATCAACGCATGCGCGACGCAGCCGCTCGGGTGATCCGCCAGATTGGCGTCGAAACAGGCGGTTCAAACATTCAGTTTGCAGTGAATCCGAAGGACGGCAAACTCGTCGTCATCGAAATGAATCCTCGCGTGTCTCGAAGTTCAGCGTTAGCTTCGAAAGCCACCGGTTTTCCCATTGCGAAGATTGCCGCGAAACTCGCTATCGGGTATACCCTCAATGAAATTCCCAATGACATCACGAAAAAGACTCCGGCGTCTTTCGAGCCGATGCTGGACTACGTCGTCGTGAAGATCCCGAAATGGGCATTTGAGAAATTTCCGGATTCCGATCCAACTCTTGGCACCCAGATGAAGTCCGTTGGCGAGGTCATGGCGATCGGCCGCACATTCAAGGAAGCTTTCCTAAAAGGCGTGAGATCGCTGGAAAGCAGCCGGGAACCGGGTACCGAGAAAATCGATCAAGATCTCATCCGGCAAAAGCTCGTTACTCCCACCCCGGACCGTATTCCCTACCTTCTCCATGCTGTAGGCACTGGCTTCAGCATCGCTGAGTTGGTCGAGTTGACTCACATCGATCCGTGGTTCCTGAATGAGATGAAGGAAATCGCGGATTTGATCAAACACGTTTCGCAGCACACTATCGACAGCCTGCCGACGGATCTTCTCACCGAAGCTAAACGATCCGGCTTTTCCGACGCCCGTATTGCGCTCTTGGTAAATGCGAAGGCGCGTGATGTTGCGGCGAAGCGGGGCGATTATGGCATCGTTCCGGTGTACAAGCGCGTAGATACATGCGCGGCCGAGTTCGAGTCCTATACGCCCTACTTTTACTCTTCCTACGAAGAGGAAGATGAGGCCGGCCCTGGGAATCGAAAGAAGATCATCATCTTGGGAAGCGGTCCGAACCGGATCGGGCAGGGGATTGAGTTCGATTATTGCTGTTGCCATGCATCGTTTGCCTTGAAGGACGAGGGCTACGAGACGATCATGGTGAACTGCAATCCGGAAACGGTATCTACCGATTACGATACCTCGGACCGTCTTTACTTCGAGCCGCTTACGCTGGAAGATGTCCTTCACATTGTCCGAGAAGAGAAGCCGAACGGCGTGATCGTACAGTTCGGCGGACAGACGCCGCTGAACCTCGCTCTGGATTTGCAACATGCGGGTGTGCCGATTATCGGAACCTCTCCCGAATCGATCGACCTTGCGGAAGACCGCAAACGGTTTGGAGACCTGCTGCGCAAGCTGGATATTCCGCAACCTCACAACGGAACTGCGGTCACGCTGGAAGAAGCTCGGAGCGTCGCGCGCCAGATTGGCTATCCCGTTCTCGTGCGTCCATCTTACGTGCTCGGCGGCCGCGCGATGGTCATCGTCTACGACGAATCGACACTCGATAACTACATGAGCGCCGCAGTTCAAGTTTCGCGCCAGCGCCCGATCCTGATCGACAAATTCCTTGAAGACGCATACGAAGTCGATGTCGACGCGCTTTGCGACGACGAGCGGGTTGTGATCGGCGGAATCATGGAACACATCGAAGAGGCCGGAGTGCATTCCGGCGACAGCTCATGTGTTCTTCCGACTTACCAGCTCAAAGAGGATCTTCGCGAAACCATTCGCCGCTATACCGTCCAGTTGGGCCGCGCGTTGAATGTCATAGGTTTGATGAATATCCAATTTGCAGTTCGTGCCGGTCGGGTTTACGTCTTGGAAGTGAACCCACGCGCCTCGCGAACAGTACCGTTCGTCAGCAAGGCCACAGGTGTGCCGCTGGCGAAGGTCGCGGCCAAGTTGATGATCGGCAGAAAACTCCGGGAATTCGGATTGCCGAGCGAGCTCAAAGTAAATGATTTTTATGTGAAATCGCCGGTCTTTCCATTCGCGAGATTTCAAGGTGTGGATACGATCCTGGGACCTGAAATGAAATCGACGGGCGAAGTTATGGGTGTGGACGATACCTTCGGCAAAGCATACATCAAAGCTCAGATCAGCGCAGGATCGATATTGCCGAAATCGGGAGTTGCCTTTATCAGCGTCAACCAGCACGACAAGAATTTCATTTCAAAGATCGTCGCAGACCTCGTCGAGGTCGGTTTCAAGATCATTGCCACGCGCGGAACGGCGCAGGTGTTACGCACTTCCGGCCTCGAGGTCGAGACGGTTTATAAAGTGAACGAGGGCCGGCCTCACGTCGTCGACTACATCAAGAGCGGCAAGGTGGACCTCATCATCAATACACCGCTCGGCCGGGAATCGTTCTTTGACGAAAAAGCGATTCGCCGTGCGGCAATCAACCATCATGTGCCCTGCATTACTACGATTCCCGGTGCTGCAGCCGCCGTCAACGGCATACGCGCGATTCGGCGCGAAAGTCTCAACGTCCGGTCCCTGCAGGAATACCATTCCCCTCCTCGCAGAGGAGGAGTGGATGCGCCATAAAAAAAAGACGCGAAGCCACCGAAGCGGCGCAGACAGGGTGGCGCGAAGCGCGAGCCCGATAGGGCGAAGCCTCAATAGGGCTTTGCACAAAAAATCCTGGGCGGTCATAGACCGCCCCTACAGCTTGGGGTGCGCAACTGTAGGGGCGCTCTATGAGCGCCCACGATGTATTTTTTGTGCAAAGCCCCTCAATAGACGACCGGGGAAACAGTTCGGCCGAACTGACCACCCCGGCGCGCCAGCCCGCTGCCTGCCGCGCCACCCCTCCTCTGCGAGGAGGGGAATATGAGGGTGCCGCTGCTTGATCTGAAAGCGCAATACGCAACGATTCGCGATGAGATCCGCGCCGCTCTTGATCGCGTAGTCGAATCGCAGCGCTTTATTCTGGGGCCCGAAGTCGAAGCACTTGAAAGGGAGATTGCCAAATACTGCGGTTGCTCGCACGCGATTGGCGTTTCTTCCGGCACCGATGCGCTACTGGTCGCCCTGATGGCCATCGACGTCGGCCCGGGCGATGAGGTCATTACTACCCCTTATAGCTTTTTCGCCACCGCGAGTGCGATTGCGAGGCTTCAAGCGCGGCCGGTGTTTGCAGATATCGATGAAAGAACGTTCAATATCGACATCAGTGCAATCGAAGCTCGCATAACTCCGCGCACTCGGGCGATCATTCCCGTCCACCTTTTCGGCCAAATGGCCGACATGCCCTCCATTATGGAGATCGCGCGGAAGCACAACCTTTCTGTTATCGAAGATGCAGCACAGGCCATCGGAGCTGAATTGAATCATAAGCGGGCCGGATCGATCGGGCACGCGGGTTGCTTCAGTTTCTATCCTTCGAAAAATCTTGGCGGCTTTGGCGACGGTGGCATGATCACGACGAACGATGAGGATATGGCCGCCCGTATCCGTCTCTTGCGAAGCCATGGATTTCGCGCAAAGTACTACAGCGAGCAACTCGGGGGAAATTTTCGCCTCGATGAAATTCAAGCCGCCGTGCTTCGAGTGAAGCTGAAATACCTAGATCGATGGCTTGACGGTCGGAGGCGAAATGCAGCCTTCTATTGCGAGAGTCTCAGCAGATCCGGCACGATCAAATTGCCTTACGAAATGCCTCACTCGCGGCATACCTACAATCAATTCGTTATCCGGACCGTTCGTCGTGATGAACTGATCGCTCAATTTAAACAGAAGCAAATTGGATGCGAAGTTTACTATCCGCTTCCGTTACATCTTCAGGCGTGTTTTAAAGAATTGGGCTACAAGGCTGGCGACCTTCCTGCCAGTGAAGCGGCCGCTCGAGAAACCCTGGCCTTGCCGATCTACGCTGAATTGACAGCCGAAATGCTCGAGGCCGTCGCAAAAACCGTGAAACTCCCCTAAGTTGAGGTTGTCGCAAAACTACGGAATAGCGGGTTCGGTTCTTACTGTAGCGGCGCTCTATGAGCGCCGGTTTTTCGCAGAATCAACGAAGTACCGGCGGTCATAGACCGCCGCTACAGCAGACGAAAACCGCTTTGCGGCAGTTTTGCAACACCCTCAAGTTAGGAGGGGAGCGGGGCTACTTTGGTTGAGAAACGACGCGAAGGTATGGCTTCAGCGTTTTCCAGCCTTGTGGATACTTCTTCTTGGCTTCCTCGTCGGAAACCGACGTCACGATAATGACGTCTTGCCCTTGCTTCCAATTTACGGGCGTCGCAACCTGGTGTTTCGAAGTGAGCTGAATCGAGTCGAGAACACGCAAAACTTCATCGAAGTTTCGCCCCGTGCTCATCGGATAACTGAGCATTAATTTGATCTTCTTATCAGGACCGATCACGAACACGGTACGTACTGTTGCGTTGAGTGCTGGGGTGCGGCCTTCGGACGTATTGCCAGCGTCGGCCGGCAGCATATCGTAAAGCTTCGCGACCTTGAGTTCCGGATCGCCGATCAGCGGATAGTTCACCTTGTGACCCTGCGTCTCTTCGATGTCCGTTGCCCACTTGCTGTGACTGCCGACCGGATCCACACTCAACCCGATGATTTTGCATTTTCGCTTCGCGAATTCAGGTTGTAGTCCAGCCATATAGCCGAGTTCGGTCGTGCAGACAGGAGTGAAATCTTTTGGATGTGAAAACAAGATCGCCCAGCCGTCTCCTATCCACTCGTGAAAGTTGATGCGACCTTGTGTGGTTTCGGCCGTGAAATTCGGGGCCTCGTCATTTATACGCAACGACATAGTTCTCCTCCTATAGATTCCTTTCCTTTGATCCGGAGATTGTGGCGGGAAATTTCGCGTTGGTCAATGTCAAAAGTTAAACGAGAGACGTGTTATCGTCGCGGCTTATGCCTTTCTCGGACTTGCAGGAGTTCGTCCGATTTTTAGAACAGCATGGGCAGCTCAAGCGCGTGCGCGTGGAGGTAGATCCCGAACTCGAAGTCACCGAAATTACACAGCGCGTTGTTCGTGAAGAAGGCCCAGCGCTCTTGTTCGAGCACCCGAAGGGATCGTCGGTCCCGCTGGTGATGAATCTCTTCGGAACCATGCAGCGCGTGCATGCTGCGCTGGGACGCGATCCTCTGGTCATCGGACAAGAGCTGGTCACCGCTTTTCACAAAATGAATCCCCCCTCACTAAACGCAATTTGGGAATCTCGCGCGCTTATCAAGCGCGCTTTATTCACACGTCCCAGGAAAGTCCGTTCAGCGCAATCTCAGGAAATCGTTGAGGCTCCAGATCTCTCACGTTTGCCCATTCTCAAATGTTGGCCGGGAGACGCCGGACGTTTCATCACCTACGGGATGGTCATCAGCCACGATCCGATTTCGAAGGTGCGAAACTGCGGCCTCTATCGACTTCAAGTTTTCGGCAACGATACGACCGGCATGCATTGGCAGAGCATGAAAGGCGGGCGCGTCCATTATTTCAATGCCGAAGAGGAGGGAAAAGGTCTCGAAGTATCCGTGATCATCGGCGCCGATCCGATTCTCATGATGGCAGCCATTCTTCCGCTTCCAGAGGGTGTCGATGAAATTGCTTTCGCCGGATTCCTGCGCGGCAGAGGGGTTCCGATGGTTTACGCGAAGAGCGTAGACATGATGGTGCCCGCCAACGCAGAGATTGTGTTGGAAGGTCTTGTGCCACCCGCTGAGCGGCGTCTGGAAGGGCCATTCGGCGATCATTTTGGACATTATTCAGAAGCCGCGGAATTTCCGGTCATGCATATCCGGCAAATGACTCGCCGCAGGAACGCGATATATGCCGCAACCGTGGTAGGAAAGCCTCCGCAGGAGGATAAATACCTGGGCATCGCAGCGGGCGAGATGATTGGACCTCTGGTGCAGCTCATCAATCCAAACATCATCAGTCTCAGCGCATATGCGGCAGCCGGATTCCATAATCTGCTCGTCGTCTCCCTGAAGGAGCGTCATCCTCGAGAACGATTGAAAACAGCCATGTCACTGCTCGGGACCGGGCAGCTTGCGCTGACTAAGGTATTGATCCTGGTGGAGCCTCATCAATCTCCGAGCGATTTTCGAGCGGTGCTGCGTGACCTGTGGCATCGATTCGATCCTGAAGACCATATGTGGCTGTTACCAATTGCGCCGCTGGACACGCTGGACTTCACCTCTTTCAAGATGCATGTCGGCAGCAAGATCATTCTCGATGCCGCGGGAGATGTCATCACTGAGGCTGGACCTCCGGAATACATCGATGCGCGCGCGTGTGATAGGCGGGTTGAGAAGTACAAGCTGCTGGATGGCGGGTTTCTCGTAGTCGTCGTAGGTGAGCAGCCTCGCGATGTACTGCGGAACATCCTCAACGCCAATTTAGGTCTGCGGTTTGTCGTAGCGGTCAGCCCCGACGTCGCTATCGATGACGACGAAAACCTTCAATGGGGAATCTTCACTCGCTTTGATCCCGCCCGCGACATGCTGTTTAGCGAACAAAGCTTTGTGGGCGCCCGTCCCGTCTATCGCGGTACCGTGGCTATCGACGCTACCTGGAAACAGGGTTACCCGGCACCGCTCGTGATGGACCAATCGATAGTTAAACTTGTCGACCGCCGCTGGTCTCAATATTGGAAGTAGCGGATAATTTGGAGCGTAGCTTTTCTCGTTCGGGATTTCGAACGCCGTCAGGTAACTCTACGCGGCCCCCTCATATTTAATACGGATTTCTCCTTCGTTTGTCTTGGCGATGAACTCGGGCAATTCTTGATGCCAGAACCCGAGTTCAGGCAAGTTGAGCCACTTGCCAATCCAGCCGACCAATACATCCGAGAGAAATCCCTTCCATGCAGACCGACCAAGGCTGGCGAGTTCGCCAAGTACTGGACACAAATGCGCGAACAGCTTGTGAAGGCAAAAGAAACCGGGCGGCCATAGTATACTGTCCGCATATGGACAGGAAAGCATCCACCATCCGCGTGCAGTGCACGTGCTGCGAAGCCGTGCTAACCGTCGATAAAGCCTCCGGTGAAGTTCTCTTTACCGATAAACCGAGGGGCAGGAAAGTTTCATTCGAAGACGCGCTACTGAAGGTAAAACAGGATCAAGAGACGGCAGAAGATCGATTCAAGGAAGCCTTACTTAAAGAGAAGGACCATATGAAAGTAATCGATCAGAAGTTCGAAGAAGCCATGAAACGCAAAGACGAACTCGACATGCCGATCAAGCCGATCGATTTGGATTAGCCACAAAAAGGGCTTTGCACCAAAAATACATCGTGGGCGCTGATAGGAGCTGTGAACGAATTGGAGTGCGGGCACTCCCCTCCTAAGTTAGGAGGGGTGCCCGAGCGTAAGCGAGGGCGGGGTGGTTCCCTCAACTGCCAGTAACGGCAGGGGAACCACCCCGCCTGCTCGGACTTTGTCCTCGCAGGCTCCCCTCCTAACTTAGGAGGGGAGTTGCGTGTCATCAATTCATTCACAGCTTCATAGAGCGCCCCTACAGTTGCGCACCCAAGCTGTAGGGGCGGTCTATGACCGCCCAGGATTTTTTGTGCAAAGCCCAACAAAAAGGCACATAATTCACAAAATTTGTATTTCCGTGCCTCTTTGTGGCGGTTCTATTGCTTTTGCTCTTGCCGTTTTTGCTCTCGCAGGACGGCTTTTCGCGACAGCTTGATCTTGTTGCCTTCTAGGCCGACGACCTTCACCATCACCTGATCGCCCTCCTGCAAGACATCGCGAACATTTCGAATGCGATTTTCGTCGATCTCCGAGATGTGGAGCAGCCCGTCAGTTCCGGGGAACAGTTCGACGAAGGCGCCGAAATCCGCAATGCGAACGACTTTCCCTCGGTAGGTTTTTCCCACTTCGGGAGTCGCCGTCAGGTTTGAAATGATTTCGATGGCCTTATTGGCGGAAGGACCGTCGTTCGAGGCGATATTGACCTTGCCGTCATCGGAGACATCAATCTTAACGCCGGTTTGTTCGATGATTGATCGGATCATCTTTCCACCAGGTCCAATCACATCCCGAATTTTGTCGGTAGGAATCTTCATCGAATAGATGCGCGGCGCATAGGGAGAAATTTCGGTGCGAACTTC
The DNA here is from genome assembly GCA_003223875.1 of Acidobacteriota bacterium. GTDB lineage: Bacteria > Acidobacteriota > Terriglobia > 20CM-2-55-15 > 20CM-2-55-15 > 20CM-2-55-15. The sequence continues at coordinate 161 of QHWY01000150.1, read as the reverse complement.
AGAAATCGCCTCGAGCATCTTGTCGAGAATAAATAGCCGGCCTTCCTTCGCTTGGGCCAGGGCTTCCGACATGATGTGCGCAGTAACGCCCGGAATCTTGATATCCATTTGAAGCGCCGTAATTCCGTCGCGCGTGCCGGCAACCTTGAAGTCCATATCAC
>QHWY01000316.1 GCA_003223875.1 Acidobacteriota bacterium | reverse complement strand
CCGTCCCGTTAACCACCTTCGGTAACGACATCACGGCCTATTCGAACGCTGTCACGGCAGCTTTGGATGGCGGTAAAAACGCCAAAGCCGCCCGTGAAAAGGCGAAGAAGGCCGTGGTGGACAACCTGAGGCAGCTCGCCATGTACGTCGAGAGCAATTGCAACGACGAAATGGCGATTTTCACGACCAGCGGTTTCACCGCGCGGGCGAAGCCGTCCGCGTCGGGTCCGGTGGAGGTTCCCACGTTCAAGTCGCTCGATTACGGCACGCATCCGGGGCAAATCCTGGCGTCGATCAAGTCGGTGCCGGGAGCCAAGGCGTACAACATGCGCGACGGTCCGATGCCGTCCACGCCGCCGGCTGCGGTGGGCTCGAGTCCCAGTTCGACGCCCGCTTCGGCTCAAGCGACGGCAGGCGCAGCGCCCGGGGCGACGCCGTCGTCATGGACGATCTTGAACGTCGCCACCATCAAGAAGCCCATTTCAATCGACAACCTCACGTCCGGTACCTTGTACGCGTTTCAGTTGCAAGCACTCGGCATGCAGGGTCTGTCGGCATGGTCGGATTCGTCCACGATCATGTGCCCGTAAAGGAGGTCTCGTCTTGAACGTCCTAGACGAGATTCTTTGCGCCCTCGGAAGCATCGAGGGCGAGTTGATCGAGATCCGCAAGCTCAACGAGCGGGTCTCGCGGTTGGAAGTCCGCCCGCCCGGTCCTTGCGGCACCAAAGGTTGACATAAGGCCCGTTATCGGACATCGATACACGACCCACCCCGCTTGAAATTACTATCCGCCCAACGCCGGAGAGACCTGAGGACGCATTTGCACGACTCGAAACTTACAACGAAACGAAGATCGCGGAGATGAAAACAAGCAGCGAGCCGAGGCAATCCAGGCAGCGGTAAACTGATCGCGGTCCCCCCAAAAGTCTCCACACTGAAAAGGCTTGGCATTTCCAAGCATCAGGATCGGATTCATGGTGTGCTGTCCTGCTTCGATCGCATGCTGTTTCGTGGCTATTTGCCGATCATGGTGGCTGGCAGATGGCGCAGTTCTTCAACAACTCCAAGATTCGATTCCGAGAACTGAAAGGGTTTCTCCTTCAACACGCCGAACGGGTCATACAACACGCCATCGATGTCGCCAAGCAGGAGGGATGGCCATTTCGATATCTTCAGGAAAAGATCCGAAAAGAAGAGTTGGCCAAGGAAATTGCCGCACGCGACCAGATCCAGGATGGACTGAGCTGTGTTTTTTCAGTCCTGGAGCCCTGCCGCAGGTTTTCATTCCAAATCAGTATGCGCATTTCTCAGCCCTCCATGTCGCTGCAGCATATCTGATGAAAGGTGCTTGTTCTCAGCTGGTATTCTTTCGCCGCGCGTTTCTTTTTAGGCCCGTAGTAACGCCACGGTTATCGCGATTACCAATCCGGTCGTTAAGGCATAATTCCAGATTTTCTGACGTTTCAGTTCGCGTTCGAGTCGTTGGTTCTGCGCATTCGCCATGCGGGCAACGGCTTCGATGTTGCGATCGATCAGCGCAAACTGCTGGGCCAGTGCCTCACCTAGGTCCTTCGGCGTTTCCAGCTGCCGCTGCGGCTGGTCGCCTATGCTCATTGCCGCGCGTGTCAACTGCAGAGCGAGTTGCATCCAATTCATGCTGGCATTGTAATCCGAGCGGACCCTACCCGTGGGTGTCGGCGTAAAACAATTCGGGACGCAGAAGAAATAAGACCGTAATTCCGCACACTCCGGCGAAAAGACCGAGGACGGCGGGCCCGGCCAGCCACTGGTAATTGGGAAAGGTAGTGGCCACGAGACCTAGAGCTGATGAAACCCAGAGAATGGCGCCGCCGGCCTGCAGCAGCATAGGTGTTCTATAAAATATCAGGCTGCATAGCATAGTGTCGGCAAACAGCGCTGTCCACTTAGTAAGGCAAGTTTCTCGGATGGTGGCGAACATGGCGTCGGTAACAGAGGAGGCGTTCGCAGCCTCCGCCATCCGGCGGAGGCTATGCGACTCGTAGTACGAAGTAAAAAACAGCAGGAGGAAAATCCAGAAGCGAGCTTCTCTCATGCGAGGCCGGAGCTTGGGCATCAATTGGAGCAAACCGAAAAGGAAAATCATCCAACTGGTAACGAAATTCAGGCCAGGCAGAGGCGACCGGCCAGCCATCAGCTTGCGGTTTGCCGAACCGGGTTCACCGAAGAATTGCTCCAGATCCGCCTTCGATCTGGCAAGTTCTACAGCGATCAAAGGAGTGATTCCCGTGTCGAAACTCAGACGGGTGCCCGCAGGCCGCACAGTAGCGCTCCATAACGAAAGGACCACGGAGGCCAATCCCAAGAATCCGATGATCCGAATGGCAAAATCGGTAGCCTGATCCTCGTTATCGCCAATTGCTGTCGTTCTTTCATATTCGAACTTCTCCCTTCCTTGATCTGTTCCTGAGCAGGTTCGGCTTGGACACACGGATACCCTAACGGGCTCCGTTCGTTTTTCAAACGCCTAAACCGGACCCGTTTACTTGCTCAAGAACTGTCGATTTTTCCCTTCAAACATATAGATCATCGAGAGAGGCCGAAAAATACATCTTTTTTCAAAAAACGCGCTACACACTTCGCAAACCCGGCTGGAAACCCGTGACTGCATTCGCAATAGTAAGCAATTCGTTTCTCGCGGCGTGCCCTTCAGGGGCGAAGCCGACATGGCACCAGCGGGAGAACTCGTGGATGATTTGATCGGCCGGGATGCCCGACGTTGCGATGGCGCGGCAGACCCCAAGAGGCGGGCCGAAAGCGGCGCAGATAATATCCGCGGCCAGGCCTTCGATGTGCATGGAATTTTTCGAGCCGCCGACCATTTGATTCAGCCGGAGCGAACGGTAGCCGCTAGTCACATGAATCGCGTTGTTGTCGAGGGCGGCGCGCACCATCTCCAGGCCCTCGGCTAAGCGCAAGAGATTCCGCATTGCCTCGGATGAAGGAGTGTTGTCGATACCGGCGCGCGCCGCTACTTCCGAAGCGGTGAGTTCTTCCACTGAGAAATGCTCCGACAGCATCAGGGTTTATAACGGCTCCTCGGCCTTGATCAGAGCAGGATCCAGGTTCTCCGGTGTGCTGCTGGTATGCCTGGACGCCTGCTCGGATGATCTGCAATAACCTGGTCTCGACGCTCACATCCTGATCTTTTCCTTCAAGGTGAGTGTCCACGACGGACAGCGCGAGCTTTCCAATTTCGAACATGAGTTGAAGATTCATTTCGCCTCCTTTTGGAACGTCCGAACCGCTCTGGCCAGATCGGATACGTTTCTTGTGACTTGATCCAAATAGATCGCCGACGGCGAACCGCGGTACATCAGCCATATATGGACGAGACCGCCGCCGAGAAGATCCAATAGATCACCACTGCGGCCCACAATTGATGTTCGGAAAGAAATTCAAACATGCGTCCTCCTTTAAGGTTGGGCTTCATCACTTTGCGTAAATGGCCTTCCAGACGTAGGCGCACGCGGCGGCCAGAACTGTCCATGCGCCTTTCAGCCAGGCCTGCGATTGCTCGAGCATCGACACGCGTTCGAATAGCTTGCCGATCTCGTCCATCCGGCCTTCGATGCGTCCGAGCGATGTGCGGATGCCGAGGATTTCGTCTTCGAGATTCATGGTCGTCTCCTTCGGAAGTGAGACCCTCACCCGGCCCTTTCGGGCCGGCCTCTCCCCGGGGGGAGAGGCGGCGAGCCGGGTGAACGTCCCCAAGCTATGTGGCCATACGCGCGACTGGATCGCTCCAGTCGCTAAAGCCGGTGGTGCCGGCCGCCCGTACACGGAACAGATAGGTCGTTCCGGGAACGAGGTTGCCGACGGTGATCGAGCGGGAATTGGTGAACAAACCGGCGTCCTTCCAATCGCCCGGAGTGTTATTGGCGCCGACTGGTGCAAACTCGACGTCAAAGATCCGTACGTTGGAAACCGGGCTCAGCTTGAGAACCAGCTCCGTGCTTTTGCCGTAATCGATGCCAATGATCACAGGCTTTGATAACGGTGACTTCGCACGGTTGGTGCCCGCGACCTGAAAGCCGCTAGACAACACCACGGCCGGATTGTTGCCGCTGTTGTCGTGGACGTAATGCGCCAGCTTGACTAACAGGTCGATAACGGTGCCGCGCTTGTCCTTCTTGTGAGCCGTCGAGGCGGTCCCTCCTTGAACCTGCGCCGCCATAGCAGCGCTCAGATCATCGACGGCGGCTGCCAGCGTTTTCAAATCCACGGGTGGATTCGGGAAATTCGCGTTACCGGTCATTTCCTTGCCAACGGCGCTGGCGGTTGTAACGAGTACTTGGTCGGTCATGTTTCTGAAGCCGACCAGCGGTCGAACGTGTGGACTCATACTTACCTCCTAATTGGTTGATCGTTGTTTGGGAACAGACCCGCCGGCACCGCGCCGGCGGTTTTCTCTGCGGCAGAGATAACTAATTGCGCCGCGAAGAAACTCGTGAAGAAGGCGGAAATAATCGTGTCCGCGTCGGACAAATCTATTTCCGTCGCGGGAATAACCGTTGCCACGACGGATATCGTTGTTGCGCGTATGTAAATGATCGAATGCGGTCCAGAGATGACCGTGTAAGGACCATCGATTATTAAGGTGCGTCCGGAAATGATCGCCTGTGCGTCGGAAATAATTATTTGCAAGGCGCAAATAGGCGTCTCCGCGCTGCAAATAGTCATTTCCGGCATGGAAATACTTATTTCGGTAGAGCCGTCCACAAATTGTTCATTCGTTGGGTTTTGAAGTTGGCCGCAAATAACCGTTTCCGTTACGGAAATAATTATTCGCACGCCGCAAACGATTATTCGCGCTCCGGAAATGGCGGCGGATATTCCATGACTGATCGTTTCCGCGCAGGCGAACATCGAGTCGTGAACCGGCTTAATTGCCGATGGAACGGAAATACTTCTTTCCGAATCGTCCACGATTACCGATGACCTGTAGCTGGTCGCCAAGCGAACGGAGTTGATCGTGATGATGATGTCGTCGAAAGGGACGACGGGAGGAAAGGAGGTGGGCGAAGCAGGTATGTTTGACTTGAACCAATCAGCGTGTTTGCTTTGGATTGTCGTCTTCCCGTTCATGCCTCTCTACAGGGCATCCCGCATTCCATTTCCAACGCGATAGGTCTTCCTGAGTTTTCAACGCTTTAGCTGGCAGCATCCGGGCCGGCGACGCAGGATCGCGTTTTCCACAACGCGATATTGCGTCGTTCACGCCTATCGGATCGGTGTACATCACCCTGGACCGGCTGGAAGACAAAGGCCACCTCGCTTCGAAGCCGGGCCGTCCGCCGCAATGGGGCGGACAGGCCAGACGCTATTACGGATTGCCCGCCGCCGGCCAGCGGGCTTTGCGGCAGGCGTTTGAAACTTCGAGGCGGCTGCAACAAACCGCCGAACCCTTATGGGAATTCAAAACATGAATCAAACTCGATCAACATCCCACGGCTGTTGGAGAAATTCGGCCTGGGTCATCTGAAGAATATTGGTCTACCACCATCCGTTTTCCGCCCGCCCAGAAAGGTTGTCTTAATCTCCACGCCTGCCCCAGCCTTCCGGCACCCAAAGGTTGGGGAGGCTCAAAGCTGACGCCTGAAAAGCGGTGGTTTTGGACCTAGCGATGGAAATTAAATAGCAGCCGCCAGCAGCGCACGCGACCGGTCGGTCACCACCTGCTGCAGATTATTTCCGTGGCTATCAATCGTGACTACAGCAGGGAAATTCTTGACCTCAAGTTCCCACACGGCTTCCGGACTACCGAACTGCTCCAGCCGCACGCTCAAGACGCGTTGAACGCATTGTGCATAGATTTGGGCCGCGCCGCCAATCGCATGGAGATACACGCAACCGTTTTCCTGGCAGGCTTTTTGCGTCTTTGCGCCCATGCCCCCTTTTCCGATCACTGCCTTCACACCGAACCGCTTGA
>QHWY01000301.1 GCA_003223875.1 Acidobacteriota bacterium | reverse complement strand
GTAAACGAATTCATCATGACAAGATGTCGTTTCCTCTTCCTAATTCTTATTTTGGTCCTCGGCCTGAGTTCACAGGCTGCCGCTGCTTCGTATCCCCTTATCGTTCAAATTGCGCCGACGGTGAGCATCGACACACTTGCCGCCACGCTGGGGGGTACCGTCGCCGACAGTATTCCCGGCGCAAACACGTACTTGCTTGTCGTGCCGGTCGTGCCGTTGCCAGACAGGGCATCACTGCTCGGAATCCAGTGGATGGAGCTGAACCGGAGCGTCAGTTTGCCCCGCTTTGGTCTACGCGGCGTATTGGGACTACCTGGCGCTGCGGCACCGGATTGGTACAAGCTGCAGCCGGCGATGCGACTGATAAACGCTGCGAGGGCATCGCCGTGGTCGACTGGAAGAGGAGTTGTTGTCGCCGACATCAATTCGAAAGTCGACTACGCGCACGCGGCGTTGGTCGGTCATCTGACCAGCGGATACGACTTTGTTTCCAGCAGTCCGGGCGGCCCCTCCCTTTTGGACCAATCGGACGCCGGATTTCTTGATCAATCGGACGCGGGTTTCCTGGACCAGTCAGATGCCGGATTTCTAGACCAGTCCGACGCCGGTTTCTTGGACCGGTCCAATCACGCCTACCTCGATGGTCTCCATCCGGCTTACAGTCATGGGTCGCTTTCCGCCGGCATCATCGCCGCGATCGCGCCGGACAGTATGATTATGCCCTTGCGCGTGTTTGGTGATGACGGCCAAAGTGATTTGTTCACCCTCGCGAAAGCCATACGATATGCCGTCGACCACGGGGCTCAAGTGATCCAAATGAACTTTGGCATCCTAAACCCTTCGCTGGCTGTCAAGACCGCAGTGGACTTTGCGCGGGCTTCCAATGTCTTGTTGGTGGCGCCGGCCGGCAACGATAACACGTCTCGACCGCGGTATCCGGCTGCTTTCGACGGAGTAATGACCGCGGCTTCGACTGATCTTTCCGACACCAAAGGTTTGTTTTCAAACTACGCCAGTTATGTCTTTGTGTCTGCGCCGGGTGTGGATGTTATTTCGGTCTATCCAGGTGGCTACTACATCGTTGCTTCCGGCACATCTTTAAGTGCGGCTGCCCTTGCAGGGACGGCGGCACTCGTACGTTCCCTCCGAACGAATGGAGTGCCGGATTCCATTGCCCAAGCCGCCCTTAACATCGATTCCCAAAATCCAACTTACGCCAACCAGCTCGGACACGGCCGTATCGACGTACTCGGATCGGTGATGCCGCAGGGGATTCCGGTGATTGCGGAGGTCAAACCCGCTACCGGCACACAAGGCCAGACGTTGGCGATCACCGTCACTGGGCGATACACGCATTTCGCTCAAGACACGACACAGCTGAGTGCCGGCTCCGGCGTGACTATTACGAATATTGTTGTGGACAGTTCCACCTTACTCACGGCGCAAGTGAGCATTGCGGACAATGCGGCGATTGGCGCGCAGACATGGACTGCCACAACGAGTACGGAAGTCGTCACACTCAATGACGCGTTCACGATCATCGCCAAAGCCGATCAGACAATCGTTTTTGGAGCTCTTCCGGACAAAACCTATGGCAATCCACCGTTTGCAGTCAGCGCGACCGGGGGCGGATCAACTCACCGTGTTGACTTTACCGCAAGTGGAGCCTGCACAATGTCCGGAAACATTGTCACGATTACTGGCGCAGGAACCTGCACCGTGACCGCTTCACAGGCGGGCGACGTTAACTACAACCCGGCACGGGCCGTCAGTCAGACTTTTACGATCAACAAGGCGCCCGCCTCGGTGATGCCGGGCGCTGGCGGGAAGACCTACGGAAGCAGTGATCCGGTTCTCACGGGAACGCTGAATGGCTTCCTGCCATCCGACAACGTGACGGCATTCTTCGCTCGCACGGCGGGTGAGGCCGTCGGGACCTACACCATTAGCGCGGCGCTCGGTCCGGCAAGTGTGCTGAGCAACTACCATATTACGTATAACATCGCCAGCTTTGTGATCGCGCCGTTGCCCGCTTCGGTGACGCCGAATCCGGCGAGCAAGATGTTCGGCGATGATGATCCGAGTCTCCTGACAACAGGAACGCTAACTGGATTCCTGGCTGGAGATAACGTCACCGCAACCTATAGCCGCAACGCTGGCGATGCTCCCGGACAGTACACGATCAGCGCTGCGCTCAGTCCGGCGACTGTGTTGGGTAATTACACCATTACCTACAACACGGCGAACTTCACGATCAAGAAGTACAGCTTCAGTACATGTGATGCCAATGGCCATTGCGTCGGCGGCAAGCCGAACGACAACGGCATCGGGGGTCGGCTAACGATCACATCAATGGCGCGGTACGGACACAATGCCACGGCGACGGTGACCGTATCCCCGGCGGCGGTGAATACTAAGGATGCATTGACTAGCCCTGGTGTTGACAATTCCAATCAGCCGTTGCCGCCTGTCTTTAAAGTATGGCTGGCGCCAGCCGGCGATCCGACACACCCGGTCTTATTTGGAATAGGCACGGCCACGAAGATGGGTCCGGACCACAGCGGCAACTATACATGGCAGACCAGCATCACGGCGCCGTTGGATGAGTTGTTGATCACGCCCGGTAACTACACAGCCTACGTCTATGGGGATGATGGCAGTTCACTGACGAACAACCAGGTCCAGAGCGATGCGGGGTATAGCAATGCAGACACCACCGATTTCATTTATCCGACGTTGACGGCTTCACTGACGGTGACGGGATGGTCGACGACGACATCGATCAACGCGCCGGCCGTGACCTATAACACCGCAGCCATCGTGACGGTAACGGTGACCTCAGCGTCAGGAACGCTCGCGGGCAACCTACTATCCTTGACGGTGGATAGTGGGACGCCGACGAGTGCGGCGCTGAGTAATGGCTCAGCGGTCTTCACGATTAACGGTCTGAACGCAGGGGATCACAGCCTGACGGCAAGCTATGCAGCGCACGGTAACTTTGCGGCCAGTTCCTCAACCGGAACGCTGCATGTCAATCCACGCCCAATCACAGTGACGGCAGATGCTCAATCGAAGACATATGGCGATGCGGATCCAGCGCTGTCCTATCAGATCACGAGCGGCTCATTAGTCAACGGCGACAGCTTCACGGGCAGTTTGACGCGCTTAGCGGGCAACAACGTAGGAACGTATGCGGTGCAGCCAGGAACGTTGTCGCTAAGCACCAACTACACGCTGCTGTTCGCTGGAGCGAACTTAACGATTAACCCGAAATCCGCTTCGGTGACGCCGGGCGCCGGCGCGAAGACCTACGGAAGCAGCGATCCGGTTCTGACGGGAACGCTGAGTGGCTTCCTGCCATCCGACAACGTGACGGCGATCTTCGCTCGCACGGCGGGTGAGGCCGTCGGGACCTACACCATCAGCGCGGCGCTCGGTCCGGCAAGTGTGCTGAGCAACTACGATATTACGTATAACATCGCCAGCTTTGTGATCGCGCCGTTGCCCGCTTCGCCGACGCCATGACAACGTAACGGTTACAAGTCCCTGGGGGCGCACACCTGGGCTTTGCACAAAAAATACATCGCGGGCGCTCATAGAGCGCCCCTACAGTTGCGCACCCCAAGCTGTAGGGGCGGTCTATGACCGCCCAGGATTTTTTGTGCAAAGCCGCACACCTGAATTCAGGGAATTCAGGTGTGCGCCCCCCGCGCGCTTCAACGACCCAGGTTCAGATCGTAGTGGATCGCGGTGTGTTCGGGGGCATCCAAATCGTTCACCACCATGGCGCCATACCAATCGGCTCGGTTCTTTAGCTTGACTGCGGCGTTCGGAGCATAGAGGACACCATACGAGTGGGACTGGCCTGCCAAATCAATTTCTCCTGCCCCCCAATACACTATAAGCAGGTCGGCTGGGTTCGGGTTTCCGGACGGACCACTCGCACTAATGACAGACCCACCGTTTACGTACAGCACTTTGATCGTATCCCCTGAACCGTCATCCTCCCCCTGATTCTGATCATTGTTCGATCCCGACTGTTTTTTGGGATTCCCTCCAGCGATATTCAGAATCACTGGACCTTGGGCCACAACAGTTGCGTTGCCTTGGAGTGTGAGCGAATTGATATTGTAGACTCCCGACTCTAAGGTTAGCGTAGCCTTGCCCGCGACGACGATGTCGCGATAATTAGGCGACGTGTCGTCTGGCACGAGTGTCCTATCCGAAGTCACTTTGAGATCCGATGGTCCTGCGCTCACTCGGGTCGCGGGCGACGTCGTGAAGGAGATGGGCGTCAGCTTCACATATGGAGGAACGCCTTTCACCACCGCGTCACCGGAAATGGTGATTCCCGGAATCCCCTTGTCGCATTCGTCGCTAACCTCAGGAAAGGGGGTATACAGCGAGCCGTTGATAACCGCCTCGCGTTTCAATTCAGCATTCCCATTAACGGCAATGTCGCCTCGCATGTTTACGTGGGTATTAGCGTAAGACCCTTTGGAGGAATCGAAACTGTCTGTGAAGGACTGGCCGGAGAATCCGAGCGCCGCGCAGTCTATTTTCGTGACGTAAACAGCATAAGTCAGCACGACGGTTAGCAATCCGTTGGTCGCATAGCCCCCGGGGAGAGCCGGGTTCGTAACCGCATAGTTGGACAGCCGTCGGCCTGGATCCACGACATTCAAAAGCGGGATCGTGATCGGGTAGCTTCCAGGCGGACTAGTCGGTGTGGCAGTGGTCACGCCCGTGGCCGTGATGGTGTCATTATTAAGAAGCCCGACGAAAGTAACGGTCAATGGTGGGTTGTTTACGCCGAAGTAACGCGCTACGGGGTTCGCCGTCAACGTTAACGGCGCCTGTGTTACCGTGAGGGTGCCAGGAATAAATGTGATGTTGTAGTTCGGCGAAGTCAGACCGCTCAGATTGATAGCGTAAAGACCTACGTTACTGACCGCAGTTGCGGCCGTCGTGAACACCATCACTCCGCTCAGATTCGCTGGTGTGTCTCCATTTACAAATCCGGAGTAGCTTGCCGTGAACTCAGGGTTGACCGATCCATAGACCCTCGTGCGGTTGTCGGCCCTCATCAACGCGGTCGTCCGATTGATCGCAAAAATCTGACTGACGTCCTGTGCCGGATTGTAGTTGACGTCACCCGGTTGTGAAGCTGTTACGGTGCAGATTCCCGCTCCGGTGATTGTCAGCGAGTTGCCAGACAGGCTGCAGTTGCCGGTGACATTGAAACTGACAGCCAGTCCGGAACTGGAAGTTGCATTCAGCGAAAATGGCGCGTCACCGTAAACGTGCCTGGATAGAGCCGCAAACGTGATCGTTTGATCCGCTGTTGTTGGCGCATTTACCGTGACATTGAAGCTGCAACTCGATTGGGCGCCTCCAGAATCCGTGGCGGTAGCCGTCACTTTTGTGGTGCCGACGAGAAAAGGCGAACCGGAGGCAGGCGTGGCAACAATGGTGCCAGGCTGCAGCGGACAATTGTCGGTCGCAGTGACCGCGAAATTAGCAATCACGGATGTTTGCCCGGGCTGCGCCGTAGTGACGATGTCGGCCGGGCACGACATCACAGGGGGTGGATTCACAATTTTCGTTGCAGCGGTCGAGAAGTTGTTGCTTGGATCGGGATCAGGCGTCGACGAGGAGATTGTTGCTGTATTGCTCAGCGGAGTCCCACCGGCTGCCGAGCAGCCTATCGCCGTAACGAGAGCGATAGTGGCAAACCCAGGGGCCCCCGGCGGCAATGTTACCGTTTGATGATTGTCCGAACTGTTGCATGTGCCGCCGCCCGTGACCGAGCATGAAACAAAACTCAGCAAAGGAGACAAGTCGTCGGTAACGGTCGAGCTGACATTAAGAGTTGGACCGTTGTTCGTAGCATCGATCCTATAGGTGATGTTCTGTCCGGAAATCGCCGGACCCGATGTGATCGATTTCGTTACCGAAAGATCCGCCTGGATCGTGACGACGCTCTGCACAACCACGTTGTCAAATAGTACGCCGCAGGCTCGTGCAGCGGGCCTCACGTCGTTGCAGGTTAAATTCGCGTCCTGCGTGAACTCCCACCAAAGTCGAATGGATCTGCCGGCCATTCCGTTCAGCTTCATGTGGACATGCTTCAGCCCCGCGGAGTCCCCGGCCCATGCCGAAATATCCTGGAAGTACCTGACGTTGTTGCTCCGCGGAAAGTGTTTCGGATAGTGATTTTGGTTACTTGTGGTGAATTCTTCTTCAAAAGCTTCCGCCATCACGGACCGGACGAATGCCGGTGGCGAACTAGAAGGTCCATAGTCACCGATGCGCAGCAAAAACCCGTCGTATGCGAGGATGTTGAAATTGGGATCGTCTTGAGTGTCGTGTTTCACATCGAAGTCTAACGTTACATATTCCGAATCTGGTGGAACTACGATAATAGGGCTGAGGAAACGTTCCCATCGAGTGGCATCGCTGGCCGGCCCATCGTTGGCATTGGTGTGAAACGCGCCGTTATTGCCGGGATTGAACGTGTTGCTCGTGGTCCACGGAACCGTATTGCTGCCGCCCACGTGCTGGGTCAACCAGCCGGCAGGAAGTGTGCCGGGTGTTGTGGAGTCAAAATTTTCCTGGAATAAGGTGGTCGCTCCAGCGGTTCCAGTCGAGTGAGTGAACAGCAGAACCGTCGTTCCCTGATTGCTGGTAACGTTGAGAACAAGATCGAGCGGCGTTCCTCGAGCGTAGGAAGGCGACAGCTGGATGATGAAATCCCTGTCATTGCTCGCGGAAGCGCCCGGAGCGATGCTTGGGTAGCCCGATGTTCCCTGTACGATAGTTACTGCGGGCATCGCAGTTGAAAGAGTAGCGACAATGCCCGTGATCACGGTAGGCTGCAAGATCGGATTCGTTACATAGTTCGTCAGCGGAAATTTGAATGCGACTTGCTCTCCAGCATCGATGAAGCCATTCCCATTACTATCTGTGAATGTGGTTCCGCTGAAGTTTGAGGTCAGACTAACTTTCGCGGAGCTCGCGGGCACGCCTTTGAAGAAGACTTTGGGCGTGTTCATGTGTACTGATGGCAGTCCACTCGTGAATGGAAGGAGCTCCGTGCCGGCCCAGGCGGCAAAAAGTTCGCCTTTTTGTGCGACGGCCTGATTGTAGTCGCCGAGATTCGGATGACCTTGGTCCTTGCCCCAACCGGCTTTAAAAGGACTATCCGTAAGCGGCATGGGTTGCTTCCAGGTCACACCTCCATCGTCCGAGAATTGATAGGTCGTCTGGGTAAGATCGCCGCTCGTGTCTATTCCTTGATCGTAGTAGAAGACATAAATGCGTCCGCTGCTGTTATCGACCGTAACCCAGGGAAACCATTGAGCGCGATCGTTACCTGGTCTGCTGTTGATGAGAACCGGACTCGTGAAGCTGAGGCCACCGTCGGTCCTGCTCTGAAACACAATATCGGCGCCGTCCTTCAGGTTGTTGTTTGAATAGACGAGATAAATATTGCCTTTCCGCGGCCCTGAAGAATTGTCGACAGCCAGTCCCGGCGCGCAACTGACGCGGTCGTTGCCCAGCACCTGGTCCATTGTGAAAAAAGCCGGTGCTGCATTTATGGGATCGCTCCACGTTGCTCCGTTATCAGCGGACGTCGCAAAGCCGATACTGTCGTGGTTATCCCCCGGAAACCTTTGCCATGCCAGGTAAACATTCGAGGAACCATTTCCGGCAAAGCGAGGAATGGACGACTGCCCGTCTATAGGAGTATGCGCGACAATACGACGGCTGGACCAAACAGGTTTCGCGTTCAGGATGTTGTCTGAAAACGTAGTGGAAATCTCAACTCCGCCGGGTGCGAAAGGGGTGAAATTGGACCAGCTCACCAGCACACGCCCGGTGTCGGGATCCACGTCGGCGAAAGGTTTATCCGCAAGATCGACGCTGGATCCGAAAAGAAGCCCATTTGGGTTTGTAGCCGGCAGGATTTCAAATGGCCCGGTCCAGGTGTGTCCGAAATCCCTGGACAGGTGGAAGCCCAGGGTTTGAGCCGGTCCGCCGGAGCCTGGGTCCACGACGATGATCGAGAAATAGACGAAATTCGAGCCGCCCAGATATTTTACTTCTGGATCACCGAAAACCCCGAGATAGACACTCGAGCCGATCAAACTCGTCGGGGTGCTTATCGGAAGCGAGCCTCCGTCGGTGAACGTCTGGCCGCCATCATCGGAATACTGGAAGCCGGAAACCGAAATCGGATTTAGTCCAAAACCGGCGGCGTTGTTTGTACCGATCACAATGTACTGACCCGTACTGTCAACCGCAATTGAAGGTTGGGCATGCCCGCCAGCGACTCCGTTCTGGCCTCCATCTGCGGTGGTGGCAACCTTGGCCATGCCGCTGCCAAGTTGGCCCGTAGCAGCTAGATGAGCAAGCTGACCCATGGCGGACATTCTCTCGATGTCGCGGTCTGTCAGAGTGTCCCCAGTCGTGCCGCTATTGCCAGGCCCTTGCGCAAAGGCAGCCATCCCCATAAACGATGAGCGACCGGCGTCGCTTATCAGTGCCGCCAACATGCAAATTGCTATGAAAATCAGGACCGCCAGCGGTCTGATTGTCGTCTCCATGACGAATTTCATCACCTGGTGTTAACCCAAATTGGGTTCGACTGACAGGACGGAAACAGTCGGATGAATCCTATTGTGAACCGCAGCGAACTTATACACCGCCGTTGGACGACTCACAACTTGTTTTCTTTATTGTCGTTCCAGGGTCTCGATAATCGAGTAGGTCAGCCTAAGTGTTTCAGTTCAAGGCCCTGTTTGGTCAACTGGCGTATCATCATCAAACAGCCGCCCCGAAGCTCATTGATCCCACAACGCTTGTGAACCGTGAGGTCTCCGACCTGCTTTCCGGAGGTGCTCTGTGGCATCTCAAAGTCGCGGGCTGCTTCCCGAAAATGCCGTGCGGCTGAAACTCGCGAGCTGCTTCCCGAAAATACCGCCCAGCATTTCAAAGTCGCCAACTACTTCCCCAAAATGCTGCACGACTTCTCAAGGAGGAAAGCTGCTTCCGCGAGATGCCGCGCCGGATTTGAAAGTCGCGGGCTGCTTCCCGAAAATGCCGTGCGGCATCTGAAACTCGCGAGCTGCTTCCCGAAAATACCGCCCAGCATTTCAAAGTCGCCAACTACTTCCCCAAAATGCTGCACGGCTTCTCAAGGAGGAAGGCTGCTTCCGCGAGATGCCGCGCCGGATTTGAAAGTCGCGAGCTGCTTCCCGAAAATGCCGCCCAGCATTTCAAAGTCGCCGGCTACTTCCCCAAAATGCTGCACGGCTTCTCAAGGAGGAAGGCTGCTTCCGGGAGATGCCGCGCGCGATTTGCAAATCCTGAGTTGCTTCCGAAGATGCCGTGCGGCATCTGAAAATCGCGAGCTGCTTTCCGGAAATGCTGCGCGGCCCCCCTGATTTTCCGTTGTCCACTCTCTGTCTTCGCGCGTTGTATCAAGTGTGAGGCTCGGGTCAGACGCTCCTGTTGCTTCGAAGAAAAAATTGTCCTCCGGAAACTGTTGATTTCGCTCGGCGATCGCCTGATTTCAAGCGGCAGGTCCTGATTTTCGATTGTCCACTTTCCATTCTCTGCGGATTTACAGAGTATCGGCTCGTCCTAGAGGGCCCGCGGCCGCCGCAAAAAATTTTGCGGCGGCTGTCACCGGGTAGAGCGCGACATCCCTGTGCTTCCCGTTAGACGCGGTTTGAACTTCCTACATTCCGTCCGATGCCACTGGGCACCGCAGTCTAAGCAGGCCGATGCGCACGGAGGAACGAATGAATTTGGCGCACCGCGAGCGGAATTCGCTCCTTGGGTTCTTTCCACGGGAAAATGCTCACTTCAGCCTGTGGGGCGAGCATCGCGCACTCCATGGCGACGGCGTATGGGTGCGCAGGGACCTCGTCGGGCAGGATCAGGACCGGGTTGTGGCAACTACGCACGAAATCGCGTGTCACGGTGAAGACGAAGTCGGGGTTGGTTTCGAACATCTTGGTGACAAATTGGTCGGTCGTCTGCAGCGTGATCTCGGGCCGCTTAGCGGTCAGCGCCGCGCCCCAAGTCCTCCAAAATGTGCCGGGGTACTTAGGGTCGCGCATCTCCGGACGCCAGCCCACGGGCTGCGCCAGCACGGCTGCGGCAATGCGAGTAGGTGCGCGCTTCAGAAGACTCCAGATGAAGGGGCCGCCAATGCAGAAACCCATTACCGAGAACTTGTCGATCCCCAGATGATCCATCAGGCCGAGTTGGTCGTCGGCATAGGATTCCCACGGCCGGTCGACCTCGACGGGGCCAGTGGACTGGCCGCTGGGGGCGTTGCGCAGGTCCGCCGTGATGCAGCGATATTGTCCCTTGAACTCCTCGATCGCGTTGAAGGGCGAGTTGCCGGTGAAGAAGGAAATGGTCGCGTTCAATCCGCCGCCCGGGAGCAGCAACAGCGGGAAGCCGGAACCGGCCTCCTCATAGTAGATGCGAACGGAACCTCTTTCGTAAAACTTGCCAGTTCCGCCTTTTCCAGGCTGCTGAGCAAATGCGCGCGGCACGGCGGCCGTTGTCGCTGCCGCCGCGGCCGCTGCCAGTATGGTGCGTCTGGTCAAACCCATAAATCAGCGTACCTCCTTGACTGTTGATCATCATTGCGTGCGGCGGCTCAGGGCCCCAGAGCGCCACGCGAAATGACAATCCAGTTTGATGCATTAGCGCGAGGGCATCTTAGCACATGTCCATGACGAATATGGACAATCAGCGTAAGATCTAGGAGGGGGATCATGAAGTACGTATTGTGGGTTATTCAAGTCCTGCTGGCGCTGCTGTTCTTATTTGCTGGGGGCGTGAAATTGGTGATGCCGATCCAGACGCTTGAAGAACAGGCGCACATATCCGGTTTATTTTTGAAGTTTATCGCTATTGTAGAAATTCTCGGCGCGCTTGGCCTTGTGCTTCCCGGTGTATTCAAGATCCGTCAGGGGCTAATGCCTCTGGCGGCGGCAGGACTGGTCATCATTATGATTGGCGCGACGGTGGTCACATTGCAGACACTCGATGCCGCGATGGCGATCCTTCCGGCCGTAACCGGGATTCTCGCGGCATTCGTTGCCTACGGCCGCTGGCGGTTGGTACGTGCGTGAAAAGTTACCTCGTCAGCAGCTTCGCGAGGACCCATTTAAACAGCATCGCTCCGGTGCTTATCCTCAGCGCGAAATCGAATGTCCGCGTTTCGCCATTTTGACCGGCTTCCAGGAATCAAGAAACGTGTTACAACCCGGCAACTCCGAGCTGCGTGATCGGCTCATGACGCGGTTTCTGGCGTCCCCCAGGACATGAAGCTTAGCCAATGTGAGATTGTCTTCTTCAAAATGACAGTCAACGATGTTGCTATCGTCACGAAGGGTTGCACCCCATTCGCGTTCACCTGGTTCCTTCCATAGCCGGAGCTCAATTCCGTAGGCGTCTAAGGCGAGGGCTAATTTGAATTCGACGACATCCGTGGTTGCCATGCAGAGACCCTCCGTGGTTGGATTTCGCATTCCATGATAATCGCGGGACAACTACTGTCAAAACGAGGAAGAGTAATTCTGGGTAAGTCCCCGGCAATCTTAACTTTCCCTCGGGTATTCGGGCCCGATGGCCTATTAACTCCCTTTTGGCTGCCCGTTGTTGCGGGCCGAAAAGGGCCGACTGGAGCGCCGCTGGAGATAAGAGAGCCCCGCTGATGCGTGGTATAAAAGATCGCCTTGAAAGGCGGCGAAGATAAATGGAACCGATCATTGACCACATAGAGATAACTGTCAAAGACATGAGCGTCGCAGTGCCATTCTACGACAAGCTCCTTCCCCTCTTGGGTTTTGATGTTCGGAGCAGAGGCAGCGCCGTCATAGAAGAGCATGAGAAGCATGTAGTGTGGTACGAGCATCCACGGTTGGGCTTTACCATCACTTCACCGAGAAGAGCTTTCGCGGGTGACACGATCAATCGCCGGAAGCCGGGGACGCTACATCATCTTGCATTCAGAGCGGCATCTCGCGCTGAAGTGGATAGGCTGCATTCTGAACTGAAGCAAATAGGGGCTACGATAGTGAGTAAACCACGGGAGTATCCGGAATATACCCCGCCAGGCTACTACGCTCTGTTCTTCAAGGATTTGGAAGGTATCAAGTACGAGATCGTGTGCTATGACCACCAGCAAACGTAAGGTCAGCGTCAATTCCCTTTGAGCCGATTGATACGTACTCCTATTTCCACTAGCTGGCCCAGTCGTCGCATCCGTCCACTTCACAACGGAGAACGAGAACACGCTGCCGATGATCAATGCACCCAGTGACTGATTGGGACGGTTGGAGCGGCGCTGGCGATGCCTGCCGACATTTGCCTCGACTGCGCGACAGTGATGTAATCCATTTTGGGAGCGAGGTTGTATGAAACCAATTTCACCGCCGTCTTGTTTACCGTCCTTACAATCGGCCCAACCGTCCATCGCATAGGCGTGCCGAGGCGGCTCCGTAACGTCGCTACCACCTCGCCCGAGGACCTCGGCAGTAAATCATTCATTTTACTTATTATCTCGGCACGTCGGCTATTTTGCCGACATTGGCTTGAGCTTTTCCAATTTCAATCACTGCGAGGCCATCTCTATTGCCTTCTCAAGCTGCGGATCGAATCCGTCCGCGAATGAAAGGGCATCCGCCACTCCAACATCGGGTAACACGCCCACTCCTTCCAAACGCTGACCATCTACCGTGACATCAAGCTCGGCAACGTAGAGCAGCGACTTGTCAGGCAATAGAAAGCAGCGTCCGCCCATCATGGCTCCTGAAGCTTGCTGCGCATGGGACTCGGCTTCACGGCGGTTTTGTTGAACAAACACGACAGCTTCGACATCATCGAACTGCGGCCTCGCCCTGGGTACGTGGTTCAATCAGATCAATACGATTGCCATAGAGATCCTTAAACACTGCGACCTTCCCATAGGATTCTTCCCAAGGACCTTCAGTAAACTCGATTCCCGCTGCCCGGAACCTCGCATAATCGGAATCAAAATCGTCCGTATGTAAGAAGAAGAGAACGCGGCCACCAGTCTGGTTACCGATGCTGGCCCGTTGCTTGTCATCTACGGCCCTGGAGAGCAAAATCTCGGAACCTTTTCGGCCCGGCGCTCTTAGTCGAATCCATCTCTTGTTCTTCAGTTGGGCATCTTCCACGACGATGAAGCCGAGTTTGCCGCAATAAAAGTCGATTGCCTCTTCATACTCCCGGACGACAAGGGCCGTATGAGCGATGCCTGCGATCATGTAATGTTCTCCGCATTCTCAAGCAATTTTTCCAAGTACACCTCGTCGTGGAACTTATCGCCTAATCTGACGTGTTGCCTCGCGATACCAATGTCCTGGAATCCTAACCTCCGATAAAAACGAAGCGCAGACTCGTTGTCAGCCAGGACCTGAATGACAATCTTCATGTACCCCACGCTGCGGGCGAACTTGAACGACTCTTCAGCCAGAAGCCGCCCAATGCCGCGTCCACGAAAGTCACGTCGCAGCCAAGTGCCCATTGTTGCAACGTGCCGTACAGAGTCAGCATAGTCCGTAAACAAGCCAATGGATTGAGCGGCTACGATCTCCCCGTCAATCTCTGCGGCGTATACGGCGCTTCTATCGGAGAGCGACAAGATGAACGCCCTTTCCTCTTCCTCTGAGAACGGTCTATCAAGGAGCGTGTACTTGCCTTCCGCAATCACGGCATTCATAACGTCGGCCACTTGACCGGCGTCGTTGACAGTGGCCTTTCTGATCACTATTCCCACAATGTGTGTTCTTCTATCAAAAAATGTGCCCTGAAATCTCAGAACCTACATTCTGCATGCGGGTGTTGAACTGACGGGCCTGACGCGGCTGACGCTCATTCTCTATCTCTTTTATTTTGAGAGAGAAGAAAGAAGGAAAGAGAAAAAGCCACTATGCAAATGGCCGTCAATGCTGTCAAGGCCGTCAGTCCGCCTCACGGCAGCGCGGAACAGCGGTTGTTTGTAATCGCTCATTGCCAAATTGTATCTGAGTCTCTAGAGTGGCTACTCACATTGCTCTACGAAATTCCCAATAAAACCCCAACACAAAGGCCGTCGCGACGCGACGTGCGGTGTCCTCACCTCGCAAAAAACGCTCGCCTCGGCGCGGCTGATCGGCCACACTTGCATACGGCGTGAAGTTTTGGGAGGGCACCATGAGCGGATCGCGTAAGAGTTTTTCCAGGCGGACGTTCCTCAAGGCAGCTGCGGGAGTCACCGCGGGCACGGGGTTGATGGGGCAACCGCTCGCGGCCCAGAGTATCGCGCGGCCGGCCGAGGCCGGCACGCATTCTCGATTTCCCAGGATCGAGCCGACGTTGATGATCACGCCGCAGCAGGCGTGGGACTGGCACGTGTTCAAAAGCCAGTGCGGCCCCACGTATGCCGGCAGCGCGGGCTGGAAACGTTTCACGGATTTTCTGATTTCGAAGATGCAGGAATTCGGCGCCGCCGATCTCGAATATGTCGAGGTTCCCTACGACCATTACATCGTGGACGACTGGCCGGATCGCCGCACCCATATGCACGACTCCGGCATTGCGGTCGAGAAGCTGATTACCGATGGAAAACCGGTCCCGGTCGTGGCCTCCTACGGCATGACATCCGGCTTCACGCCGCCCAACGGCATCACGGCACCGATGCTCTACTACGACGCCGCGCATCCGCCCGCCGCCGCGGACATCGCCGGAAAGATTCTGGTGTTCCAGACCGCGCCGTATCCCGACCCGCCGTACTCGAACTCATTTCTCGACAACTACACGCTGACCGATT
>QHWY01000327.1 GCA_003223875.1 Acidobacteriota bacterium | reverse complement strand
CATAGGTCATGGATTCTCCTTTCCACCCTCTTCCAGCAACCTAATCAACTCCGAAATCGATCGCACCGTATATGTCGGCTTGCATGTGTGTATCGCCAGTTCAGGCGGCGACCAATCCTGACGTTTCGTCTGGATCCATACGACGTCCATACCGCAATTCAGCGCCCCGTACACGTCGATATACATCTGGTCACCGACGTATAGCGCCTCGGAAGGGCGGATGCCCATCTGTTCAAATGTTCGATCGAATATAATGCGATGAGGTTTGCACCATCCGACTTCCACGGACACGATAACGGTTTCGAACGCCGATCGAATCCCAAAGCGGTCGAGCGCGTCGTGGAGAGCGGGGGCGTAGGCAAAATTCGAAATCATTGCCGTCCGATATCGTGGCTTCGCCCATTCGAGGACCTCTAAGGTTTCCGGCCGCACTTCAAACGCTTCTTGTAACTGCGCCATGTGAGCCTGCGTAATCGTTTCAATGGCATCGTCTGTGATTTCGTGGGCGGCATGGCCAAGCAGACCGAGCATGATTTTGAAGCGCTCCTGGCTTGGAATCTCTTTCAAATCGGCCCGGCGCTGCGCCGTTACCTGATTGTAGCTTTGAGAAAAAGCCGCATAGAAAACGTCAAAATGAACTTTGCGGAAAAGCTCGTTATAGGCTCGGTGTACGGCTGGCGCCGTCGTGGGGACGGCTTTTCCGTCGACGCGGTGGAGGGGCAGTTTGGACTCGTTGATATGTACAACGGTGTCGAACGCATCGAAGATGAGCGTGTTATAATGCACGGTTCCACTGCCTAGAATATCCGAATCGGAGGCCGACTGGGTTGATTACGGTTGAAAACCTTACAAAACGCTACGCCGCGAAAATGGCGATTGAGAGCGTCTCTTTTCAGGTCGAAAAGGGTGAGATTTTGGGATTCCTCGGGCCGAATGGCGCGGGAAAAACGACGACGATGCGCATCATTGCGGG
Source organism: Acidobacteriota bacterium (assembly GCA_003223875.1). Taxonomy (GTDB): domain Bacteria; phylum Acidobacteriota; class Terriglobia; order 20CM-2-55-15; family 20CM-2-55-15; genus 20CM-2-55-15. The sequence continues at coordinate 3,853 of QHWY01000327.1, read as the reverse complement.
GTTCATGCCCGCATCCGATGGCACAGTCCGCGTAGATGGATTCGACGTCTTTGAAAATCCTCTGGATGTCCGGCGTCGCATCGGTTATCTGCCGGAAAATCCGCCCCTTTATCTCGAAATGACCGTCGCGGGTTATCTGCGGTTTGTGGCGAAGATCAAGGGCGTGCCAAAGGAAAAGATCGACCTTGAAATTAAACGCGTCATGGAACGCGTGAGCATTACCGACGTCGCTGATCGCATCATTGCGAAATTATCCAAAGGATACAAACAACGGGTCGGGCTGGGGCAGGCGCTTATCGGTGATCCGCCGGTTTTGATACTGGATGAGCCGACCATTGGATTGGATCCCAAACAAATCCATGAAGTGCGCGAGCTGATCAAGGATCTCGCGGGAAACCACACTGTTGTGCTGTCAACGCACATTCTTCCCGAGGTCGAGCAGACCTGCAATCGCGTCGTGATCATCGATCGCGGCAAGATCGTGGCCATCGATACCCCCCAAAATTTGAGATTCCAGTTGCAGGGCGCCGAACGGGTCTTCATGGAGATTCAAGGGCCGGCGCCGGAAATCACGTCGAAGCTGAAGGCCATGCCGGGCGTCATCGACGTTCACACTCTCGGCAGCAACGACGGCCGCCATCGATTCCAGGTCGACGGCGAGCTGAAAAAGGACATCCGCAGCGATCTGGCGCGTACGGTGGTCCAAAACGGCTGGGGATTGTACGAGCTTCAATCGGTCACGATGAGTCTTGAAGATATCTTCCTGAAACTGACGACAGCAGAGGAGCGAGAATAGCCATGCGGAACATACTCGCCATTGTCGAACGCGAATTACGCGCTTACTTCACTTCTCCCATTGCATACGTGGTGCTGACGATTTTCGTTTTTCTTTCCGGTTTATTCTTTCGATCGATCCTGGCGCAGGTGCTCCAGATGGGCCTGATGTCTCAACTTCAAGCCCAACAGCTCGGCCCGCGCGCCATGGACATGCCGGGCATGATCACTCGCGGTTTCTTGAGCACGATGAGCGTCATTCTGTTGTTTGTGATGCCGATGCTCACGATGGGTCTCTTTTCGGAAGAGAAGAAGCGTGGAACGATCGAGCTCTTATTAACCTCGCCAGTGACGGATCTTCAGGTGGTGCTTGGGAAATTTTTCGCAGCTGTCGCGTTCTTCGTCATCCTGCTGCTGACGACCTGGATTCCTACAGGCTTCCTGTACTGGTACAGCAGCCCTGCTTCGGGTCCCATCTTAACAGCGTACCTGGGATTGTTGCTCTACGGTTTAGCTCTGATGGCGATCGGGCTATTTATCTCGACTTTGACGGAAAACCAAATCATAGCGGCCGTTGTTAGCTTTGGAATCGTCATGGTTTTATGGCTAGTCGATGTTTTCGCAAATAGTGTAGATTCCAGCAATGGCAAAGCGGTCCTTACTTATCTATCAGTACTAAATCATCTCGACGATTTCATGAAAGGCGTCCTGTCGACGTCTCACATTATTTTTTATTTGTCTCTTATGTTAATCGCTCTGTTTCTAACGTATCGTTCGATCGACTCTTTGCGGTGGAGAGGATGAATATGAGAGAACAACTCAAGAAATCCGACCTCCTGGGCCTCGTCATCATGCTCGCTGCTCTAATTTCCTGGCAGGTTTGGTCGATTCCGACCCGATATTTCGTAAGCCTCCTGGTGGTTGGCGGTTTGCTCGTTGTCGTCTCGCTCGCGTTGAAGTCCGATGAGATCCGCCGAAACCTCGGCCGGCGCTCAGCGCGATTCGGAATCAATTCGGCAGCCTCGGTTGTGTTCCTGATCGGAATCCTTGCTTTTGTGAATTACCTCGGCGCGCAACACGTCAAACGCGTGGACACGACGAGTGAAAAGATTTACAGCCTCTCGGATCAGTCGACGGGCGTAGTGCAGCAGGTCAAGCAGGACCTTCATGTCAAGGCGTTTTATCCCGGTGGCGATTACGCGCCTGCCCGGGATCTACTCGATCTCTACAAAGGCCGGAACAGCAAAATTTCCTACGAATTTATCGATCCCGACAAACAGCCGCAGATTGCGCAGCAGTACGCGGTCACGCAATACGGTGATTTTCAAAATCCGTTGAGCGGCGAATCGTATCGGTATGGAACCCTGGTCCTCGAGATGGGCGGTCAGACCGAGCGCATCGAAAAGCAATCCGAGCCTCTTCGCGAAGAGGACATCACCAATGCCCTGATGAAGATTGTGAAAGGCGAGAAGAAAACCATTTACTTTACGCAAGGGCACGGCGAGAAGAATATCGAGGATTCGGAAAGGAACGGTTATAGCAACGCGAAAGGCGGATTGGAAAAAGAAGGCTACGTCGTCAAGACCGTCAACCTCGTTCAGGAAGCCAAGGTGCCGGATGACACTTCGGTCCTGGTAATGGCCGGTCCAACGTCCGAACCGTTTCCCAATGAGATGGATCAGATCGACGGATTTCTCAACAAAGGCGGAAGCGTTCTGATCCTTTTGGATCCGCCTCCAGCGCCTTCGCTGTCGGAATTCATGAAGAAATGGTCGATCAACGTTGGAAACAATTTCGTCGTCGATGCCAGCGGTGTCGGGCGCCTTTTCAATGCCGGGCCCACGATTCCGCTCGTGACGCGTTACAGCCGCCACAAGATTACGGAAAACTTCAAAGTCATGACGTTCTTCCCATTTGTCCGGTCTGTGACGCCGGTGGATCCGCCAATAAACGGCGTGACTGTAGAAAAGCTGCTCGAGTCCAACGAGCGAAGTTGGGGCGAAACCAACCTCAAGTCGAATGAGGCGACGTTCGACGAGAAAACGGATCTTAAAGGTCCCGTTTCCCTTGCTGTCGTTGCGACCAAACCTCAAGGCGAGAATAAAAAGAGCCGTCTGATCGTTTATGGAAATTCCGCGTTTGCTTCCAACGGCCCTTTCGGATCGGCAGGGAACGGTAACCTTTTTCTCAATACTGTGTCCTGGCTTGCACAGGACGAAAACTTCATTTCCATAAGACCCAAAAATCCTGAAGATCGGCGTATCACAATGACGGAAGCGCAGGGCCGGTTCGTGAATTACGTGCTGGTTTTGTTGTTGCCCGTGGGCATCATCGGCGCCGGGATCAGGGTGTGGGTCAGACGTAGAAAGTAATTCGGGGTCAGACGGGTGAATTCCCTATTTTGAACTGCACATAGGGAATTCACCCGTCTGACCCCGAATTTTCCAAAAACTATGCGATTCAAAGGCACGACAATTCTCTTCATTCTCTTAGTCATCCTTGGCGGTTACGTTTACCTCACGGAAATCCGCGGAAAAGAGGAACGCCAGAAACAGGAAGAGTCCAAGAAAAAAGCTTTCCAGGTCGAACAAAAGGATATATCCGAGATCAGTCTGGTCTATCCGGAGCGGACCATCGCCGCGGTCAAAAAGGGAGAAAAGCAGTGGGAAATCACCTCTCCGGCGGGCGTCCAGGCCGATCCGGATGAATGGGAAAGCCTCGCGTCCAACATTCCGCAAATCGACCGCAACGACACCGTGGCGCAAAACGCGCAGGATCTGAGCTCATTTGGACTAAAGGAACCGCCTGTGAAGGTGAGCGCCAGATTGAAAGACGGCAAGACGCTCGAGATTCTCTTCGGCAGTGAGAATCCCAAAAAGACATACAATTACGCAAAGCTCGCGAATAGCAACGATGTTTTTCTGACCGGAAGTAACTGGTCGAAGACGTTCACCAAAACTACTTCGGCCGTTCGCAATAAGAAGCTCCTGGAGTTCGAATCAGACGATATCGACGGCGTGAAGATTGCCGAAAACGCGAAGGAACTCGAAGCTCAAAAGTCGGGAGACAACTGGCAGCT
>QHWY01000220.1 GCA_003223875.1 Acidobacteriota bacterium | reverse complement strand
CTGTAGAGGCGCTCTATGAGCGCCCGCGATGTATTTTTTGTGCAAAAGCCGCTGCGGGGAGAAGCAGTTCGAGCGCATTTTCCGCCCCCATGTTGACGAATATCTCGGCATCGAACACGAGACGGCATTTGAACGAACGGCTGCGAAACTCGCTCGCTCGCGTCCCGATTATTTGTATGAGGGTGACCAGTTGCCCTTCAACGAAGGTTCGTTTGATACGGTACTCAGTATCCAGGTTCTCGAACGCACACCGAACCCGCGAAAGCTCGTCGCCGAGATGGCGCGAGTACTCAAAAAAGGCGGGACGCTCATTCTTGCCGCGCCTTTTTCGTTTCGGCTACACCTGATAGCCGGACCTCGCGGCGTCGTTATGGAACATCATCACCGTTTCGAGAGAAAACTCGTGGAGGTCTTTTCCGACGGCTTCAAGCTTCGCCAGAATGTTTTCAGGAACAGTAATGATGTGGCATCCGGCATCGTTGGCCTGGAAGATATTCAGCAGCTCGCGGGGACTTGCCCAGATCAATTCGATATTCGAGTGGGCGGAGATCAGATCCACTGCGGCTGCGATTATAGGCACCGGATCTCGACCGGTGTCCGCGATCCGTCCAGCAAATACGGAGATCACAGCGCCCGCCCCACCGGTCAATGCATCGGCAGCGGCGCGAACCTGATCCAGCGTTAGAACCGCAGTGACATTGACCTTCACTCCGGAATGCGCCAACTCGCTGGCCAATTCCATTGAAGATTGCCGTTTCGTATTTGTGATCGGAATTTTTACGTAAACATTTTCGGCCCAGGCTGCGATTTTTCGCGCCTGCCGTTCCATTTCGCGAAAGTCGTCGGCAAAGACTTCGAAGGAAATCGGACGGTCATGAATTACGTCCAGAATCTCGCGCGCGAAAGTCTCGTAATTGTTCACGCCGGCTGCTCGCATCAGGGTCGGATTTGTTGTGAAACCGCGGATGAGCGGATTGGTATGGAATTTCAAGATCTGGGCCTTATCGGCTCCGTCGGCAAAGAGCTTCACCTTCAGATCCGATAAATGTCTCACGACAGCCCCGCAGCATTTTTCAGAATCCAATCGACGGCTTCGGGCAAAGTGCCAACACGAGCATCGGGAACAGCGGAGGGAGGCCGTTCGTCGTAGCCGCGGTCGATCCAGATAGTCCGGCACCCGGCATTGGCCCCTGCATCGATATCTCGCCACCGGTCGCCCGCGAGATAGCTGCGGCTCAGATCAATTCCATATCGGCTGGCGGCGCGCAGCAGGAGACCCGGGCGTGGTTTACGGCAATCACAAGCGTCAGGGTCATCATGAAAACACGTCAAGATATCGTCTACCGGAAGCGCCGAACGCAAGCGGAGCCCGATTTCCTCCACCACTTCACGTTTCTGCGTTCCTCTCGCGACGTCCGGCTGATTGCTGACGACGAAGAGAAGAAATTCGCGGGCCTTCAGGCGCGCCAGTGCATCGGCCGCGCTGGGGGTAATTTGGAGTTCATCCACCGACGCCGGCGGATAGGGTTTTCCCTCTCGAATGACAGGTTCATTGAGCACTCCATCGCGATCCAGAAAAACAGCGAGCCGCAATTGAGGCGGCGTGATGGATTCCCATCGGCCCGCCATTCGCTGCAATGATGGATGTGAGACCAAGAGGTGCCAGACGACCGATTGAAAAGCTTCGGTATGCGGAGTGATCCGGTCCGGATGCCCCACCGGAATGAGCACGCAGATATCGGCGACTCGGGCTGTGTGGCCACCATCGCGGCCGACCACGCCGATGATCGTGGCTCCAACCGACTTCGCGTAGTCGAGCGCGGCCACGATATTGGGACTCACATTCGGCTGGACACTTCCGCCACCCACTGAGAACACCAACACCGCGTCACGCGGCTGTAGACGGCTGGTTTCCAGCCACGCAGCAAATACCGAGGGCCATCCTTCGTCGTTGATTCGGGCTGTCAGTTCGGAAACATTGTCGGTTGGCGAATATGCCTCGATTCCCGCCAGCTTCCGGAAATCGTTCACCGCGTGCGAAGCGTTAGCCGCGCTGCCTCCCACGCCAATGATGAATAAGCGGCCTCTCCGCTCACGAACACCGGCAAGAAGGGCGGCGACCTTCTCGATTGTGTCGGCATCGAGCCGTCTTGCTATTTCGGCTACTTCGACGAGAAAGGAAGCTGCGAATGGCACCGAACCCTGCGAGGTTTTCGACATTGCTGAAGGATTCTAACCCAATCGTTTCGTGAGAAAAAATTGGATTGCGTCGCGTAGGCCTTCTGGAGAGCCGATTTCGTAAAAGCGCTCATGAACTTCGAACGCAGCAAGAGTGCCGTCCTCGAGCAGGCTCTGATAAATGTCCGCGAGATCGCAGTTTTGTCCTACGGGTAATTCGGCAAAGACATTCCGGTCAAAAGCGCCCAGCCCGTAATCGACATGACGCATGGCCGGTGTGCGGTTTTGCTTGTCGTATCGTACGATTCGGCCGTCCTCGAACTGGACGTTGCTTGTATCGAACAGGCCATCGTTGCGAAATACGGTCATGAGGCCACGACGGCCGCTCCGGCGGAACGCCTCCGCTACCGCTCGATAATCACAAGGGAGATAGGAATCACCGTAGAGAACGAAAAACTTGTCGGGCAACAAAGGCAATGCCTGCCGTATCGCGCCGCCAGTTCCAAGCAAAACAGGTCCATCGAAGGAATATTGAAGCTCGATGCCCATTTCGGAACCGTCACCGAAATGTTCCTGAATGAGCTTGCCCAGATAGCCAACTGCGAGCACGACGCGACGCGCACCGTGATGCTTGAGCAGTTCGAGTTGATGCCAAAGAAACGGGCACCCTGCCACATCCACCAGCGCTTTAGGAATTCGATCGGTGAGCGGCCTGAGCCGCGTCGCCTGCCCTCCCGCCAGGATGACGACAGGCATGAGTTCCGAAGAGTAGTCACTCATGAGACACGATTCGCGTGCCTTCAAAATCAAACCGGAAGCGGACTTCTCTCAATCCTTGTTCACGCATGGCATGGCGCAGGCGAACTTTGTCGTTCGCATAGAACATCAGAAAACCTCCACCGCCAGCGCCAATGAGCTTTCCGCCTAGCGCGCCATTCGATAGCGCGTAATCGTACCACTCATCAATTTTGCGATTCGTAATGCTGGAACTCCGGACTTTCTTGTGCCGCCAATGAACGTTCATCAGGTTGGCGAATTCAGATACGTCGCCGTTTTCGAGCGCTCGCTTCGTAGACAACGCAATTTCCTTGGTGAAATGCAGATTCTGCGTCATGCCGGCATCGGCTTGCCTGCTCTTGTCATCCTGCTCCTTCAGAATTTGGGAAGCGGAGCGGGAGTAGCCGGTGAAGAACAACAAGAGATTGTCTTCCAGATTGAACAGGGTCTCTTCGGAAATGGCGAGCGGTGATGCTGCGATCGATCCATCGGATTTGAATTCAAGGCAGGTGATGCCGCCATAAGCGGCGATGTATTGATCCTGTTTGCCGACGGGCTCCTTCAAAATATCGATTTCAATGTGGCAAGCCTGCTCCGCTAGTTGATGGGGGTGAATCAAATTCTTCTTGTACGTGTGCAATCCCTTCAGAAGCGCCGCGGCGAAGCTGCCGGAGGATCCGAGTCCGGTGCCGGCGGGAATATCGGCCATGCTTGTGATTTCCAAATTTCGAGCGCGGATGTCTAAGAGCCGAAGAGCTTCACGAATGATGGGATGGCGAATCTCATCGATCGAGGATGTTTCTTCCAACTGAGAATATTTGAGGAGGAAACCGTCGACGAATCGGGAATGAATATTGACGTAGACGTATTTGTCGATCGCGCCGGCGATTAAAAAGCCCCCATAGGAAGTGTAATAGGACGGAAGATCGGTGCCCCCTCCCCCGAGTGAAACTCTTAGTGGTGAGCGAGAGATGATCATAAAGAACACTATATATTCCCCTCCTCGCAAAGGGGTGTTGCAAAACTACGGAATAGCGGGTTCGGTTCTTACTGTAGCGGCGCTCTATGAGCGCCGGTTTTTCGCAGAATCAACGAAGTAGCGGCGGTCATAGACCGCCGCTACAGCAGACGAAAACCGCTTTGCGGCAGTTTTGCAACACCCTCCTCAGAGGCCTCAGAGGAGGGGGGCGCGACAGCGCCGGGGTGGTCAGTTCGGCCGAAATATATCGCCGGTCTTATATTGAGGCTTCGCCCTATCGGGCTCGCGCTTCGCGCCACCCCAGCTATCGCGCCACCCTTCCTCTGCGAGGAGGGGAATGGACGCTGGCTAGTGCCAATCTCAGTCTTTCCTCAAATAACTCCGGCGAACAGTCCACCCGGATCCGTTCGACTGCCGACTCGCGCAATCTGTACCAAAGCGCTTCATCGGTGTGAAGCTGTACACATTTTTCTGCGAATGTTTCTGCGTCGCCCGCGACGAGCAACGGAGAGCCATCCCGCCATCCCAATTGGGAAGCGAGCAGCGGGGTTGCGACAATAGGAACACCGCGAGCCGCGGCGTCATGCACTTTTTGCGGTATCCCCGCTGAATAACGGGTTGGTGCGATGAACACCCGGGCGGAATCGTATAACGGCGTGAGATCCCGAACCTGTCCTGTGATGCGCACCGCGCCCCCGGCGAGTTGCCGCACTCGCTCGGACGTATTCACACCCGCAATCGTCAGCCGAATCGCATGACCGAGCTTCGCCTGGATTCTCGGAAAAATCTTTTCGAGAAACCATATGATCGAATCGCCGTTCGGGCTGACCTCTTCGTGAACCGCGCCCACAAAAAGAAAGCCCTCGCGGTCGCGAAATGTTCGCGACGTGATGACGGGAGACACAGAATGGCCCACGACATGAACATTTTTGATTCCATGCTTCTCGAATTCGTTGCGCTCGGAGTCGGAAACGGAAATTACAGTATGCGCAACGCGAGCAAGTTCGACTTCTCCCTTGAGGATCTTTTCCGCCTCCTGCTGAGATACAGGGTTGCCATCCAGATTGCGCAACGTGAGCTCACGTCCCGCAAAAAGCGCTTCCGCGTCGTAAATCACCGTTGTGTTGCGAAACCAGTCCCGGTGAGATGAAAGAATCGGCCGCAAGATTTTCATATTGTGCGGCCTGCTGACAAAGACTATATCGTAATAGCCGTAGCGGTACCGGAAAAACGACTCCAGCAGTGCGGGGCCGTAACCGATCATGAATTCAATCTCGTTCGGCATGTCGGAGTAGACGCAGTCCCAGGATTCAGCGAGGTGCATCAGCGGATAAAACGTCACGAAGAGTCCTTGCCGGACGAGCGATAGCAGAATATTTCGGGCTCGCGGAAAGCCCGAGCCCAGCCAAGGATGCGGCACGCGGTCTTCGATGAACAGAATGCGTTTGTTCCTGTCTTTCTTCATTCTCGCCGGGAGTATGGTGTCGGGATCAGGGGGATGATGGTTTGAAAGCCATTTCTGATGGCGCGACTCGAACAATTTTTGATGAGCGATCTGAAGATCGATGGCGCTCGGCAGGTTCGAGGCGCCGAACTCGTAATGCAGAATCATGGCGTTCGGATCGTAGACGACGCGGAAGCCCTGCTCCCACAATCGGGCGCAATAATCGGAGTCTTCGTAGTAGGCCGGCTTGAAAGCTTCGTCGAAGCCTCCGAGCCGCTGCCAGGTCGCGCGCGGCGTCAGCAGGAATGCAGCGGAGCAATAATCCACATCGCGGCGGAACATGTATGCGGGCGCAAATGGATCGTCGCCGCGCCCATAGCCGAGGCATGAGCCGTCGCGCCACACAATGCTTCCTGCCTCTTGCAGGCTCCAGTCGAGCATGATCAGACGGCCGCCTACTGCTCCAATCGCGGGGTCCTGACGTATCGTATTCAATGCGGAACGCAGGGCGCCCGGGAGAAGCTGTGCGTCATTATTGAGAAGCAATAGAAACTCGCCGCGAGTGTCGCGTGCTGCCTGGTTGACGCCGAGTACAAAATGGCGGTTTTCGGTGTTTCGGATAATCACCGCGCCATCGATGAGGCTTAGCAAATGAGCAGTTTCATCCGTGGAGGCATTGTCGACGATGATGACTTCGAGGCGGTCGAAGCCGTGGTCGGCGATGGAGCGCAGGCATTGCAGGGTCAGTTCTGCGCGATTGAAGAGGATGAGGATGATGGACACTTCGGGGCTGTCGCTGTGGGGAAGACGGAGTGGAATTTCCGCTGAGAGGAAGTTGTTGAGGTTTGCCCGATATGCTGTCGTCAGAAGCTCTTTAATCGCGGACGGCCCACCCTCTTCCTCTGGGAGACGGCGCGGCGACAGACGCAAGTCTGGCGCCGCGAGTGAGGGTTTCAAGATTTGCTCAGAGCCGGTACCCTCACCCGGCCCGCCGTTCATTGAGGCTTCGCCCTGTCGGGCTCGCGCTTCGCGGGCGCGCCCGCTCCCCGAGGCAACGAACCTGCGCGCTTGTTGCGCAAGCCAGCGGACTGGGTACGTCATCCGCCAAGCAGGAGACTCTAAGAAACGCTCAAAAACCCATTTCTGGTTCGCGAGTTCACGTTCCGTCGCTTCGAGCTGCCTTCGCAATTCGCCTTGGCGAAACATTCAGTGGCTCAGGCGGCTTGTCAAACTTTCGCCGGTGACCGCATACGCGCTGACTTTTGTCGGCACGCGGATATAACCGTACGTCGTCGTTTTTTGCACGACCTCTATCGCGCAGGCGTTGTCGATCCAGTCGCAAACATCGTATTGGTCGAGCGCTCCATCCGCCACGGCGGGCGAGAAGTGATAGAAGCCTTGTTGCAGGAGGGGTAAATCCAAGACAAAATCCACGCTGATGCGATCACCCGCCCGCCCCGGCGGTAATTGTAGGCCCTCGAACGTCGCATTCGTGCCTGTGACATCTTCTCCGAGACGATTCCTGACAATGAAGCCGACATTCGGCTTGCGGCACTCGTCCAGAAAATCGACTGAAATGCGAACACAAATACGATCACCCTGAACGATGGCTGTTGCTGGGTATCCTTCGCGGCTGAAGACACCGATGCCGCGAACCACCGCTTTTCCGTTTCCATGCCGGTGATCGACGTTGTTTACGTGGGAGATGAATTTGGGAATTCGGGACCGCGCTTCATCGCTCAATTCCAGATTCGCCGAGATCGGTAGAGCTTTTCCGATAGCCTCTTCCATCATGAGTTCTTTACGGCCGCGATTGACCATCGCCGACAAATACTTCGCAACGACCTCATCGCTTTTTCCTTCGAGCACGACGCGCCCGTGTTCCATCCAGATGGTACGCTCGGCGAGATTGCGTACGGCATCGACGTCGTGCGACACAAATACAATAGTCACTCCGGCGTGCTTGATCTGTTGAATTCTTCGGATGCAGCGCTGCTGAAAAAAAACGTCGCCGACAGACAACGCCTCATCGATGATCAGAACATCGGGTTCCATATGGATGGCGACGGCAAACGCCAAACGCACGAACATGCCGCTGGAGTAAGTCTTAACAGGGCGATCAATGAACTCGCCGATTTCCGCGAACTTTTCAATATCGGGAATTCGCTTGCGCGTCTCGGCATCGGTGAAGCCGAGAATCGAAGCGTTGACATAAATGTTTTCTCGGCCGGTAAACTGCAGATTGAATCCGGCTCCCAACTCGAGTAACGCGGAAACCCGGCCGTTGACACGGATCGTGCCGGAGGTCGGCCGATTCACACCCGCGATCATTCGTAACAGCGTGCTTTTTCCGGAGCCATTTTCGCCGATAATCCCCAAGCACCGGCCTCGTTCGACTTCGAGATCGACATCCTTGACGGCCCAAAATGGTTCATGGAATCGGCGTTTACCGAACGTGAGCAACTCTTTCAGATGATCCGAAGGTCTGGGATAGATCCGGAAACATTTTGAGACCTTTTCCGCTCGAATCGCCCACATGCCAGGCATATTAACAGGCTTGGGATTGGCTCCCCAATGCTAAGATTACTCGGCACTGACTGAAGCGGCGTTCTGTGAGCGACACCCCTCCTAAGTTAGGAGGGGTGCCTGCGAGGACCGCGAAGCGCGAGCCCGATAGGGTGAAGCCTCAAAAGAAGTCCGAGCAGGCGGGGTGGTTCCTATGCCCTTACTAGCACTGGAGGCAACCACCCCGCCCTCGCTTGCGCTCGGGCACCCCTCCTAACTTAGGAGGGGAGTTGCCAATGGAGGTCGTGTGGCACGAAAGGCGCTCATTACGGGAATTACCGGTCAGGATGGCTCCTATCTGGCCGAGTTCCTCCTCAAGAAGGGCTATGAAGTCCACGGCATCGTCCGCCGTGTTGCGCTGGAAGATCCGGAACACCGTTTTTGGCGCATTCGGGCCATCCTCGATAAAATCCGATTGCATCCTGCATCATTGGAAAGTTATCCGAGTCTTTTTAGAGTGCTGAGGCACGTTCAGCCCGACGAGGTGTACCACCTGGCTGCTCAAAGCTTCGTCAGTTATTCCTTCGAAGACGAATTTTCGACGATCAATACGAACATCAACGGAACGCATCACATGCTCTCGTGTGTGCGCGAAGTCAGCCCACACGCCCGCTTCTATTTTGCCGGTTCCAGTGAGATGTTCGGCGAGGCGCCCGTCTCCCCGCAGAACGAAGAAACACACTTTCACCCACGCTCCGCTTACGGTATTTCCAAGGTCGCCGGCTATCAACTGACGAGAAATTACCGTGAGGCCTACAACCTTCATGCATCGAGCGGAATGCTGTTCAATCATGAGAGTCCGCGCCGAGGAAACGAATTCGTAAGCCGGAAAATCTCATCGCATGTTGCTCGCATCAAGCTTGGACTGACAAAGCGGCTGAGTCTCGGAAATCTGGAAGCCCGGCGCGACTGGGGGCATGCGCAAGACTACGTGGTCGCGATGTGGACCATGCTGCAGCAGGACAGTCCATCCGATTACGTCATCGCCAGCGGCGAGACGCATTCTGTCCGTGAATTTTTCGAAATCGCCTTCAACTACGTTGGATTGGAGCCCAGAGAATACGTTGTACAGGATTCCGCGCTGTACCGTCCGGCTGATGTGAGTTTGCTGCAGGGAGACACGGCGAAGGCTGCCAAACAGTTCGGATGGAAGTACTCGCGAACGTTCACAAGCCTGGTCCAAGAAATGGTCGACTGGGATCTCCGGCGCTATCGAGGTGAACTGCGGGATTGAGCATGCTCGAGTGGACAGGCGAAAGATACGTCCCCTGGATGGAAGGCGCCGAGATCGGCTATGAACACCTCCATCGCTACGCGTTTGCAACTCAGTTCGTCCGGAACAAGAGAGTATTGGATCTGGCCTCCGGTGAAGGTTATGGAAGTAACTTGCTTGCAAAAACCGCCAAGCAAGTCGTTGGGGTTGACATTGATGAACAGACTGTCCGGCACGCCAGAAACAAATACATCAAGGCCAATCTGGAGTTCAAAATCGGATCAATCCTGGACGTCCCTATTAAAGGTGACGTCGTCTTTGACGTCATCGTGTGCTTCGAGGCCCTTGAGCACGTTGACGATCATCACAAGCTGCTGAGCGAAGCCAAGAAGCATCTGACGCCGAATGGAATTTTTCTGGTCTCCACGCCGAATAAGACGTTGTACACGGATGAGCCCCATTTCAACAATCCGTTTCATGTTCATGAACTCTATTTCGATGAGTTCAAGGTTCTTCTCGAGAATTACTTCCGGCACGTCAAGTTTCTTGGACAGCGCATCCATTGCACCTCCAATATGTGGCCGATCTTTCCGGAGAAACAAACGCATTCGACTGAGTTCGTCATTGAACGAACGCCGCAGGAATTCGTTTTCGCACAACCCGAAAAACGTGCCGCCATCTATCTCGTCGCCGTAGCGTCAAACGCCGCCAAACTCATCGGCGGGCACCTGAGTTTCCTAGTCGATATTTCAAACGACTTGGTCCGGCAGCGGGACGGCATCATCGAGAAGGTCACTGCGGAACGCAACAACCTTCAGGCCAGAATGTCGGCTCTGGAAGATCAAAGCACCAACCTCCAAAGCACGTTAGAGGCTCATCAACGGCTGCTTGCTCAGAAGCAAGAGCAGATATCCAAATTAAACGAGCTGTTAAAGCAGAAGGAACAACGTTTGTCCGACTCGAGCCAGGAGCTTGAAAAAACACGGAATCATTACGCCCGCGACGTGGCCAGGCTGCAATCGGTTCTTGCGGAGCGCCAAAATGTTGTTACCGAACTTGCAACCATCCACATTTCTCACGCCTGGAAGGCGGTCACTTTTTATTACAGGGTGCGGGACAAGCTTCTTCCTGAAGGTACGTTTCGAAGGAATGTCGTCAAAGGGGTTTTCCGGTGGGCGCTCGCATTTCGGTCCGCACTCAAATCGCGAAAAGCGCTTCCCGCTTCGACCGCATCGACGCCGGCAATCTCGGATCAAGCCGCTGCGCATGAGGAACAATCCGGGAACACCAATCAACCTGAACAGCCAGCTTCGGAAGATCCACGCTCCCAAACTTCCGCCCCATCTCCTGCTGACTCAAACGGCGTATCAGGTGAGGACGACAATCAATGTTATCAGGCTATGTCCGATCGAATTTCGGCGCTCCGAAAATCGCGCATAGCGAATGTTCAAGTGATTCCGCCGACGCTAATCTCCATCCCTGAAACGGACGTTGTATCGAGCGCGCAATCCATTATTTTCCCTGTGCATGACGAGATTCAGGTTTCGATCATCATTCCGGTGTTGAACAACCTCAAATTTACGCTCGAGTGCGTGACCTCTGTCATGAGGTATTCATCCGCCGTTCCATACGAAGTCATTGTGGTAGACGATGAGTCGACGGATTCGACGGAAGAAATCTTGTCGTCTATACCCAATCTCATCTATATCAGGAACAAGAAAAATTTGGGATTCGTCCGTGCGTGCAATCTTGGCGCCGATAGGGCAAAAGGAAAATACCTGCTCTTTTTGAACAACGACACTCAAGTCACCGAGAACTGGCTCAAACCGCTTCTCGACATATTTAAAGAGTACGAGCACGTCGGTGCCGTCGGACCAAAGATCCTGTTTCCTGACGGGCGGCTTCAGGAAGCTGGTGCGCTGGTCAATCGCGATGGAACATCCAAGCTGATCGGCTTCGCAGATAATCCTGACCTGCCTAGATATAACTACGTCCGCGAAGTCACATACTGCTCGGGCGCCTGCCTGCTCCTGGATGCCAAGACATTCAGGGAACTTGGGGGATTCGACGTCGCCCTTGCGCCAGCGTATTGTGAAGATTGGGATATTGCATTCCGTTTGCGAGAGCATGGCCTTCGTGTCATGTACAATCCCAAATCGGTCATTGTCCACCATCTGAGCGTTACCTCGAAGGATGTGGCCCCCGATTTCAAGATCACTTGCGTCGTCCGGAATCAACAAAAGCTCTCGGAAAAATGGCAGCGTGAAATCGACAGGCTCAACGAAATCCGACTAATTGCGTTTTATCTGCCTCAGTTTCATCCGATTCCCGAGAACGACCGCTGGTGGGGGAAGGGATTTACCGACTGGACCAACGTCGCGAAGGCGCGGCCGAACTACGTTGGTCATTATCAGCCGCACATACCCGCAGATCTGGGGTTCTACGATCTTCGCGTCGAAGAAGTCATGGATGAGCAGGCTGAGCTTGCACAACGGTATGGTCTTTATGGCTTCTGTTACTTCTATTATTGGTTCGCGGGCAAACGGCTGCTGGATTTACCGCTCGAGAGAGTGATTAAAAAAAATAAGCCAAACCATCGCTTCTGTCTTGCCTGGGCCAACGAAAATTGGACGCGCACATGGGATGGCGCCGACCATGAAATGCTGATTGGCCAGCAACATTCGGATGATGATGATCGCGCGGTTATCCTCGATATGCTCCGATATTTTCGCCATCGGGATTACGTCCACGTAAAAGGCAAACCTCTGTTAATGGTCTACAGGACGCACCTTTTCCCCAACATCCAGCGCACAACGGAAATCTGGCGTGAGGAATGCCGCCGGCAGGGCATCGGTGACATTTACCTAGCTTTGATAGAGTCGTTTGAAAATGCCCAAACACTTGTTGATCCCGCCGCGTTTGGATTCGATGCTTCAGTGGAATTCCCGCCCCATGGAGTCATCTCGCCTATCCATCCGCCCGCGACTCTTAACACTGACTTTGAAGGCGTCGTGCATGATTACCGGGAGGCTGCCCTCAAGTATCTCGAGTTCACAAGCCCTGCTTACGTGCGCTTCAGAACGGTCATGCCGTCCTGGGACAATACCGCACGAAGGCAGAACAACTCGAACGTGTTCGAGTATGCCAGTCCCGGAGCCTATCAAGCATGGCTCGAGGCTGTTCTTGACGAGACCCACGAACAAAATTTCGGTGAAGAGCGTATCGTCTTCATCAATGCGTGGAATGAGTGGGGAGAGGGAAATCATTTGGAGCCCGACAAACGCTACGGACACGGGTTCCTTGAAGCAACGCGGAATGCGCGAGATGCCTTGCTGCTGAAACGCGAGCAAGCATTCAGTTAAGGAGCATTCTTTCTGCTGTGCCGAACGAGACCGTATTAGATGACAATGTGGCCCAAAGGAGCGACATCGTACTGGTAGGCCGTCCGTTTGTCCCCATAGGGTTAGGGGAGCATATTCGATGCTCGTTTCGAGCCTTTCAATCTATAGCTGTCGACGCCCGTCTCCGAGATGTTTATGGTGAAGAGATCCGCGATCTTTACGGCAATGAAATCGATCCGGATCTCAAAAACGAACTGCAGACGAGTTTAGTTCAGGGATTCAGCCCGGATCTCAACATATTCAATATCAACGGTGATGAGGTCGAGCCGTCGCTACTGCATTTAGCAACGGATCTGCCGGGTAATGCGTACAACGTAATCTATCCAATGTGGGAGTTGAGCAGGTATCCGAAGGAGTGGGCAAGACAGCTCAACCGCTTTGACGAGATTTGGGCTCCGTCGAAATTCACATATGCCTCGATTGCGGCTGCTGTGACCAAGCCGGTCGTGCATATGCCTCTTGCAGGGCAGATTCATCTGAAAACGTTTCTCGGCCGGCGGCATTTTCAGATCCCCGAAAGTTCGTTCACCTTTTTGTTCTTTTTTGATCTCACCTCTTATATTGACCGGAAAAATCCCTTCGCTGTCCTCGAAGCATTCAGCAGGGTTTGCATGCTGCGTCCCAATGATGATTTGTCCTTTGTCATTAAGTTGAAGGGCGGCCAGATGAAGCAGGACCATCAAGACATATTCAGCGATTACGTGGACCGCTTAAAAAGCCGATTGATTGTCATCAACAAACTTCTAACGGACAACGAAGTAAAAAATTTAGTGCGCTGTTGCGATTGCTTTGTTTCGTTGCATCGGTCGGAAGGTTTTGGCCTCGGGTTGATCACAGCCATGTTTCTTGGTAAGCCCGTCGTCGCAACTGCATATTCCGCAAACTTGGACTTTATGAATGAAAATAATTCCTGCCTCGTTCGTTACGAACTCTGCGCCGTCCCAAGCGGGGCCTATCCCTTTGGTGAAGGACAGGTCTGGGCAGACCCGGATATCGATCATGCGGTCGAACATATGTTGAAATTGGTGTCCGACAGAGACTATGCACGAGCGATCGGCGAAGAAGCGAGCCGGCACATCCGCGTTAATTTCAGTTATCGAGCCACCGGCCTTCGATATAGCGATCGCATCAAGGAAATCGCCGCAATCCGTTCGATGGACCATGTCGAGGAGAAACAATCAATGGTGGTGAAGAGTACAGTCTGAAGAGCGACGTAGGCAATGAGATGATATTCGACTATGATGCGATTCTCCGCGCCATTGATGCACGCGTTTCAGCAACTCCGCCCGACGAGATTCCGCAACTCTTAAGTCCGTTGCCTCTGGCTATCTGGGGTGAACTCTTACTGGAAGTACCAGCGAGGTATCCAAACCTCAAAGCATTCTTCCCGTCAATGGCGTCCGAAGAGATCCAGACCCACTGGACAGGTAATCACGGGACTGCCTTGCTCGGTCAAACGATTGCGTTTGTCGAATCACTAGTGAACGGATACCAAACGATGACCCGCCGCGGTTTGGAGAAAGCCAGAGTACTCGACTTCGGTTGCGGCTGGGGGCGCATCATTCGCTTGCTTTATAAGTATGTGGGATACGAGAACATCTTCGCTCTAGATCCGTGGGATGAGCCCATTACCCTCTGCAAGCAACATGGAGTGAAAGCCCACCTGGCACTTTCCGAAGACGTACCAGTTGTGCTTCCGCGGTCCGTTTGATTTGATTTACGCCTTTTCGGTTTTCACTCACCTGAGCGAAAAAACCACTAATGCGGTCTTGAACACTTTGCGAAGATACATTGCCGATGACGGCGTATTGGTGATTACCGTCAGGCCGAAACAATATTGGCAAGTGCACGGTGACGCCGTCGCCGATCGCATGATGGCTGAACACGACCGGAAGGGTTTTGCGTTTGTGCCGTCCAACCGGACGCCGATCGACGGCGACATCACCTATGGAGATACCTCGATGTCTGTCGACTATGTTGCAGCTAACTTTCCTCGTTGGCAGGTGGTCGGCGAGCACTGCAACCCCATTGACCCTTACCAGCTTCTTCTTTTCGTCCGTCCCGCCTAATCAGTTCGATCGCCGAACGTAAAAATCGTCTGGCTTACGGATTGAGGTCTCTACTGCTTGCGAAACCTTATCCCCAAATGCGTGGCCGCTCCTGCTCATTGTGCTATCTTGACTCGCAAGCGCTCGACATGTCGAGTGTCGCCAAAACAAGCCGAGTGGGCGGCTAGAGTCCCCTTTCAGGGTAGGAAGGTATCGTCTGTCGGCCAAAGGAAAAGAAGATACGATTGCCTGGCAATGGATACGGAGGTCGATCACTCAGCCGGCCGTTTCCGGCATGTCTATTTTGTTGGTTGCGATCGCGCTTCCCGGGCTCTTCCGAATTGCGTTGAGTCGTACTCCCTTCGCCGGGGACGAATCACAGTACGCACGCGCTTCGATCGAACTCTTCCGATCGTTCGCAAGGTCTCCCTTGGGGTGGCTTCACCTGCTGATCACGATCTCGCCCTACAAGCCAAGCGCACTTGTGTGGCTCGGGCAGTTCTTCGTGCCGCTCGGATCCTATGTCGGATCGGTAGACAAAGCACTGCTTCTCTGCATCTGGTGTATTCAGGTGCTTACTCTAGGCCTGCTGGCGTCCGCGCTCTGGAAAATTAGTGGCCGGCAGCTCGGGCAGCCGGTGTTGATCATGCTGATCTGTGCATCGGCTCCACTGTTCGTCACCCTGGGTAGTTACTACATGGTGGAGTCTATCCAGACTCTCGCGGCGGTATGGTTCATCTTCATCATGGCGCACGCGCACCGATGGTCGCCTGCCTTGACGCTCAGTCTCTTGTTCGTAGGCTCGGCCTATGCCCCGCTGACGAAGCAAACTACCCCGCTCTTCTGTTTCTGGCCCGGCTTAATCGCGCTGCTCTGCGCTCTGCATCGGGCGCGAACGCGCCATGACTGGGAATGGCAGAGTCCGGGGGTGATGATCGTATGGATCGCCGGCGTCGTGATAGCGGCGGCCACGTCGATGTGGTATTGGCGGAACTGGAAGACCTCGATGGCGTATGTCATCGCGAATACGCGCGGGCCTCTTGGTGTCATGTGGGGGAAAGAAGATAGTTTTGCCGGCGCGCTGATCTACTGGCTCGGCATCTTGCCAGGCAAGTTCATCCTGCCGGGCCTCGCCCCGGTGATGCTGGGCTTAGTTGCGGCAGCCATCTTCCATCGAGCTGTGACCGGCCGGGATCACGCCAGGCCCTATTTCAGCATCTGTGGGGCCGCCGCACTTCTTCAGGTCGTCACGGTGCTGATTGTGTTCTCATTCAATTTTAATCGTGAGCTACGGTTCCTTCTTCCGATGCTGCCCTCGGCGGCGCTCGTCGTGTGCTGGAGCGTGGCTCACTTCGGCAGCCGGTTGTTAACGGGCCTGGCGGTGATCGTCTTCGCCGGCCAACTCGGCTTGATCTGGGGATGCGTCTTCCACATGTGGTTGCCGCCCCCGCACGTCTTTCTGCGAGGGATCGACCACGATGGGCAAGATGCGAGACTATTCGAATCGATCGTCGCCCGGACCTGCTATGACGCCACACCGTTGCGCTATGTGAACATTATCGCAATCGATCCAGCGTTTCGTGGCGACTGGCTGGCCCCCGAACCGGCCAACTATGTGGCCACACGTAACGCTGGGCCGACTAATGCCCCAACCTGCGTATATGGTTATGCCGGCGGCGATTTCTCGGGAGAGCGGGCAGACAGAGCGTGGGACGACGTGGTGTCGCAGAATGTTCGTTACGTTATCACCATCGACCCAGGTGTCTACACCATCCCAAGCAAAACGTACCACCCCGCGCTCGACGCGAAACATTTCCCATCTTTCTGGTCGGAGCTTGAGCGAAGCCCGCTCTTCAGGGCGGAACCCCCCTTGCCCGAGGACCCAGGTATCCGGATCTTTCGTCGCGTGGATCGGAACTAGAGCCCGCTGACGATTGTCTGCGATTTGGATTTCACTTGTTCGCTGACCCAAACTTGCGTCCGACTCCGGCATCGTCATTCCGTTTTCAAGACGCATAGGCGATCTGCTAGGAGGCGCGCTCGCCTTTTCAAGTCGCGACGCGCTATAGAAGAGTCGCGCTCGTCTTTTTCAAGTCGCGGCGCGACGTAGAAAGCCTCGAGACAGCCAGAGTGCTTGACTTCGGCTGCGGCGCCGCGTCATTCGGTTACTCTATAAATATGTGCCATACGGGAACATCTTCATTTCTGCCTTCTAACCGGCCGCGCATCGACGGCGACGTCACGTATGGAGACACCTCAATGTCGATCCCCTACAGCCGCTAACTTTCCGTGTTGGCAGGTGGTCAGTGAACATTGCAACCCCATTGAGCCTTACCAAGTTCTTCTTTTCCTCCGTCCCGCCTGATCACCGTTCGCTCCAAACGTAAAAATTGTCGGGTTTACAGATTTGGCGTCTGTTGTTGGCGGGGAGTTTCGGTATTTCAGCCGAGTACTAAATGCCATCGATGGGAGGCAGCTTCTGGTTAACCACAACCTCAATAAACTCGGCTCGCACCCCACGCGAAAGGTCATCGATGAGATACAGCGTCGTTACTAGACCGGATTGTTCCGTCAAATATCGAGCAATGTCATAACCCCAGTCGATCGTCACCAGCACGCCGTTGTCACCCAGAGCACTACTATGATATTGCGGCTCCAGATGGTGAATAATTTCACCACTCTCCCCTAATGACGCGCGACGCCGAGAGGCTGCATTCTTTTGGACAATCGGAACCGTGCCGATGTGGGCTCCGCCGACTCGCAATGTTCGGGAAATTTCTTTTATAGCTCGATCTGGCCTATATAAATGCTCGAAGACATCCTGGGTAATGACTACGTCAAAACATTCATCGTTGAATGTCTGGTTTTCAATATCTTCGCTTCGATAAGTTCCACTTTCATCAAAGGAACCGAATGGGATTTTCCTGTCGTACTGCGACATGACGTATGAACGACATTCTTTATGCAACTTCGCGCTCACACCGCGCCAAACCGGTGATGATTCGTGGATTGAGAGGGAACGCCAGTTCGGATAGAACTGTGCAAGAACGATCATGAGTGCCCTTTCGCGTGGAATTGACCCACAGTCTGAGCAAAACAGATGATCCCTAAACCAGTCGTTCCGAGCAATAAACAGTACCGTCTTTTCGCAAATTGGGCACCATCCGGGTGCCTCATATACGAACCTGGGCCGCACATCTGGCGCACTTACAGCATTGGAGAAACGCTGTCCTCGAGCAGCGATGTGCTTCAAGAATGTCATGAGGGAAGACTTAAACACTGTTGTGTGGGACGGTTCAAATTCAGACATCCTGACCTCAGCGGACTTTTTTTGAACGGTCGATGAAATCATTATGAGCCGGAAAATGGTTGATGGGCTGGAATTACGGTTGCAATGTCTCGTCTCACGAATTTGGGGGCACTACATGGGGATTGCAGACGTCGATTACCGGTTGTAGCTGCAGCCCGACAATTGGCGTTTGTCGCGCTGCAATCGGGATTGCAGCCTGACAATCGGCGTTTGCTGCGGTGCAATCGGGATTGCAGGCTGACAATTGGCGTTTGCCGCGCTGCAATCGGGATTGCAGGCTGACAATTGGCGTTTGCTGCGGTGCAATCGGGATTGCAGGCTGACAATTGGCGTTTGCTGCGCTGCAATCGGGATTGCAGGCTGACAATTGGCGTTTGCCGCGCTGCAATCGGGATTGCAGGCTGACAATTGGCGTTTGTCGCGCTGCAATCGGGATTGCAGGCTGACAATTGGCGTTTGCCACGCTGCAATCGGGATTGCAGGCTGACAATTGGCGTTTGCCGCGCTGCAATCGGGATTGGCAGCCCGACAATTGGCGTTTGCAGCGCTGCAATCGTGATTGCATCCCGACAACTCGTGTCTGCCGCGCTGCAATCGTGATTGCAGCCTGAGAATCGGCGTTTGCAGACTTGCAATCGCGATTGCGGGGCTTCATTTCCCAATTGTCGGGTTGCGAAGGCCACGTTTTTCTGAACAGCCCGTCAGCCGCCGATCGATTTGGCCTGGAGTCACCGGCTATTTCATTTCTCTCCAAAAGTTCCTGATGCAACGCCGCTGCGATAAACTTCAAAGAATTCAATAAATCAATCATTTAAGCGACACTCGATGCGATCGTTCCTGATGCCATACGGGAGGGTTGGCAGAATTAAGCGATCAGGAAACCACTGCGAGACCTGGGCAGTCAGACCTGACGTCCCGCGGAATTCCCGGCATCCGCCGGTGGATATCCCAGGGGGAGCCGACCTCAAACGGCTCGTTTTCCGGCTAATCGGGTTCAACTCAATTTCCCCCAGATCAGGAGATCTGAAATTGGAGGATAACCGCCAAACGGATGTTAGCGCAGTTCCCAAGTGGACATCAAAGCTGATCGGTGGAGGAGGCAGGCGATCGAAAGGAGCTGAGAATGCCCAGTGGAAAGCAGGTCAAAGCAGCAAGGACTACGGGAAGTTTGCGGTATCTGTGGCTACCGGAAATCCACCCAAACGGGGGTTTTTAAACGGTAGACAATCTGGTCAGGATTCGTGACGCCGATTAGATCAATCTCTTGTATTCCTTTTTAACTTTCTGTGCATCGATCTGGAAGCGGAAACCGCTAAGGTCCAGAGCCGGATTCTTATAGTAGGCGGCGACATCCGGCCTGGCCACGTGCGTTCCTCGAAATATTTTTCTATCGATTACGGGCGTAAACCCGATCAAAGGACGGCCGTCGCTACGATCGGCTAACCATCCCTCGACCACCAACTCGCGATCAATTTGTGCAGGATGTTGTTCGTCAGAAAACGTGACCACATTGTGGCCGTCGTGAATTACATCGATATTCCCTATGGACACCTTGGTGATGGCAGCCGGAGATACAAAATGGAATTGACTGCGAAACGTGCTCTCAGTGGTCGGCAAAGGTGATTTGTGACAGCGTCTCTTCCAATAACTGTAACGATGGCTGTCCGTAATGATTGGGGGATTCAGGATCTAGCCGTATGCGGGTGATCGAATCCTTCACAGGCTTCGATTGGAGAGCGTCCACAAAAGATTCCACATCGACCGGAAATCTCGTCAATGGGAAGGGAATAGAAAGCACGGCAGGCGTAACGCGAAAACGAGCCATATAGTTATCAGACTCGAGTGTCAGATACACAGCATCCGCTTTGAATGCAGCCTTGCGGATGGCGCCAAAAGCGGTATACGGGATCCGAATTCTTGCCCAAAAATCTGTCTTCGTATGAGGCACGTCCACCCACTGCCCAATCGGAAGTGGAACCTCCTGCACAACCCGCTGTTTGTGTTGCACCGGCGTATGGCGGCGCCTGAGAAGCAATTTGCCGGGTCCGAACTCAACTGGCTCGTAGCTATCGGCCAAAGCCATCCAGGTCGCAGGAACATCTAGCAGCGGATGCCGTGCGTCAATATCCTGCCAGTCGAAAAGAACGTACTCGACCCGATTGCTATCGACTCGAATATGCTCGGCCGTCTTGCGGTCAAGGTAAGCGGTATACGCGGAATATGCTTGCATCGTATACAGAGGCTGCAGTTTGAAATGGCCTGATCTGGCATAAGAAAGTTCCCAAGGAAAAACGATCGCCGTCGAATTTTCCAGCCGGTTTCTAAACGCCGGAGGCAGCCTGGAAAACTCATCGCTCTTCTTCGTTTCGTCTTCGATCCGCCTCCGGGTTGCGTTCCAATTCAACAACTCTGCTGTGGCCTGGCGGGGGAGCGCACTCGACCACCACACTTTGGTCCAGACTTCAAACCAATGAAGACTGAGGCCAAGTAGTGCGACGGTAACGAACAATGGGAACGCGGCAGCGTACTTCCCAGTTAGAGGCGAGCCGGGGCGCAGCAAAGCTATCAACAGTGCTGCAAGAACAATTTCAAACAAAAACGACAATAGGGTATGGTCCATGCCGCGCACGAAACCGTGCTTGAAATTCATCCAATACAAAACGAAGAGAACCGCTGCCACTGCAACGGGGAGCGCTCGTTTCGCAGTCGCGTAGATCACCCCTGCCGCGAATAGCGTGACCAATATCGTCTCGTAAACAACATCAGCCGTCCCGGTAGGGGTCGACATTGCCTCGCTGTACCCAGAAGATATTTGCAAAGAGCCGTAGACGTAATTGAAAAGACCAACCAGCGAAGGGTTGTGCAGAAGAAAGGCACCAGGAAGTGCCAGCACCACAGCCAAGGCCAGATACACGTCTCGACGGTGAATGGCCTTTCGTTCCCGGTCATACCGTACAACCAGCAACAGGAGTACACCAATGAGCGCCATGGCGTAACCAGTGAACTTTGTCAGTGCTAGGATGCCCGTAAGAAAGACAATCGAGATCGGCGCCAAGACGGCTCGTGGCCGTTCAATCGAATAAACGATGAGTACGATTAAGACGGTCACGGCATAGTAGTCGAAGTGGTAGAAGAGCGGAATGCGAATGGGAATAATTGCAGCCATGAATAACAGCGCCTTCGCCAAACCCTTCATGCCCGCCCGATACAGGAGGACAAGATGCACTAACAAGAGTGCCCAGACTGCACCGCGTATGACATTCGCTATGACGATGTGATTGCCGATGTCTTCGGGGTAAAAAAGGTATCCGAGAGGTCCGTAGGTGAAGATCAGGTCTGATCCATACCGGAAACCGGCATCTGAAAAGTAATTCGAACCAAACCCGTACGAGCCGTCCAGATTTATCGTCGGCATGCCGTACGTGAATGGAAGCGTCAGTAGTGCGGTATATATCCAGCAGGCGGAAAATAACACCAACGCAAGCAATCGTAATGTTTTCTTATCGCGCTGAAGAAACAATCGAGGCCTCAGGTCTCTGACCAGGCTTATCCGCCTTCATTGCTGCTTCGATCACAGCCGCGGTCCACTGCCTGTCGCGGATACCGACCTAGATTCTATTTCCGTATCCGCCAATGACGTCATTCATTTTGAAGTTAATGACGGCGGCGCCGGCAATGCGGCATTCGATCCAACCAGTTGGGTACCGACGGTAGCCTTACAGTAAAACGTCTGGCATCCAGGTTACACCGCACGTTCACGGGCCTCTGTTCGAGAGGCATTCGCGCCCCTGGCTACGGTTCGAGTTATGTTGTCTCGATCCATCACCGCCTAATACAACCCCATGCGCGCCAGTCCCGCAGGCACGCTGCGATCTCGCCTAGCGGCTTATACGCAACGCCTTCGCTGTGCGGGAGCGCCTCGGCGACCCGCGGGACCTTCCCTACTTTCGCGTGCTGTGCTTTCCGTGCATGCTGCCAACCCTACCCCGGCGGTCCGCCGTGTCCTCCCGTTGTCCTCACACGACGATTCCAGGCGTCCTCGTCTTATCAACCGAGTCGCCACCCACCACACCGTCTCTGCCAGCAATAGCAACAAAAGAGACATGTAGCGAAGATGGCGATCGCAACTGAAGTTTTAGAACCAGTTCTAAGCATCATAAAGAGTGAGCTCGTTCCGCAGTTGGTGCGTGCACCAGAACTAGCTAGAGCGTGACCGATGAGTCGAGAACTATTCTCCCCGCTGCGCCAAGACTAACTTACAACCATAGAAAATAGAAACCTGGACCAGGCTCGAACTAACCCACACTTCCCGATTGTTGAGAATTCCCTGGCTGACGTAGCTGGGAATCAAGGTGATAGGAAGTCCCTCGGCGCAGGCCGACTTGCCAAGATTCGCGCGGATGTAGCTATCGCGCTCCGCAACCCGCATGTGGAAATCAAGGTAAGCGTGAAGAGTATATGCTAGCGCAGAGACGGCGGCGATAGCCGCAGCACCATATAGTAACCTGTTGCCGTAGCGCGCCAACACCCGCACGCACGGGATTATCATGACAATCCAAGCAAACCCGAAGGCACGAGCCTCCGTGTAGGGCGCGGGAATGACGGAGCCCACGCAGAGTATGGCTGCTGCAGACAGACACAGCATATCTCGATTTCGGCGACAACCTTGGGTCTTTATGAGTATCGCGAGAGACACTAAAGAGACCAAAAAGAGCATCCAGGACGAGCCAAAAAACTTCTGTATGACATCAGCAATCCGCTGGAGATCGTTGTTCAACCCGGGCTGCACATGGAAAGCCTCGTAGTAATATGCCCTACGTTGCCACGTCGACGGCGCGGCCAGTAGCACAATCCATCCGGTGAGAAGTGCTGCGCAAACGCCAGCGTCGGACGCGAACCGGCGCCGGCGATTAACTTCGGGAACTCCAAAATAGTGCCAGATAGCGACGTAGGCGACGAGAACGGGCGGTAGATTTTCAAATGACATGCCGGCCAAAAAGGCTAGAAGCACAGCCAGAGGACCCAAATACCGGGAGGAGTAAAATCGCTGGTTCAGTTCTTCAATGCCGACAATGCAAACAACGAATACCGTGATCGCCATTGTCTGGAGGTAGCCCGCGGCAATGGTGCGCCAGAAGAAGTAGTCCAATGATGGCCAAAGCAGTGTGCAAACGATCGCAGTAATGGACCAAAGAGTGATCGATTTGTAGTCTATTCTCGCTACGCCCCTTGCTAAGGTGGCGATAAGCCAGAAAAAAGTAGCAAGCACAAAGCTATTTGCCGCATCGAAAGCAGACTTCGGCATTGTGAGCCAAAAAATGGATAGCTGCTCTCCGAGCCGCGCGTTCCAATGTAGCCATTGGTAGGCAGATTTTTGTGTAATCCAGGAGAGCCGGTCGAGCAAAGGCTGCCCCAGGTCGAGGCGGGAAAGCCCGTAGTCCTCCCCGTTGACAGGAGAAATCGAGAACGTGACAGCGAAGAGTGCGAGGAGCAGCGGCGCGATGGCTATGAGCAACACACGTGGACGGTGGCGGTGACGTCCGAGGACCGTCACGACTGGTTGCTCCATCGCTTTGGAAACCTCTTCGAACAAAAGGCGTTGACTGCGCCAGCCTTACCTTCTCTTGCGCAGTCCGTCCCCCCGACATGATCCGCTTACGTGATACTGCGACCACACCGCTGAGCGGGTTATTTTACTAAAGGGGGTTGGTCCGCCAAAAACTAAAGACCGCGGCCTTCCCGCTTCGCCACGGTGCAGTTTCGCTTACGAGCCAGATGAATTCAGCGGTTTGCGCCACCAGAGCCAAAAATATTGAGTGCCGGCTCCCTGGCTCATCTCCCACTGGAATCCACTCCGTCCGCATAAACGACGGACATCGCTTCCGCGAAGGAGACACCCACCCAGGTGTCGGGGCTGTCATGTCGTTTCCAAACAACGCCATTGACCTGGAATTTGAACAGAGAACCTGGCCGGAGGACACGGCACACTTCCCGGCAATACGAGGCGATCACGTCAGTGCTGGGAATATGTTGAAAAGACGATGAACGAAAAAGCGAAGTCGTGGGATTCGTCGAAAGCGAGGAAAACTAAGAGCGAAAAACTGACCGTAGCCGTGGCGAACCCTGGAGCCCACGGCACATTTCCTAGGACATAAACGAGTGCCGCCGCTGGAATGATGACTGTAGGTCCTGTACCAACGGCTGGATCGAACGGCTTGACGCCAATACTGCCGTCAAGAGGAGTGGATTCTACGTAGCCCTTTCCAAATGCAAGATTCTTAGCAACAGTCGCAAACGTGGAATCATCGGCGCAGCACAGGCCATTTGAAAAGACGTGTCCATACACAATCACAGCAAAAATAATGAGCAAAAGAACAGCGGCGAGTTGAAGATATCGATCTGAATTTCGAGAAAAAACGATCCCGTCATTCATGTTCGGAAAATTTCGTTGTGGTGATGGCGGCTGACAACTTGCGCGAGATTCTTTTCCAAATACTCGAAGTGCCTAATTCGCATCTTTTGCAACAGAAACTCTAACATCACGCCAAGCGTCTTGAGGCCGTAAATTGTGCTGACGATTGACGCTCGACGCCTCGGGGAAGTAGCGCGCCTGGACAGGAATTTCGGCAATCGCAAATCCGAAACGCACGGCTTGGGCAATGATCTGGGAGTCGAAAACAAAATCGTCCGAATTCAGCAGGAATGGCACTTTTGTAAGCAATGAACGGCTAAAGGCGCGAAAGCCAGTGTGGGCATCCGTCAACCGTGTTCCGTAAACGAGATTCTCAGTAATGGTGAGAACGCGGTTCGACACGAATTTCCACCATGGCATGCCGCCTTGAAGAGCCATGCCGTTGAGGATCCGCGACCCAATGACCATATCTGCATGTCCCTCGATGATAGGTCTGACGAGTTGCGGAATGAGCCGTGAGTCGTATTGATGATCGGGATGGAGCATCACGACAATGTCGGCGCCAAGCTTGAGCGCCTCCAGATAACAGGTCTTTTGATTTCCGCCGTAACCGCGGTTCTGGATGTGAATCACGACCGATAAACCTAGCGAACGCGCCACGTCAACTGTTTGGTCCTGGCTGACGTCGTCGACGAGGACGATATTTGAAACGAAATCTTTCGGAATATCTTCGTATGTCTTCTGCAGCGTCTGCGCGGCGTTATACGCAGGCAAAACAACGATGATGCGCGGACGCTCGTTCATCGTGTGAAGTTTACACCCTCTTTCCTTGGAACCTGGTATCGACCAGATTTTGAGCCGCTGTATGAAGTAAATTCCTCCCACTTCTCACCTCCAGTTGACGTGTACCGGAAGTTCGGTTGTAGGATGTACTCTCCGTCTGGGGGCAAACCTTCAAGGCTTCTGCACACTCATGAGCACACGTGCACACTTGAGCAGCACGCCGGCGTCCTTATGGTGGGCGCTGGCGAGTTTCCTCGGACTCGCAAAGCTGGCGGTGTTTGTACTGGATTCGAATCCCCAGTTTGTCCTTGGTGACTCGATGAGTTATCTCACCACGGCAATGTTGGGATGGATTCCACCGGACCGGTCCTTCGTTTACGGCTTTCTCGTCTATAACGTTACGACGAGAGCTCGTTCGCTGTCCTCGCTGGTCGCCGTTCAGACTTGCGCGGGAATCGTAACGGCGCTGGTCACGGCGTTGATCCTCGTCCGCTTCTTCCGTGCGCCATTCTTTATTGCAGCAGCCATGGCGGTGGCGGTTGCCATTGAACCTCAGCAGTTGCTCTATGAGCGGTTCGTGATGACAGAGAGCGTGAGCACGGCCTTCTTCGCCGTGTTTCTGTTGCTGGTGCTGAAGTACCTCCATTCCCGAAAGATGTGGGTATTAATCGCTGTTCAGGTCGCAGGAGTCGTCCTCATCGCATTCCGGCTCACGTATGTCCCTCTTGTTGCGGCAACCACACTCATCGGTCCATTTATGGCATACCTGCCCGTGAGGAACCGTGTCCAGTTGGCTGTCCACCTATTGATGAGCGTGTCGTTATTTGTCGGCCTCCACACGGCTTATAAGTACTGGAACGGATATCTGTCAAAATTGCCCGCTGCATATCTCTATGCAGACGGGTATTTCCTGATAGCTACGGTGTCGCCTCTTGTCACACCTGCGGATACCGATGTTCCGGAGTTGGTTCCCGTGCTCTCGCGTCCGCTTGCCTATGCGAGCGGGCCGAACCAGATCATCTCTCGGAAAGCCGAACTCTACCTTGCCGAGGGGCTAGTAGCGAGGCTAAAGGAGGCATTAAAGGACGACTATCAAGTCAATGTGGAAGCCAAACGCATCGCTTATCGCGTGATTCGGCGCGATCCTTTTGGCTGCATCCGCCTGGCGGTTCAGACGTACCTGCTGTTCTATTCCAGAGAATATATGTCTGAAAGCATGCGCCAGGAAGCAGGTATGAGGGAATTAGAGCCAGGTCAACTCAAAATTCTTTCCAATTACCATCTGGACGCAAGGGGTCTTCCATTTATGAAGAGTCTCACGCGGCAGTACTACCTAGCTTCCTGGCCGTTCTTTCTACTCTTGCTACACACTCCGGTGGCGCTCCTGCTGGCTGCCGCGCTGGTGCGCCCGGGTAAGCGCAGACTGTTGTGGTTTCTTGTGCTGATCACGGGCCTGCAGGTTGCAACTGTACAGATGCTCGAAGTTGAACCAAGTACCCGTTACCTGCACCCGGTGACCGTGCCGTTTGTAATCGCGATCGGTGTTTGTGCCACCAGACTCTTTCGGTCCCACGTGCCAAGCGGCGACTACGTCGAGTGAGGGTCGCAAGAGTGCGCAAATCCTGATACCCTCGCCCTACGCTCTCCCAGAGGGAGAGGGTAATGAAATCCGATGAGCAAACATCGAGGACCTCACCGATTCGATCGGCTTTTCCTTCCAGTTGGCCTCTATCTCATCCTTTTCTTCTTCTTCTCACCCCACCTTCTGGGCCGTTTCTCGACCCATTTCTTCGGGGATGTCGGCGATGGACTGCAAAACGTATGGAATATGTGGTGGGTGAAAAAAGCTGTGACGGAACTTGGCCACCATCCTTGGCGAACAGAGTTCCTCCATTACCCCAGTGGTTCGTCTCTCTTGGGCCACACGCTGAACCCTTTTAATGGATTCATGGGAATCATTCTCCAGCGTTTCGTAACGCTCGTCGAAGCGTATAACGCCATGGTCGTCTTCAGCTTCGTAGCGGGCGGCTGGACCGCGTTCCTTCTTTGCCTGGAACTGACGGGCTCGTACTGGGGAGCTGTTGCCGGCGGTAGCATGTTCACGTTTTCAAGCTACCACTTCATGCACGCCGAAGGTCACATGCAGCTCGTATCGGTGGAATGGCTTCCGCTATTTCTATTATTGTGGCATCGATTCATAGAAAAACCCTCGCATCGGCAGGCGATCGGCGCGTCACTGGCGCTCTTCCTCGTGATCCTGTGCGATTACTACTACTTTCTTTACGCAATCATGGGGAGCGTGTTCCTGCTGGCTTGGAGCAGAATCAAAGCGCCCAAGAAATTCCTCACGGAACTTCACCCGAGCCACTCCGGATCGTCCTGGCTCCTTTTTATCGCGACAACCCTTATGACTTCCGGCGTTCTGACCGGCGCGTTGTTCCACCAGAATCACGTCGACCCTCTGTTGGGAGCGCATTCGGCCGACGACTTCTCCATGGATCTACTGGCCCCATTCGTACCAAGTTACCACTGGCGTTTCCATGAATGGACGGCTTCGATCTGGAGTAGATGGACTGGAAATGGCAATGAGACCAGCGTTTATGTGGGGTGGACCTCGCTCATCTTGAGTGCCTACAGTGTCTGGATTCTGAAGCGACGCGAATCCTCAAGCCATCTGCTGCCCTGGATATGGATGGGTCTAGCATTTTTCGTTTTCAGCTTGGGTCCATGGCTCCATGTCTCGGGACATGAGTTGAGATCTGGGACTCGATTCCAGATCTATGGCCGAGCTTGGCATCCCCTGACTTTACCCTACAGCTACTTGGTGAATCTGTTGCCGCCTTTGCGTTTGTCGGGAGTTCCGGTTCGCATGATGGTAATGGTGCAACTGAGCCTGGCAATATTGGTCTCCGCCAGCATTGGTGCGCTTCTGGAAAACGGGTCAAGGTGGAAACAGTGCGCGCTTGCCCTTTGCTGCGTCATCTGGGCTTTTGAATCCTATCCAAGGCCCCTGCCCTCCACCGAGCCCGTTATCCCCCCGTATGTTGAGACGCTGCGAGAGCTTCCGGACGGGGCTGTGATCGACCAGGTATCATCGTTCACGTGGCCGCTTTATTACCAAACAGTTTTCCAAAAAAGGATCTTCGGCGGATACATCTCGCGAGTGCCCGCTTCGGTGGTTCGCCAGGAAGCCATTCTGTCGGACCTCATTTACGCCCAGCAATGGAGGCGGATATTCTGCGAATGGGGATTTAGCTATCTGATCACGCGCGATCGTTCTGTAAGCCGATCGGTGACGGTCACAACGATTCCTGGCGGAGCGGATGCATGGATCCTCGCCAAAAATCCACAGACGTGCCTCGGGATCGACCGCTGAGGGTCGCCAAGAGCGCTCAAATGTTGATACCCTCACCCTACTCTCTCTCCCAGAGGGAGAGGGTAAAAACGAAATGCGGAGCCGAGACGATTTCTATAAACCGGGGATTCCTGCCCGGCGTGGCGAACATTACGGCGCTTTCGTGCGGTTCGCTCGCCGGCATGCGGGAACTTCGGTTCTCGACTTAGGCTGCGGGTTTGGCGCATACGGCAGCGCTTTGGCTGACGAGGGGTGGAAATGCGTGGGATGCGACATCAACGTCGACTATCTTCAGACTGCAGCCGGCCTAGGATTGCCTGTTGTCGGAGCCGATTCCGCGTTACCGTTTCTGGATCGATCCTTCGATTCAGTCCTGATCTTTGAGGTGATCGAGCACGTGCCTAATGTGGAAAAATTGTTGACCGAGGCGTTTCGCGTCGCGCGGAAAAACGTTCTGGTTACGGTTCCGAATTCCGAAAATATCGACCTCATGAAACAGAACGACGTCACCTATGCCCACATGCTGTCGTCGGACCATTTGCATTTTTTCGATCCCGTATCCCTCGAAAGCTTACTGCGGCGATATTCGAACAATGTTTCTATCGAGAGATCCGATCCCATTTTGCCGTTTTGGTTCGTGGGCCGGTCACTGCCGTTTTACGGAATGAAATTGCTTTTTCGCCTCGGCGTCTTCAAGCCGCGGTTCTTCAGCCGACTTTATGCTGTTGCGAGCGTTCGCGAAAATTAATCTGGATTTGCGCATCCTTGGACGGCGTCAGGATGGCTATCACGAAGTGCGGACGATCTTTCAGGCTATCGATTGGTGGGATGAGATGCTGTTGGAGCCGGCGCCCCGCTTTGAATTTTCCGCGCCGGGGACACCAGAGGACGAGACGAATCTGATTGTTCGAGCGGTGCGGGCGTATGAGCGCCTTGCAGGTATAACCGCAAACGTACGCATTTGCGTGATCAAAAATGTTCCGATCGGGCGGGGATTGGGCGGGGGCAGCGCGGATGCGGCGGTCACTTTCATCGGCCTGCAGCGCATGTATAAGCGGTCACTGCCTTTCGACGAAATTCCACAGACGCTCAGGAATCTCGGCTCCGATGTTCCTTTTTTCGCTCTAGGCGGGCGAGCGGCGGGTACCGGACGCGGCGATGAAGTCTATAAACTCGACGATTCCGAGGACTATTGGCTGCTTCTGGTCGATCCGGGCGTAGCGATACCAACCGCAGAAGCCTATTCCTGGTTGACCCTCCCGGACAAATCCCATAACATTGAGGGTTTCTGTGCCGTAAGCGATTTCGCCTGTGAGACCGACGTCTGGACGAACGATTTTGAAGGTCCGGTTTTTCAGCGATATCCGGAGCTGGCCAGAATCAAAGACGAGTTGTTGGCGCTGGGCGCTTATCGCGCGGCACTGTCCGGCAGCGGCTCTGCAATCTTCGGTCAATTTCAGATGGTTTCCGAGGCGGTTCGGGCTGCGTCCGTAATGGGACGGCAGTTTCGCGTGAAAGTGACAAAACCGTTGCCGCGTTGGGAGTATTTCCAGAGAATGGTTGAAGAGTAGAATCTGCAGATTTTTTGGGGCGTGGCCAAGTGGTAAGGCACAGGTCTTTGGAACCTGTATTCGAAGGTTCGAATCCTTCCGCCCCAGTAATACCATGGGCGTGGGGGGACCGGCCGAGAAATTCGGGGTCAGACCCTATTTTCTGCAACCCAAGAAAATTTGGGTCTGACCCCGAATTTCTTGGCCGGTGGGCCCGACGCTAAAACAACGGGCGTGGGGGGACCGGCCAAATAGCCAAAGAGGTAGGTACCGACAGTAGCTTGGCCGGTGGGCCCGACGCTAAAACAATGGGCGTGGGGGGACCGGCCAAATAGCTATCAAAGAGGTAGGTACCGACAGTAGCTTGGCCGGTGGGCCCGACGCTAAAACAACGGAGAATCCGTTCGTGAGCAATGAACTGAAAATATTTGGGGGCACGGCAAACAGCGCGCTCACGAACGAAATTTGCGAGTATCTCGAGTGCGAGCTCGGCAAATCCTCGGTCACCCGGTTTAGTGACGGTGAGATCTACTTTCAGATTCTCGAAAATGTTCGCGGGGCTGACGTATTCATCGTGCAACCGACGTGTCCGCCGGTGGACACGAATTTGATCGAGCTGTTCTTGATGATCGACGCGTTCAAGCGTGCTTCGGCCAGGCGAATCACGGCGGTGCTGCCCTATTTCGGATACGCGCGCCAGGATCGGAAGGACAAGCCAAGGGTTCCGATCTCATCGAAGGTGGTTTCGGACTTGCTCGTGGCATCCGGGACCGATCGTTTGCTGACGATGGATCTGCATGCGCCCCAAATTCAGGGGTTCTTCAGCATACCGGTGGATCACTTGTTCGCTGCGCCCGTTTTGGTCGAGCATTTTCAAAAACTGAATCTGCCCAACCTCACCGTCGTGTCTCCAGATGCCGGGGGCGTCGAACGCGCCCGGGCGTTTGCCAAAAGGTTGCGTGCGGAGCTGGCTATCATGAACAAGCGGCGTATCGAGGCGAATGTGGCCCAGGTGATGAACGTGATCGGTGATGTGCGGGGCCGCACCTGTCTCGTCGTCGACGACATCATCGATACGGCCGGTACGCTGGTGAAGGCTGTCGAAGCGCTTATCAAAGACGGTGCGACAAAGGTTTATGCATGTTGCACGCATCCGGTGCTCTCCGGGCCGGCGGTCGAGCGCATTCAGAATTCCGGTTTGGTCGAAGTCGTGGCGACAAATACCATTCCTCTCCATAGCGAAGCGAGGAAATGTAAAAAGATTTCGGTGCTCAGCGTTGGCAAGTTGCTGGCGCAGGCCGTGCAGTCGATTCACGACGAGACATCAGTGAGCGTGTTATTCATATAAATCAACTGTAGCGGCGGTCGATGACCGCCGGCGATCTTCAAGATTGTCGAAAACCGGCGCTCATAGAGCGCCGCTACAGTCCAAGGAAGTGTTATGGCTGAAATTGTAGTTAATGCGACGAATCGCCCCGATCGTGGAAAAAACGCGGCTCGACGATTGCGCCGGCGAGGTTTGGTGCCCGGGATTGTCTACGGCGGAAAGGCAGGAAACCTCGCGGTTGCCGTTGATCCGAAGGCGTTGCAGCGGGTGCTTCGTTCCGAAGCGGGGCGCAATACGATTCTAAAGCTCGATATTGCCGATCACGGTCCCACCAACGCCATTCTCAAAAACTGGCAGGTCGATCCCGTCAAAGAGAGCTTCTTACATGCGGATTTCTACCGGATCGCGATGGATGTCGCGATTCGGGTGACGGTGCCCATACACGTCGTCGGCGAAGCGCGCGGCGTGAAAGTCGATGCTGGAATTCTCGAATTGGTCATCCGCGAAATCGAAGTCGAATGCTTGCCGGGTGACATTCCGGAACGGATTGACGTGGACGTGACGGATCTCGGGATCAACCAATCTCTTCGCGTTTCCGACGTTCCGGCTCCACCCAAGGTCAAAGTGCTGCAAGCTGCCGACCAGGTGGTTGTCCATGTCATCTCGGTGAAAGAAGAAGAGGCCCCAGTTGCTGCTGCCGCACCGGTCGCAGAGGGCGAAGCCGCGGCCGCTGCACCGACTGCCGAACCCGAGGTCATCAAGAAGGGCAAGAAAGAAGAAGAGGAAGCTCCGGCCGAATAGCAGCGGGAACCCGCTGCACTGCGGCTACCATCCATGTTTGATGGCTGCGCCCTACCGGTTCGCGGGCTCCGCCCGCCGGATGGCGCTCAAGCCATCCATGGGAGTGCCATTTTTTTGATGTGGCTCATCATTGGGCTGGGCAATCCGGGCGAAGAATACGCCGGCACGTATCATAATGCTGGCTTTCGTGTTCTCGAGCGGATCGCCGAAGGTGAGAACGTTCAGATCAAGGAACGCTATGGTCCAGCCCTGATTTCCGCCGTAACGACACTGGGCGGGCAATCCGCGGTACTGGTCCTGCCACAAACGTATATGAACAACAGCGGCGCAGTCATGTCATCGCTCTTCGATCGTTTCGAAGCCACAGCTCAGGATGTGATCGTCGCCTATGATGACGTTGCGCTGCCCCTTGGGAAAATTCGTATCCGGCAAAAAGGTTCGGCCGGTGGCCATAATGGGATAAAATCAATTATTTCGACCCTCGGCTCCGACGAATTCTTGCGGATCCGGATTGGGATTCAGCCGGACCGGACGATCGACGGTGTTCGCGACTTCGTTTTGTCGCCAGTGGCGAAGATTGACCGGGAACTGCTGGATCAAGCTGAGGACCTTGCGGTAAAGGCTGTTGTGACGCTCATTGCAGAGGGCGTTGAAAAAGCCATGTCGCATTACAACGGGTTGGATCTTCGCGAAAAGAGCGAGAAGGAAAGTTAAATGAGAAATTACGAAATCATGTTCATCGTCAATCCGACTATACCCGAGGAAGAGATTGACAAGATCAACGCTCAAATCGAAGGCATCGTCACTACCGGTGGCGGTAAGATCGAAAAGATCGAAAAGATGGGCAAACGCCGCCTTTCCTACGAAATCGATAGGCACCGGGAGGGCTACTACGTGCTTTTTGTCATCGTTGCCAACGGCGACATCATCAAAGAGTGCGAACGGCGATTGCGCGTTATGGACCCAATCATCAAGTACATTACCGTGCGCACCGATGAAGAAGCCCGCAGGCTGGAGAAGATTCGAAATTACCGGCAGAAGCGCGCTGCACGCCGCGATAGGGGTGCCACTGCGGCTCCCGCGCAATCCATAGAAGAGGCCATGCAATGAGATCCGTCAAAGAGAAACGGCCGGCGGGGCAGAAGCAATATTACCGCCGGAAGAAAGTTTGTAAGTTCTGTGTCGAGCGCATCGACGTGATCAACTACAAAGATGTGAAACTGCTTTCGCAGTTCGTTCCCGAGCGCGCCAAGATCATGCCGCGTAGAATCTCCGGAGTTTGCTCGAGACACCAACGCCAGCTCAACGACGCAATCAAGAAAGCTAGAAATATTGCTCTTTTACCTTTTGCAACTGAGTAATTCCGGATAGACAGCGAATTTCTTGTACTTCAGCAATTCGGTGTCTGTCCCCGAATTGCTGCGGAGGATCGATGGAAGTCATACTCAGAGAAACGATCGACAATCTCGGACGCGCCGGCCAGGTCGTCAAAGTGGCGGATGGCTATGCGCGCAATTACCTGTTGCCGAGGAAACTGGCGTATTTGGTGACTCCCGGAAACTTGAAGGTCATTGAATTCGAACGGCAGTCGTTGTTGAGGAAGGAAACGAAACAAAAAGGTGACGCGGAAAGCCTCAAACAAACCCTGGACAACATTGAACTCATGATTCGGCGCAAAGTTGGCGAACAGAACGCGCTATATGGATCCGTAACAAATTCCGATGTGGCCGATGAGCTGGAAAAGAAAGGTTTCCAGATTGAAAAGAGAAAGATCCATATGGACGATCACATCAAGACGCTCGGTGAATTTTCCATTCCGATTCGGCTCTTTAAAGACGTCACAGCGCATGTCAAGCTAAAGGTTGAAGCGGAACCCGAAGCGTAGTCTATGTTTCGAATTTCGAATCGTCGATCGCGAATCGATTGCGTTTAAAATGCGCATTCCAGATTTCAAATCGGCGATTCGAAATTTCTATGTCTACCCAATCTCTCGAACGAGCACTTCCTCATAACATCGACGCCGAGAGATCCGTTCTCGGCGCAGTACTAGTCAACAACGAAAACTACTATCGGGTAATTGAGTACCTCAAGCCCGAAGACTTTTACCTGGACGGCCACCGCGTTATTTACCGCAAAATGGTCGAGCTGATCGAAAAATCGAAAGCGATCGATTTGATAACGATCCAGGAGGAGTTGGTCCGCTCGTCGCAACTCGAAGCTGCTGGAGGAATCAGCTATCTGGCTAGTCTTCTCGAAGGCATTCCGCATCTGGTCAACATCGACCACTACATCGAATACATTCGCGAGAAATCATTGCTCCGGCAGATGGTCAACGTCGCCCACAAGGTCATGGCCGAATCCTTCGATCAGGCCGAGCCCGCTGAAGAGATATTGGACCGCGCCGAGCAAGCGCTTTTCGATCTTTCAGAGAAGCGGCTGCGCGGCGGTTTCGTTTCCGTCAAAGACATGGAGCTGCCCGCGACAAAGCTGCTCGAGAAGTTGTATACCGAGCGGGAAATGATCACCGGTGTCGCGACCGGATTTCGCGACATCGATCGGCTCACGTCCGGTATGCAGCCGGGAGATTTGGTGATTCTCGCGGCTCGGCCATCGATGGGCAAAACGGCGCTGTGCCTGAACATCGCTCAGAACGTCGCGCTTCACAAGAATTTGCCGGTGGGTATGTTCAGCCTGGAGATGTCGAAGGAACAGCTCCTGATGCGCATGCTTTGCGCAGAAGCACGCGTCGACGCGCACAAGGTGCGCACGGGATATCTGGGGAAAGACGACTTTCGCAGATTGATCGATGCATTAGGACGAACCACGCAGGCCCCGATGTACATCGACGATTCCTCCACGCTGACGGTCATGGAAATGCGCGCGAAATGCCGGCGGCTGAAAGCCGAGCGCGGACTGAGTGTTGTCATCGTTGATTACTTGCAATTGATGTCGGGTTATGGGCGCGTCGAAAACCGAACGCAAGAAATCTCCGGCATCTCCCGTGGATTAAAGGCGCTCGCCAAGGAGCTGCATGTCCCCGTCGTTGCGCTCTCACAGTTGAGCCGCGCTCCCGAGCAACGCCAGGGTGACCACAAGCCGCAGCTTTCCGACCTGCGTGAGTCGGGTTCGATTGAGCAGGATGCGGATGTCGTGATGTTCATCTACCGCGAAGAGCTTTACAAGCCTTCGGATGAAAACGCCGGCCTCGCCGAATTGATCATTGCCAAACAACGCAACGGCCCCACAGGCGTCGTGAAACTCGCGTTCCTTCGTGAATTCACACGTTTTGAAACTCTGCTCGATCTTCAGTAGCATTTCTTATGGCGACATTAACAATCGGAAGACCAGACACTTCAGAATTGGCCGATTATCAGATCGGCTATATCAGCAAAGTCCCCGGCGACGAGATCATGAAGTTTCTCGAGCAGCAGCTCGTGGGAATAGCGAATCTGTTGCGTCGCATCGATGAAGATAAGGCAAATTACAGATACGCAGCCGGCAAGTGGACGGTAAAGGAGGTCGTCGGACACGTTATCGATACCGAACGCGTCTTTGCGTATCGCGCTCTTGTCTTCTCCCGGAATGACAGGACAACGCTTCCCGGTTTTGACCAGGATCTTTGGGCCGAACATGCGAGTCATGCCAATGTGCCGATGAAAGATCTCGCCACCGAGTTCGAAGTCGTTCGCCGTTCCACGATCGAT
Source organism: Acidobacteriota bacterium (assembly GCA_003223875.1). Taxonomy (GTDB): domain Bacteria; phylum Acidobacteriota; class Terriglobia; order 20CM-2-55-15; family 20CM-2-55-15; genus 20CM-2-55-15. The sequence continues at coordinate 5,939 of QHWY01000220.1, read as the reverse complement.
CTGCTTGGCCATCTGGATCCGGTCGCGTGGACACGCCGCGGGACGGCAAATAACAACCCGATCAGCGTGCGCGCTCTAGCCTATTTGATTGGCGGTCATACCGAACATCATCTCGAGATACTGAAGTCGCGCTACTTGGCGAATTAACTGCGAAGCGGCGTCAACACATTAGCCCAGGGCGTCAGGGCGTGTTGCCCAAGCCGCGAAGCGGCAACAGAACCTAGCCCAGGGCGTTAGCCCTGGGCTTGATTTCCGAGCGGACACAAGCCGCGAAGCGGCGGCAGATGCTTCAAATCTGCCGCGCCTTCGGGGCTATGACATGCACGAACACGAACGCCCGCGCTCGCGCGCTGGGCTATCGTCTCACGCCGCTTCGGGGCGAAATGTCATAACTTCCCAAATTGGATCACCATCCGGATGGTTTTGCACAGAAAGTCGAGAATGGCCGCTGTAGCGGCGGTCTATGACCGCCGGCGATCTCGCAAATTGCCGTATTGTCGGCGGTCATAGACCGCCGCTACAGCGGGAGAGCCCGACATCATGCACTTTTTGTGCAAAGCCCATCCGGATGGTCCTTAATTGGGCCCCTGCGGTGCAAGAGTAGCTGCAGGGTGAAAAGTAAAACCCAATACGTATGCCAACAATGTGGCGCGACTTCACCGAAATGGATTGGCCGGTGTCCCTCATGCCAGCAGTGGAATACGTTTGTTGAAGAGCGGATCACAGCCGCAGCCATAGACGCACCCGCCTCGTGGGACTCGTCGCCAATCCGCTTTACGGAAATTACAGGTGTCGAAGCTCCGCGCGTTCAAACGGGCATTGCCGAATTCGATCGTGTCCTTGGCGGCGGAGTAGTCGCCGGCGCGCTAGTGTTACTTGGTGGCGATCCGGGTGTGGGTAAATCGACGCTCATGCTCGACGTCGCCTCTCATCTTGCCGAATCATTCGTCGTTCTTTATGCATCGGGTGAGGAATCCGCGCACCAGATCAAGCTGCGAGGTGAGCGGCTTTCGATTCGCACAACGGGCCTGCACATCTACGCGGAGATGTCGGTCGAGAGAATTCTCGCGGCGGCCGAGCATTTGAAGGCCAAGGCCGTGATCATCGATTCCATTCAAACCACGTTCAGCGAAAAACTCGAGATGGCGCCCGGCAGCATTGGGCAAGTGCGTGAGGTGGCTTCTCAGCTTCTGTTCTGGACGAAAAAAAATCATGTACCGGTTTTTCTCATCGGGCACATTACCAAAGACGGCGCCATAGCCGGCCCCAAGGCTTTGGAACATATCGTCGACACGGTTCTTTATTTCGAGGGGCCGCGGCAACATCCGCATCGAGTTGTGCGGACGATTAAGAATCGGTTTGGACCAGCGCATGAGCTGGGGATATTCGAGATGGCCTCTACCGGATTGAAGCCGGTTGAAAAACCATCTGCGCTTTTTCTATCACAAACAGAGTCCATGAAACCGGGATCGGTCGTTCTGTGTTCGATGGAAGGATCACGGCCGTTACTGATCGAGATCCAGGCGCTGGTGTCGAGAACACACTTCGGCACGCCGCGGCGATTGGCCACGGGTGTCGATCCGCAGCGCTTGGCTTTAGTGGCGGCGGTGTTGGAGAAAAGAGTTGGAGTGAATTTGTGGGATCAAGACATCTATCTCAATGTAGCCGGAGGCCTGCAGGTCGAAGAGCCTGCAGCCGACCTGGCGATCGTGGGCTCGATTCTTTCCAGCCTGTTCAACCGTCCGGTCGGCGCATCGACGGTGATCTTCGGTGAAGTTGGGCTTGGCGGCGAAATTCGGCCGGCGATGTTTCCGGAGATTCGTTTGAAAGAAGCCGCCACACTTGGATTCACACGCGGGATTGTCCCATCCCAATCTGTGGCGCCCGAATTACATTCCGCGATGGAAACCGTACGTGTGCGCGATCTCAGAGAAGCCCAGGAAGCGTTGTTCTCGTAGATGCCTGATTTTCAGTACATTTATCTCGATCGGTGGGCTATAATCCGCCGCGAGGAGTGGTCTGCATCGTTTAATAGGCGGTTCGATTCAAATACGGACAAAGGTGTTTCATGAGAGGAAAAGAAACGAAAGCACCTCCGCCGCCTAAAGTTCTAGCGGCGGAAATCCAGGGGAAAGAACAAAACTACCTGGTCGATATTGTGATTGTGCGTCTGATTTTTGCAATCACGCTGACGTTGGTTGCGTATTTCATTCAGCCCTTTGGTTTCAGGGGGCTGTATACGATCCTTCTTGGGCTTACGAGCGCTGTCGGTATCATTTATTTCGAACACAGGCTCAAACGGGCAACGTTGAAACGTTTGATCGGCGCGGCGATCGGCTCGATCATGGGGATCACGGGAGCTTCCCTGATCAGCCACATGCTCACGGACACGGTCTTCGAGACGAATTCGCTCTCATTCATTAAGCTGTTCATTCTGTTCTTAATGACGTATGTCGGGCTTGTCGTCGGCGCCAACAAAGGGGACCTGCTGAACCTGTCCGCACTCGGGGGTGTCTTCGGAGGAGAGCGTCCGCCCAAGAAATCGTACAAAATCCTGGACACGAGTGTCGTCATCGACGGAAGGATAGCCGATATCTGTGAGACCGGATTTCTGGATGGCATCCTCGTCATACCGCACTTCGTGTTGCGCGAACTTCAGCAAGTCGCCGATTCGGCTGACACGCTGAAACGCAACCGCGGCCGGCGCGGGCTCGATATTCTTCAGCGGATCCAGAAAATGGCTGGGATCACAGTGCAGTTTGTCGAAAACGATTTCCCGGCGATTCGCGAAGTCGATATGAAGCTCATCGAGTTGGCCAAAGAGCTGGACGCGAAGATTGTCACCAACGATTTCAACCTGAACAAAGTTGCGCAGCTCCGCGGTGTGGAGGTACTGAATATCAACGAGCTTGCGAATGCGCTCAAGCCGGTGTACTTGCCGGGCGAAACCATGAAGGTATTCATCCTGAAAGAAGGAAAGGAATTCAATCAGGGTATTGCTTATCTGGACGACGGTACGATGGTGGTCGTCGACAACGCGCGCAAGATGATCGGCAAGACCGTCGAGTCGTCCGTCACCAGCGTGCTGCAAACGACGGCGGGAAAGATGATCTTTGGCCGGTACGAGGAAAAACGCGCCGAAATGTCGCATCATCCGCCACGCGAAGACCGTCCGGAACGGAACAGCCACCCCGATCCGCGTCCTGAACGCGCACCGGAACGGCAGGCGCAAACGGAAGTTTCGCACTGATCTTCCTTATGAAGGTCGGCGCAATCATCGCTGCCGCTGGCTTCGGGCGCCGGATGAAAGCGGATCGCCCGAAGCAGCTTCTCGCCTTGAACGGCACTCCGATCATCATTCACACAATCCGCAAATTCGATGTCTCTTCTGTGATCGATTACATCATCGTCACAGCGCCGCGTGACTCGGTGGAAGAGGTTCGCGATCTGGTGAAATCGGCCGGATTTAAAAAATCCATCGTCGTCGTGGAAGGTGGCGAGAGGCGGCAGGATTCCGTCGCCTCCGGCCTGAATCATCTCCAGTCGGGTACCGATATTGTCGCCGTCCATGACGGTGTGCGCCCATTCGTCTCCATAGACGATATCGAAAATGCCGTGCGCCAGGCGGAACGGACCGGCGCGGCCGTTCTGGGCGTGCCCATTGTGGAGACGGTCAAGCAGGTGGAGAAGGATGTGATCGAATCGACATTGACGCGAGAGCATCTGGTTCTGGCTCAGACGCCACAAGTATTTCGCACCGAAATCTTGAAAGAAGCATTCGACCGCGCGCGCAAGGATGAGTATTACGGCACGGATGAATCCAGCCTTGTCGAGAGGCTCGGGCGCCCGGTCGCCATTGTGCGCGGCTCGGAGCGGAATATTAAAATTACCCGGCCCACCGATCTGACCCTGGCGCGTGCTTTCCTCGAGGAAGAAAAGGCAGAAGCAAAGGCACGACCGTGAAATTTCGTATCGGGATTGGTTTCGATCTGCATCGGTTGGGTCCATCGACCTCCCTCGTCTTGGGCGGCGTGCAGATCGCGCATGAAAAAGGTCTGATCGGGCATTCCGATGGCGACGTTCTGAGCCACGCCATCACCGACGCCCTGCTTGGCGCCTGCGGCCTCGGCAATATCGGCGAGATGTTTCCCGATACGGACAATCGTTACAAGGGAGTTTCGAGTTTGAAATTCCTTCGGCGTACGGCCGATTTCATTCGCAAAAAAGGTTACGAAATCGGCAACATTGATTCGAATATTCTCGCTCAGCGCCCGAAATTGCTGCCGTATTTTCCCGAAATGCAAGCGAAGATCGCCGAGGTTCTCGGCATTCCTGCCAATAACGTCCACGTGAAAGCCAAAACAATGGAGCACCTCGGAATTGTGGGCGCCGAAGAAGCTATCGCTGCCGAAGCCGTGGCGCTCGTGTTCCTGGAATGACGAATCGCATTTGCGGCATCCATGCCGTGTATGAAGCTTTGGCTTCCGAGCGGCTGCCGATCGAACGCGTTCACGTTGCGCGCGAAGGGCATTCGGTCAAATTGCAGGCGATTCTCGATCTCGCCCGCAAGCGGGACATTCCGATTCGAAAAGAAGAACGATCCGTGCTGGATCGGATGGCAGAAGGCGGCGGGCATCAGGGCATCGTTGCCATTACGGCCGCGCTGTCGTATGCAGATTTCGAAGTATTGTTCCAGCGGGAGAGACCGCTCGTTGTTGTTCTTGACGGCGTAGAAGACCCCCATAATCTCGGGGCGGTCATCAGGACTGCGGAAGCCAGTAACGCTTCAGGAATCCTTGTGCCCGAGCGGCATTCTGCACCACTCACCGCTACCGTTGTTAAGGCATCGGCCGGCGCCTCGGCCTACGTTCCGATCGTGCGCGTCAAGAATCTAGTCAATGGAATCGACGAACTGAAACAGCGTGGAGTCTGGATTGTCGGAATTGATCCGGCGGGAACCCGGGAATGGACGGACTTTGACTATACAGGTCCTATTGCTTTGGTGTTTGGAGGCGAACATCGTGGCCTGCGGCGTCTTGTACGGGAACACTGCGATGCCCTGGTACGGCTGCCAATGCTCGGAAAGATCGCTTCCCTGAACGTCTCGGTTGCTGCTGGGGTCATCTTATATGAGGTTGTGAGGCAGCGCTTGCATTCCCCTCCTCGCAGAGGAGGAGTGGCTGCGCCGTAAGGCGCAGACGGGGTGGCGCGAAGCGCGAGCCCGATAGGGCGCAGTCTCAATAGAAGATCGGCGCGCCGCGTTATCGCCGAAACCACCACCCCGGGGCTCCAGCCTTCGGCTGTCGCGCCGTCCCTGCTCTGCAGAGGGTGTTGCAAAACTACGGAATAGCGGGTTTCGGTTCCTACTGTAGCGGCGCTCTATGAGCGCCGGTTTTTGCAGAATCAACGAAGTACCGGCGGTCATAGACCGCCGGTACAGCAGACGAAAACGGCTTTGCGGCAGTTTCGCTGCAAGGAGAGGCGCTAGCAATTTTTTAACCGAACAGCCCGTTGACGCCCTAAGTTCGTGTGTTACAATCATAAATTTGTCGATGCTGGCGTAGCTCAGTTGGTAGAGCAGCTGACTTGTAATCAGCAGGTCGGGGGTTCAATTCCCTTCGCCAGCTCCTGGCGTTTTGGACTCAACTTTTCAGCAAAATGCGTTCAGCGCGGCCCGAGGCTAAGAAGGCGCGGACAGGTGGCCGAGCGGTTAATGGCAGCAGACTGTAAATCTGCCGCTCCTTGCGGGCTACGGAGGTTCGAATCCTCCCCTGTCCATCGATCGATTTGCCCACGTAGCTCAGTTGGCAGAGCGCGTCCTTGGTAAGGACGAGGTCACCAGTTCAATTCTGGTCGTGGGCTCCAGGAAACGCGGGAGTAACTCAGTGGCTAGAGTCACGGCCTTCCAAGCCGTTGGTCGCGGGTTCGAATCCCGTCTC